>NZ_QHHW01000038.1:0-138573 GCF_003947325.1 Amycolatopsis sp. WAC 01375
GGCGGGGTCGGCTTCGGTTTGGGCGGAGGCGGCGGGGCGGGCTGTCCTCCCCCGCCGATGTAGGCGGAGTCGTCGTAGGACGGGACGCGTTTGCTGCGGCCGTCGCCGTCGTTGCGGAAGCCGAGTTTGCCGGCGCATTCCCAGGGTTGCCAGCCGCGCATGCGGTACAGGTAGAGGGCCCGGTAGTCCTGTTCGCGGGGGCTGGCCTGGTCGGGGCGTCCTTGGCCGCCGACGCTGCGCCAGGTGGGCAGGTCGAACTGGTAGGCGCCGTAGTAGCCGTTGCCGGTGTTGATGTTGTAGCGGCCGCTCGACTCACACATACGGAGCTTGGCCCAGTGGGAGCCGTGGGGGTCCGCTGCGGCGGATCCGGTGGTGGCGATCTGCAGACCCGTGACGGCGAGGGCGAGCAGGAGCGTTCTCGCCACTACGCGGTGTGCTGTGCGAAGGCGATTGGTCCTCATGAGCGGAACAGTAAGTACAGGACACATGCTTCACAAGAGTCACAGCTCGCACTCCAGCCTCACATGAAACACACAGGGATCGTGGCAGCGACACGCCGACGATGGTCGCGGAGGTTGCCGGGAAGGGTTCGTCTCGCGTCGAAACGAACACGGTCCCGCCTTGTGCCGGACAAGTGGGCTCGATGACCAGTAGTCTCCCGCTGACCTCGACGTTCTCGACTTCAGGAGCAGTGCATGACGGTGGCCGTGACCCGTGAACGCAAGCGGGTGTGGCGGGCTTGGTACCTCTACGACTGGGCCAATTCGCCGTTCTATTCGTCGGTCATCACCGTCTTCGGAGCGCTCTATTTGAGCGATATCGCGTCCGCGGATGCCAAGGCGAATTTCACCCTTAACGGGGACAGGGCGTGTACCGATTCGAGTGGTGCTTCGAGCACGCTGCAGAACTGCGACGTCTCGTTGTTCGGGCTGCACTTCCCGGCGGGCTCGCTGTGGGGCTATCTGCTGTCGATCGCGACGGTGACGCAGGTGCTGGTGCTGCCGATCGCCGGCGCGATCGCGGACCGGAGCAGGCACAAGCGGCGGATCCTCGGCGGGTTCGCGTTCCTGGGCGCGGTGGCGTCGGCGCTGATGTTCTTCATCTCGGGGACGAACTGGGAGGTCGGGGTCTGGACGTTCATCCTGGCCAACATCGGTTACGGCGGTGCGCTGGTCGTCTACTACTCGTTCCTGGTGGACATCGCGGAGCCTGATGAGCGGGACGCGGTGTCGTCGAAGGGGTGGGCGTTCGGGTATCTCGGCGGCGGCCTGGCGCTCGCGCTGCAACTGGGGTTCTTCATGGGGCACGGCTTCTTCGGGGTGAGCGAACATCTGGCGATCCAGATCTGTTTCCTGACGTCGGGGATCTGGTGGGCGGTGTTCACGGTCCCCGCGGTGCGCGCACTCCCCCGGACTCATGTGCCGAAGTCCGCGGAGCGGGGGCTGTCGGTGGTGACGGCCGGGTTCAAGGAGCTGAAGCAGACGATCAAGGAGGCGCGGGCGTATCCCCTGACGCTGGCGTTCCTCGGCAGTTACCTGGTCTTCACCGACGGGATCACGACGGTGGTTGCGGTGTCGGCGCAGTACGGCAAGGACGAGCTGAAGTACAGCACGCAGGTGCTGATCGTCACGATCCTGGTGATCCAGTTCCTCGCCTACGCCGGGGCGATGATCCACGGTGCGATCGCGGCGCGGATCGGGGCGAAGAAGACGATTCTGGGCAGTCTGGTGGCCTGGGTGGTCGTGTTGTGCTTCGCGTTCTTCATCGAGGCCGGTCAGCCGTTGCAGTTCTACGCGGTGGCGGTCGGGATCGGACTGGTGCTCGGTGGAACGAACGCGTTGTCGCGGTCGTTGTTCGGGCAGATGATCCCGGAGGGGAAGGACGCGCAGTACTTTTCGCTGTACGTGGTGGGTGAGCGCGGGACGTCGTGGCTCGGTCCCCTGTTGTTCGCCGCGGTCGGGCAGATCACCGGTTCGTTCCGGTGGGCGATCATCGCTTTGGTGATCTTCTTCGTGCTCGGTTTCGTGTTCGTGTGGCTGGTGCCGGTGCGCCGCGCGATCGAGGCGGCGGGCAACCGGCCACCGGCGGTGCTGTGACGGCGGAGCGTGCCGATAGGGTCGAGCGTCGTGACCGTACTGAAGGAGAGTGGCCCGGATCCCACGGACGCGTTGTCGTCGGTGCCGGTGGCGGGTTCACGGCGGGGTGTGCCGGTCGTCGGGAAGTTGAAGTTCTGTTACGGGCCGATGGACTGCGGGAAGTCGACGCTGGCGTTGCAGATCGACCACAACCACGCGCGGCAGGGTCGTCGCGGGATGGTGCTGGTGCGCCATGACCGGTCCGGTGAACCGCAGATCACCAGCCGGATCGGGTTGACGCGCAAGGCGATCGAGGTCGGGAACGAGACCGATCTGCGGTTGCTGGTGCGTGAGCAGTGGGCGGCAGGGCGGCATGTGGACTACTTGATCGTCGACGAGGCCCAGTTCTTGTCGCCCGATCAGGTGGATCAGCTGGCTGAACTGGCCGATGACGTCCAGATAGACGTGTACTGCTTCGGGATCGCGACCGATTTCCGGAGCATGTTGTTCCCGGGGGCCGCGCGGTTGTTCGAGCTGGCGGACGAGTTGCAGCCCGTTCAGGTCGAGGTGCTGTGCTGGTGCGGGCAGACGGGGCGGTTCAACGCGAGGGTGTCCGACGGCGAGGTGTTGCGGGCCGGGGACACCGTCGTGGTGGCGGATACCGAGCAGTTGGTCGTTGAATCTTCATCGACATCACCGTCTGAGGGCGAACCGAACACGGTCCGTTATCAGGTATTGTGCCGTCGACACTTTCGACTGGGCGACCTGGGGCCGACCTCGGCCCAACACGGTCAGTTACGGTTGACGTGACAGGCGTACTACTAGCCCATCTGGGGGATATCCGCACCAAGATGGCCGTATTGACGTCACGCCAGAGCGCGAAACCACTCCTACTAGGAGAAGCTGTTGCCACCGGGTGACACAGCTCATCGTGAGCAAGGACATGCTGTTCAGGGAATCCTCTGGCCCTCATTGTCGTTGCATAGGGTGAGCATCACCCTGGCTCCACCCGGAGCTGACTGAAAGGACCCCCATCATGGCCGACCGTGTTCTCCGTGGAAGCCGGCTGGGAGCGGTCAGCTACGAGACCGACCGCAACCACGATCTCGCGCCCCGCCGCACCGTGCGCTACGCCTGCCCCAAGAACCACGAGTTCGAGGTGCCCTTCTCCGACGACGCCGAGATCCCTTCGGTGTGGGAGTGCAGGCTGCACGGCAGCGAGTCCGAGATCGTGGACGGCGGGCAGCCGGAGCAGAAGAAGGTCAAGCCCCCGAGGACGCACTGGGACATGCTCCTGGAGCGGCGCTCGATCCCGGAGCTCGAAGATCTGCTCAACGAACGTCTCGCCGAGCTGAAGGGACGCAGGACCACCCGGTCCGCCTGACGCACGGCACAAGTAGCTAGCCCCACCACGAATCGGCGAAGCCCCCGCGACCTCCCTCCGCGGGGGCTTCGCCGCGTCTGAGGGATGTCAGCACCACGCCCTCCCAAGTACATGAAGGCCCCCTTCATGTACTCGAGAGCGGGCCCACGAGAACCCCGGTGCCGAGGGCTGTCAAGGCGTCGCGAAGCCGCCGCAGGTGCTCGGGCGGCGATTCGAGCAGCGGGAGCCGGACCGTCGCGTGCGGGATGACGCCGAGGTCGGCCAGCGCCGCCTTGGCCATGATCGCTCCCTGCGAGGTACGCATGATCGCGTCCGCCAGGGGAAGCAGCGCGTCGTTGAGCGCACGCGCGGTGTCTAGGTCTCCCCCGCGTACGGCGCCGATGAGTTCGGCGTTGCGGTCGGCGACTACGTTGCCCACGACGCTGACCAGCCCGGTGGCGCCGGCGGCGAGGTAGGGCAGGTTGAGTTCGTCGATGCCGCAGTAGTAGGCCAGCGGGCTGCGCGCCATGACCGACATCGCTTCGAACAGGTCGCCCTTGGCGTCCTTCACGGCCCGGATCCGGGGATGGCGGGCGAGTTCGATCAGGGTGGCCGCCTCCAGGGCGGTTCCGGTGCGGGCCGGGACGTCGTAGAGCATCACGGGCAGGTCGGTGGCGTCGGCCACCGCCCGGCAGTGCGCCACGATTCCGGCCTGCGTCGGTTTGGAGTAGTAGGGGCAGACGAGCAGGAGCGCGTCGGCTCCGGCCGCCTCGGCTTCCTTCGCGCGGCGGATGCAGGCGGTGGTGTCGTAGGTGCCGACGCCGGCGATCACGCGTGCCCGGTTCCCGGCGAGGGCCGCCACGGTGTGGACGAGCCGGGTCGCTTCGGTGTCGGTGAGGGTGGGTGCTTCGCCGGTGGTCCCGCCGACGACGATGCCGTCGCAGCCGGTGGCGAGCAAGTGGTCGACCAGGCCGGTGAGGCCGGGTTCGCTGAGCGCGCCGCCGGGTTCCATCGGGGTGACCATGGCGACGAGGTTGGAGCCGAAGAGCGATTCGGTCATGGAGCCGATCCTGTCGAGGCCGATATCTGCGGTCCAGCGATGCTTTTTGGCCGGTATTGCGTAGTCTGGCTTCATGATCGAGGTCGGGGCCCTGCGGGCGCTGCGGTCGGTGGCCGCTCTGGGGACGTTGGCGCGAGCGGCGGACGAACTGGGCTTCACCGCGTCGGCGGTGTCGCAGCAGATCAAGCGGCTGGAACGCCAGATCGGGATGCCCGTTCTCGCTCCGGCCGGACGCGGAGTCGTGCTCACACCGGCAGGGCAGGCTGTCGTCGACTCCTCCCTGGAGGTGTTCCAGGCGCTCGAACGCTGTGCCGAGGCCGCCCAGTCGGTGGCGGAGGGCGCGCCTCGCGGCGTCTTGCGGGTGGCCGCGTTCTCGACGGGTATCCGCGGCCTGCTCGCCCCCATCCATCCGCGGCTCTTGTCGCGGCATCCCGATCTCCGGCTGCACATCACCGAGCAGGATCCCGACCAGGCCCTGCACTCGGTCGAGGCCGGGACGGCTGATCTCGCGCTCCTCCACGACGCCGACGGCCTGCCCGTCCCCCTGTCCCCTGCCCTGTCCCGGCTGCTGGTGCACACCGACATCGGCGACGTCGTCATGGCCGAGACGCATCCGCTCGCGCGTGCCGAGCCGCCACTGGACAGCGCAGACCTGGCGGGGCACGCGTGGGTGACCAGCCCGCCCGGCACGGTCTGCCACCAGTGGTTCCGGCGCCTGTTCGCCGGTCTGGCCGAGGAGCCCGACGTGCGGCATCTGGTCGACGACTTCTCCACGCAGCAGTCGCTGGTGGCCTCGGGTGAGGTCGTCGCGCTGATCCCGCGTCTGGCGCGTCCGCCCTTGAGCGAAGGGCTCGTGGCCCGGCCGTTGCGGCGCCCGCCGACGCGCGAGGTGCACGCGGCGTGGCGCCGCAGCGCCGAGGCCAGCCCGGCGATCCGAGCTGTACTCGCGGAACTCCGGTCAGCTGGGGAACATGCTGGTCACGTTGACGAAGGTGCCGGTGATCCCCATCGCGCCGTCGGAGGCGAGGAATGCCAGGGTGGCGGCGACCTCGGCGAGAAGCGGTGATCGCTTGGTCATCCGGGCTTCGGTGAGGCCGTCGAGGACGTTCGCCATCATCTCCGGGCTCGCCGGCAGCTGGTTGTACACGGCGGAGAGCTTCTCGGGGGTGAAGGTCTCCGGGATACCCGCGACCCAGATGCCGAGCGCGCGGACGCCGTGCGGCCCGATCTCGACGGCGAGATTGCGGATGTAAGTGTCGAGCGCGGCGTCGATCGATCCGGTCGCTCCCATCATCGGGCTGCCTTGGGCGGAGCCGCTGTCGAGGGCGAGGATCACGCCGGAGCCCTGCGTGATCATGTGCCGGGCGGCCGCTCGGGCGGTGATGAAGTTGGTCGTGACGCCCGTGGTGATCGGGCGGACGAAGTCCTCGACCGACATCTCCACGAGCGGGATGCCCTGGACGTCACCGCGTGGGACGAGGTTGAGGGAGATGTCGAGACTGCCGGCCTCCGCCACGACGGACGCGGCGTGCGCGTCGACCGCGGTCTCGTCCATGGCATCGACGACGGCGACTTCGGCCACTCCCCCGGTCTCCTTGATCTCGTCGGCGACCTTCGTCAGCGCCGGTTCGTGGCGGCCGGTGAGGAAGACGCGGGCGCCGCGCGCGGCGAACTCCTTGGCGACACCGCCGCCGATCGATCCGCCGGCACCGTAGATGACCGCGTTCTTGTCCTGGAGGTTCATGAGGGTGTTCCTTCCGCTTGATCGGGTTCGACCGTTGAGACGCGGAAGGGGCGTGGATCTCATCGGTCCTCAGGTGATCGTCAGCGGCAACCCGAACGCGGGGAACAAATGCGGTTCGAAAGCGGTGATCTCCGCGACCTTCCCGTCTTCGATCCGCAGCACGTCGAGCACCTGTGCGCGGTAGATCCGGGTCCCCGGCCGCCGGACGTAGCCGGCCGCGGCGGGCAGGCTGTTGGCGACGGCCGGGAGGTGTTTCCATTCGCCGAAGTACGTCGGCGACGCGGGGTCGAGGGACTCGGCGACGAAGTCGAGAAAGACGTCGCGGCCGGAGAACCACAGCGGGTTCGGCGGCATCGTGACCAGCACGTCCTCCCTCAGCAGTTCGGCCATGACCCGGCTGTCGCCGCTGCCCGTGGCTGCGGCCATGTAGCGCCGCAGGATCGTTTGCTCCTCCTCGGTCGGCTGGACCGTTCGCGCCCAGTCGGTGCGGCGTTCCGGCAGGCGTTCGCGCAGGGTGGGACGGGCGCGCTGGAGTGCGCTGGTGACCGACGCGACAGTGGTTTCCAGCAGTTCGGCGGTCTCCGCGGCCTTCCAGCCGAGGATGTCGTTGAGGATCACCACGGCCCGCTGCTTCGGCGGGAGATGCTGGATGGCGGCGAGGAAGACCAGTTCCATCGTTTCCCTGGTCTCGGCGATCTCGGCCGAGTCGTCCGGGAACGGTTGCAACCAGGGTATGAACTGGGGCGGTTCGCCCTGCTGCTCGACGTCGGGCAGCGGATCGTACGGACGTGGGGCCCTTTTGTTGCGCCGCAGGAAATCCAGGCAGGTGTTGGTGGCGATGCGGTAGAGCCAGGCACGGAAACTCGACCGGCCTTCGAAGCCTTCGCGGCCGCGCCAGGCACGGAGGAAGGTTTCCTGGACCAGGTCTTCCGCGTCGTCGTAGGACCCGACCATGCGGTAGCAGTGCACGCGCAGTTCTCGTTGGTGCTGCTCGATTCTCCCGGCGAAGTCGACCTCGTCCACGGTTTCCGTCACCGGCGCCGGTGTGACGTTTTCTTCTTCGGTCCGGAGCGCCAGTTGCGCGATGCGCCGCAGCCTGCCCACGTCGGCGGTGAGCGAGGTGAGATCGGCGAGGAGGACTTCCGCCGGCCGGGGTGCCAGCCGGTTCGCGACGCGGCCGACCTCGGCGATGAGGGCTTCCACGTCGGGGGCGGGGTCGTGCCGTGACCGGTAGGCCCGCTGGCGGCACGCGGCCGAACAGTAGACGGCCGCGCGCCCGCGCGAACCCGCTTTCGATGGCAGCGGGCCTCCGCACATCCCGCAGACCTTCCCGGTCACGGCTCACCTTCCCCCAGAAACGTCACACGCGGTCGAGTTACGCATTATGCGGCTTGGTAGCCCGGGATGTCCTCGACACGGTGATACACCGCCAGACCGCGGGAGAGCGCGATGGCGACGTCCTGATCGGCGCCGGTGGATTCCCCCGGCAGGCGCAGGACGGCGTCGCAGTGGTGCAACAGCCTGTCGGCCGTCGGATACATGACCTCCTTGGCGATGGGGTCCGCGACGGTCCTCCCGCCCGCGCCGCGCAGCACCGGGAGCGCGACCCACTCGCCGATCATCGGCACGTGCCCGCTGCGGAAGATCGGCCACGCGGCCTCTTCGAGCCGAGCGAGGTTGCGGGCGAGGAGTTCGGGGTCGTCGCCGGTTCCGGAGCGGAACGGACCGGCGATGAGGATCATCAGAGGTTTGCTCATGAACCGGAGCCTAATGTGCAACAATCGGCAAGAACAAGGAGGAACGTGCACATGTTGGCTGCGCAACGTCGAGACCTGCTGCTTGAACGCTTGAAGACCGAAGGCCGGATCGTGGCCAAGGACCTCGCCGCAGAACTCGGCATATCAGAGGACAGTATCCGCCGTGACCTGCGGGAACTCGCCGACGCCGGGCTCTGCCAGCGGGTCTACGGCGGAGCCTTGCCGGTCTCCCCCGCCACCGCGGACTACGCGACGCGCATGGCGGTCAGCGTCGCAGGCAAGGAACGGATCGCGAAACGTGCAGCAGCGTTGATCCGACTGGGATCGACCGCCATCCTCGACGGCGGTACGACCGCGCTCGCGCTGGCGAAGGCGCTCCCCGTCGACCTCGAAGCGACGATCGTCACGCACAGTCCCACGGTCGCGGCCGCGCTCGTCACACATCCGAAGGTCGAGGTGTTCCTGATCGGCGGACGGCTCTTCAAACACTCGGCCGTCACCTGCGGAGCGACCGCGGCGGAAGCGGCGATGAACGTCAACGCCGATCTGTTCTTCCTCGGCGTCACCGGCGTGCACCCGGAGACCGGGCTCACCACCGGCGACTCGGACGAGGCCGCGATGAAACGCACCCTCGCCAAACGCGCCGCCGACACCTATGTGCTGGCCAGTTCGGAGAAGATCGGCGCGGCCTCGCCGTTCACCGTGCTTCCCCTTTCCGACGTCGCGGGCGTGATCACCGACGCGGCGCCGGACGAACCGACGGTGAAGGAGCTGGGAAAGCTCGGGGTGAGCGTGCTGGGGGTCAGCCCTTCTTGACCAGCCCGCGAACCTGCTGCCAGCGACGCTTGACCCCCCACAGGCCCACCAGGACGATCGCCTCGCGCACGACCGAACCGCTCATCTTCGACTGACCGACCTCACGTTCGGTGAAGGTGATCGGCACCTCGACCACCTCGAACCCGGCCAGCGCCGTGCGGAACGCCAGGTCGATCTGGAAGCAGTAGCCGCGCGAGGCGATCTCGTCGAGCGGGAGCTTCTCCAGCACCGTGCGGCGGTACGCGCGGAAGCCCGCGGTGATGTCGTTGATCTTCGTGCCGAGCGCGATCCTGGCGTAGAAGTTCGCCACCCAGGACAACGCCTTGCGCTGGAACGGCCAGTTCACCGTGCTGCCGCCGGGAACGTAGCGGGAGCCGATGGACAGGTCGGCGTCCTCGAGGGCCGCCAGCACCCGCGGCAGGTCCTCCGGCGCGTGCGAGCCGTCGGCGTCCATCTCGACGATGGTGGCGTAGTCGCGGGAAAGACCCCAGCGGAATCCGGCGACGTACGCGGCGCCGAGGCCGGCCTTCTCGGTCCGGTGCATGACCTGGATCCGCTCGTCGGCCTTCGCGAGCTCGTCGGCGACGTCGCCGGTCCCGTCCGGGCTGCCGTCGTCGACGACGAGGGCGTGCACGTCCGGGAGTGCTTCGAGCAGACGTTCCACGATCGGGCCGATGTTCTCCCGCTCGTTGTACGTCGGGATCACCACCAGCACCGGGTCGATTCCCTGGGCCCCCCGCGGCGCCTGCGCCATCCGCTTTTCCTCCGTGTTCCGGCGGGTCAGCCCGCCGCTTCCCTCGTTGCCTTGGCGGCGCTCGCGCGCCGGGTGCGGAAACGGAGCACGTACCCGCCGGTAACCCCGGCGATCGCCAGAGCCAGCAGCCCGTACTCCGTCGTCACACCGAGTCGATCCGACAGCGTAGTCTGCTGCCTCAACGGCACGCGCCCCACCAGGGAGTCTGCGGTGAACAGGCTGGTAGAGGCCATGATCGAACCGTCGGGAGCGACAATCGCGCTCACTCCGCTGGTGGCGGAAACGATCACCGCGCGCCCATGCTCGACCGCCCGCAGCCGCGACATCGCCAGCTGCTGGTAGCTCATCTCCCCCGGCCCGTACCAGGCGTTGTTGGTCGGCACGACAAGCAGCTCCGCGCCATCGGCGACCGACTCCCGGGCCGGGTAGTCGAACGCCGTCTCGTAACAGATGAAGACGCCGACCTTCGTGCCCGCGACGGACAGGGCGGCGTTGGCGCCGTCACCCGGTGCCATGTTCGCCACGCTGTCGACGAACGGTGTCACGAGCTTCGCGAGCTCACGGGCCGGGACGTACTCGCCGAACGGGACGAGTTGCTGTTTGGCGTAGCGCTGGCCCGGGCCGGTGGCCGGATCCCAGACGAGCGCGGAGTTCTGCGCGCTCCCGTCGGGCAGCCGGACCAGCGCGCCGATGATGGCCTGCGTGCCGTAGTCGCGGACCAGCTGATCGACGCCGGCGTCTCCGGTGCGCATGGCCATCGCGGTCTCCGGCCAGACCAGCAGATCGACCTTGGTGTTGGTCGCCTTGAGCTTTTCGAGCAGCCGGGCGCTCTCGGCGAGGTGGTTGTTCCGGAGTTCGTCGCGGCGGCCTTCCAGCGCCAAGCCGATGTCGGGGGCGTTGCCCTGCACCGTGGCGACGGTGAGTTCGCCGTCCTGCGCCTCGGTGCCGATCGTCGGCCACACCGCGAGACCCGCCACCACCGGCACCAAGGTCAGCGCCGACGTGGCCATCAGGGAACGTCGCGGATCCGCGCCCTTCAGCCGCAGGCACAGTGCCGCGAACCCGAAACCGGTCAGCACGACGGCGAGCCCGACCAGCGGGGCGCCGCCGATCGAGGCCAGCGAGACGAAAGCGCCCTCAGGCTGGCTGAACGCCACCCGGCCCCACGGGAACCCACCGAAGGGGAACCACGTCCGCGGTGTCTCCAGCGCGATGATCACCAGCGCCGCCCACAACGGCCCGAGCGGCAGCCGCCACACCACGGTGGCGAAAGCCCCGCCGAAGCCGAGATACACCGAAAGCGCCATCGCCAGCCCGAGCCACGGCCACGGCCCGAAGCCAGGACCGAGGAAATCCAGCAGCCACGTCAGCAACGGCAGGAAGAACGCCACCCCGAACACGAACGCGTAGCCGAACGCGCCCCGGAACCGACGTCCATGCACCACCAGGGCGAAACCGGTGAACGCCAGCGGCGCGAGCCACCACAGCGGACGCGGCGCGAAGCTCAGGTGCAAGGTGAAACCCGACGCCGCGGCGACGAGGAAACGCAGCAGCCAGGCGCGGGAGAACCGCTTCCGGGGCGCCGCTTCGGGGTCCGGATCGGTCACGGTCGTGGACACTCCTGAACCCTAGGCCGTCCGGGTGAACAGATCGTGGATGACCTGCCCGTCGCGGACCGTGCGCAGGCACCGGGGCAGTTTCGCGCCCTCCGCCAGGTTCGGCAACGGCGGTACACCCGCCCGCGGATCGGTCGACCAGCGCTGCACTCGCGAGTCCGGGGTCGCGACGACCAGGTCCTCGGCGTCCCAGATCGCGTAGTGCGCGGGAGCACCCGGGACCAGGCTGCCGGTGACGCCGTCATTGACCCCGGCTGCGCGGTGCCCCGCACGGGTGTGGGCGGTGAAGGACGCGCGAGCGGACAAGCCCGAGCCCGGTGTGCCGTGATAGGTGCCGGCACGGACCGTGGCCCACGGGTCGACCGGCGTGACGGGGGCATCGGAACCGAACGCGAGCAGGAGCCCTTCGGCGGCCATCGCTGCGAAGGGATTGAGCTTCTCGGCCCGTTCCGCGCCGAGACGGTCGGTGTACATGCCGTGGGTGCCGCCCCATTCGGCGTCGAACTGCGGCTGGACCGAGGCGACCACACCCCAGCCAGCGAGCGCCTTCGCCTGGTCGACGTCGATCATCTCGACGTGTTCGAGCCGGTGATGCCTGGCGGCCAGCGCTCGGCGGCCGACGGTCTTCTCCGCGAGCCGGAATCCTTCGACGACCTCTGCGACGGCGGCGTCGCCGATGACGTGGAAACCGGCCTGGAGTTCGGCTTCGGTGCAGGCGCTTATGTGTTCGGCAATGGCGGGGGCGTCGAGGTAGAGCGTCCCGGAGGTGCCGGGCGCGTCGGCGTACGGCTCGTGCAGGGCGGCGGTGCGGGAGCCGAGCGCGCCGTCGACGAACAGGTCGCCCGCGACGCCCCTGGCACCGAGTGCGCGGGCCGTGTCGACCCCGCCGCGTTCACCCCAGTAGCCGACGACCTCCGGCAGTCCCGGTCCGGAGGCGAGCGTAAGCAGGTCGGTGAGGTCTTCGGCGCCGGAGATGTCCGGGCCCGCGCATTCGTGGACGCTGACGACTCCCCGTGCGGCCGCTTCGGCGAGGAATGCGCGCTGGGCCTCACGGCGCTGCCGCGGCGTGATCGCCTCGCGCATCGCGGCACGCACGAGATGGTGGGCTTCACGGGTCAGCGGTCCGTCGGCCGACCAGCCCGGCACCTCGTGCACACCGGAGGCGAGCGCGACAAGGGCGCTGGAGACGAGCGCGGAGTGGACGTCGACCCGGCTGAGGTACACGGGAGTCCCGTTCGACGCTTCGTCGATCTCCGCGCGGCTGGGCAGCCTGCCGTCGGTCCAGCGGGATTCGTCCCACCCGTGCGCGACCAGGACCTGACCGGGCCGGACGGCGTCGCGGACCGCGGCCAGCAGTTCACCGGCACCACGGATCCCCACGAGGTCGAGCCCGGTGAGGTGCAGGCCGGTCGCGGTGGCGTGGACGTGCGCGTCGACGAAGGCCGGGGCGACGAAGGCGCCGTCGAGGTCGACCACCTCGGCGTCGGGATGCAGGGCCTTGGCCGGTCCGTCCTGTCCCACCCAGACGACGGTGCCGCCGGCGATCGCCATGGCCGTGGCGTCGGGAGCCGAAGGGCTGTAGATGCGCCCGCCGAGCAGGAGTGTGGTTCGCACGTTCGTCACCCTCCCGAGTTTGCAGCGTCCGGACGACCACGTGACCGGCGGGTCGACATGATTTCGACACACCACGCAGGACGGGAATATTTACGTCTTCCGAACGATGTGACAGGATAATTTCACGCGTTTCCGACGACGAGGAGTACAAGTGACTGCGATCCAGCAACCGACCTCGCCGGTGGCCGCCTACGATCAGCCCTACGACTACACCCGAGTCGAACTGATCGAACCCGACTGGCGCCGCTTCCCCGGCTGGCACGACGTGACCGAGGCAGAGTGGCGTGACGCGCAGTGGCAGCGGGTGCACTGCATCCGCAACGCCAAGCAACTGCGCGCCCTCATGGGAGACCTGCTCGAGGAGCGCTTCTACGAGGACATGCTCGCCGACCAGCGCGAGATGGCCACGATGTCGATGCTGCTGCCGCCGCAGATGATCAACACCATGGCGCCCAACGCGGGCACCGACCCGGCGAAGGTGACCGAGGCCTGGTACGCAGACCCGATCCGCCGCTACATGCTCCCGGTGCGCAGCGACCGCGACACCGAGTGGCCGAGCCACCCGCACTCCGAACGAGACTCACTGCACGAGGCGGAGATGTGGGTCGTGGAGGGGCTGACGCACCGTTACCCCACCAAGGTCCTCGCCGAGATGATCTCCACCTGCCCCCAGTACTGCGGGCACTGCACCCGGATGGACCTCGTCGGCAACTCCACCGAGCAGGTCGAGAAGCACAAGCTCTCGCTCAAACCGGTCGACCGCCAGGACGCGATGATCGACTACCTGAAGAAGACCCCCGGCGTGCGTGACGTCGTGGTCTCCGGCGGTGACGTCGCCAACGTCCCGTGGCCGCAGCTGGAGTCGTTCCTGATGCGGCTGATGGACATCGACACCGTCCGCGACATCCGGCTCGCCACCAAGGCACTCGCCGCCCTGCCACAGCACTGGATCCAGCCGAAGGTCGTCGAAGGCCTCGAGCGCGTCGCCGGCACCGCGCAGCGCCGCGGCGTCAACCTCGCGATCCACACCCACGTCAACCACGCCCAATCGGTGACCCCGCTGGTCACCGAAGCCGCCAGGACCGCGCTCGACGTCGGCGTCCGCGACGTGCGCAACCAGGGCGTGCTGATGAAGGGCGTCAACGCGACCCCGGCCGAACTGCTCGACCTGTGCTTCGCGCTCCAAGGCGAGGCGAACATCCTGCCGTACTACTTCTACATGTGCGACATGATCCCCAACGCCGAGCACTGGCGGGTCTCCGTGCACGAAGCACAGGAACTCCAGCACGCCATCATGGGCTACCTGCCCGGCTACGCCACCCCGCGCATCGTCTGCGACGTCCCGTACGTGGGCAAACGTTGGGTCCACCAGCTCGCCGAATATGACCGTGAGCTGGGCATTTCCTACTGGACCAAGAACTACCGGACCGGGATCGAGCACGAGGACCCCGAAGCCTTGCAGCGCCGCTACCCCTACTATGACCCGATCTCGACTCTGCCCGAAGCCGGCCAGCGCTGGTGGGCGGGCCAGCACGGCTGACTTTTACATGTAGGTAGATGAAACCGTTGGCCCCGAACGTCGTTCGGGGCCAACGGCAACGGCAAGCCGTAGACGAATCGGACAGTGCCTCGCATGGTGAAACACCGACCGGCTTTCAGCCGGAGACGCCCGGTCTGCACGTTGGCTGAGTACAACTGAGACGCATCTCATGCTGGACCATGAACTACCTGACCAGCGCAGACGTCGCCAGCATGGGTCGACATTTGACCTCCAACCTGACCCAGAGATCCTGCCTGGCCGTGCGCCGGTAGAGCCACTGAGAGACATCGGACACCTGCACCCAACTCCGGGTGGCCCGCGGGTCAGATCTTCAGTTGTGACCACCCAAGGCGGGCATGTGCCATTGCGACCGATCGTGAAACGGCCCCGGAACGGACGAGAGGATCCAGAGTGGACGCTCCAAGCCGAACGACGAAAAATTGTTTGCAGCGCGAATCGACACTTTGAAAGCCGTCCAAACTTCAATGCCTTTGTATCACTTAATCGGCGCATCCAGAACAAAGTCGTGTGCGCGAAAGTATTCAGTCTTTGCGGATCTTTCCCTGCGACCTCATGCTCCGTATACATCCTGTCTCATAATCAGGCAATACCTTGCCGCTGGTGAGCCTCATGTCATCCGCTGCGCGAAAGCACCACTGCAACAATCGCCACCTTGATCATCAGTGCGGTCGCCTGCGCGGTGTGAAGCTGCCAGTCGGCTCGAAGCCTTTCGGGCAGGTAGCTCCTCGCTCGACCTGCGGACCAGGAATCCGCGGCTCCGGCATGTCAACGCCAGTTTGCGCCGGAGCCGAGTGCTGCTGTGTGTCAGCCTGTACCGGGCTCTACGTCGGCAACAGAGCCCAATCGGAGACTACGTGCCCGGTCTATCAACCCTGGTCCAGCTCATGCTCAACAGCGGCAGGTTAACCTGCGTGCGTACAAGCCGACGGGCGACGCAGCCCCAGTGTGCGCGTTGCCCATCGTCACCTCACGCTCAGGAAGCCTGAGATATCGAAGTGTCATCTTCGCGCGGCTCCGGGTCCTTGCCGAACACTGATCGAAACTTCTCCGGCGTGTCCAGGGCCAACACGCATCTCCTGATATAGGCCGGCGTGTACAAGTAGTGGCGGTGCGGGGCACTGTAGATGCAGTATCTAGCGACGCCGGTGACGCGCATGTGCTGGCCGATTTGGTCCGCACCGACGCCCACCAGCTGCGTGAGGTCGCCGGCGACAGCGACCTCGCTGACGGGGTGCAGGGACTAACCCGCGCGCATCAAGCACTGATCTGGGACAAGACGAGGCATGTGCTGCGGTTGCAGGCCACGCTGCGGGACTATTTTCCCGCCGCGTTGGAGGCGTTCCTCGATCTGACCGGGCCCGAGGCACTGGAACTACTCAGCAAAGCTCCCGATCCCGAGCGCGCGGCCCGGCTATCCCGCAAGCAGATCAGCGCCGCGCTCACACGAGCCCGCAGACGCGATATCGACGGTAAAGCGCCGCGATCCAGGCTCCCTGCGTGCTCCGGCACTGGGCCGTGGCCTGGCCCTGACCGCGGCCGAGGCCGCGGTCACCCGCTCGCTGATCACCGTGATCCGCGCCCTCACCGGCGAGATCAGCACCCTGGAGATCGAGGTGAAAGCCTCTTTTGGCCAGCACCCTGACACCGAGATCTACCTGTCCCAACCCGGACTCGGACAGATCCTCGGCGCCAGGGTGCTCGCCGAACTCGGAGACGACCCCCACCGCTACACATCAGCGAGAGCCCGCAAAAACTATGCCGGAACCAGCCCGCTGACCATCGCCTCCGGCCGCAAAACCACCGTCCGGGCCCGGTACGTGCACAACGACCGGCTCCTCGACGCCCTCACCCGCCAAGCCCAATCAACACTGCGTGCCTCACCCGGAGCCCGCGCCTACTACGACACCCTCCGAGCCCGCGGCGTCGGTCACCAAGCCGCTCTACGCCAACTCACCAACCGGCTCGTCGGCCTCCTCCACGGATGCCTCAAAACCCGCACCCCCTACAACGAGACAACCGCCTGGGCCCACCACAACGCCGACCAAACCCCACAAAACCCCACCGCCGCTTGACAACCAAACCCAGGGATGTCTTCACGGACCTGCCAAACCGGCGACAACTTTGCCAACACTCTCACTAGGTGGTGCGAGCAAGCGACCCGCACCGTGATCCTCGTCGCAGTGGCCGGAATCGGCGACGGGCTGTCCTGTTCATCGGAGCGACCACCGCGGGGTCGAGCGGCTTCACCTCAACGGAAATCGCCGCCACGAACAGCCTGCCGAAGTCGTCGGGGCTTCTCGGACGCGCCGTCGGCAGCACCCTGAACTCGGCCGATACCACCGGCGGGCTGTCCGCGCCGCTTTGATCGCGGCGGCGGGTGACACGCCATAGTGCAACGAGCCGCGCTTCCCAGCACCAAGGTGAAGTTGAACCGGCCGGGTGGGTATGGATAATTCGGCGCATGAAGCACGCCGCCCGAGGCGAGACCGCCACGACTTTCAAGGCGCTGTTGAAGGGTTACCGCGTTCGCGCCGACCTCACGCAGGAGGAACTCGCCGAGGGGTCCGGCGTCAGCGTCCGGGCCATCAGCGACATGGAACGGGGGATCGCCAAAAGCCCCCAGCGCCGGACGATCGAATCACTCGCCGCCCCGCTGTCCTTGACCGATGAGGAGCTGACCGACCTGCAGAAGGTCGCGAAACAGAGCCGTACCCAGCCGATCGCCGCGCCGATCGCCGCACCGGCCAGGATCTACGAGTCGCCCATGATCGGCATCCTGCCGGCCGACGTCGACGACCTCACCGGACGCGAGCACGATCTCGAGGCGTTGCGCACTCTCGCGGCCGGCCTGCTCGGCGGCCGGCGCCGATCGGGCCGAATCGCCGTGCTGAGCGGACCTCCCGGCACCGGCAAAACGACTCTCGCGGTGCGAACGGCACACGACCTCGCGGCCGACTTCCCCGATGGCCGCCTTTTCTTGAAGCTCCGCGGGATGTCGTCCGAACCGAACGACCCGGCGGACGTACTGCACCTGATCCTGCGCTCGCTGGGTGTCGACGCCGTCCACATCCCGGCCGATCTGGAAGACCGGGTGAGCTTGTGCCGGTCCCTTCTGCAGGAACGCGCGACCTTGATCGTCCTCGACGACGCGGGCGACGAAGCCCAGGTCCGCCCGCTGCTGGTCGGCGGGCCCCGTTGTCTCACCCTGATCACCAGCCGTCAGATGCTGGTGGGGCTCGAAGGGGCCAGCAGGCTCAACCTCGACGTGCTCAGCGAGGACGACGCCGTCGCTCTGCTGTCGACCATCGTCGGTCCGGGGCGGGTCACGCGAGAGCGAACGGCGGCGATCGAACTGGCCGCGTTGTGCGGGCGGCTGCCACTCGCACTGCGCATCGCGGGCAACCGGCTGGCGAGCCGTCCCACGTGGCCGCTGGCGCGCCTGGTCGATCAACTCCAAGACCGCAGCAAGCGCCTGACCACACTCACCGCCGGCGACCTCAACGTGCGCAGCGTGTTCGAGTTGTCGTACCGCCAGCTCACGCCGACCGCCGCCAAGGTGTTCCGGCGGCTCGCCGTCGTCCCGGCCGCCGATTTCTCCGTGGGTGCCGCGATGACGCTCATCGAGGCGGAGGAGGACGACGCCGCCATCTTCCTGGAAGAACTCGCCGACGCGAGCCTGCTGCAGACGTCCCCGGAGAATGGCCGGTACCAGTTCCACGATCTGCTCCGGGTGTTCGCGACGGAACGGCTCACCCAGGAGGAAACCCCCGAAGCCGTCGAGGCGGCGGAAAACCGGCTCGCCGACTGGCTGGTGCGTACCGCGACGGCGGCGGCCCGGTACTTCCACCCGACCGACGGGGCGAGCCGTCCCCCGGTCGCGACGTCGTCGTTCGACGATCACTCCAGTGCGGGCCGGTGGCTCGAGGCCGAGATGAAGAACTGGCTCGCCGCGGTCAAAAGCGTCGCCGCTCGCGGCGACCACCAGCCGGTCCTCGACCTGGCCGAATCCATGCACTGGTACTCGGAGATCGGCGGGACCGCGAACACCTGGTACGAGATGTTCGAACTCGCCATGAACTCGGCCATCGCGATCGGCAGCAAACGGGACGAGGCCGTCCATCGGAACTATCTGGCCTGGGTGCAGGCCACGCTGTGCGACCAGTCGGATGAGGCCGCCAAGATGGCCCTGCGGGCCTGGGACGCGGCGGTGGAAGCGGGCGACCGCCGCGAACAGGGCTGGGCACGCGTGTACCTTTCGAGCGCCCAGCTCCGCGACGGCAACCTCGCGACGCCGCCCGAACTGTTCGACGAAGCCGTGCGCCTGTTCGAAGAGGCGGACTATCCGCCAGGGCTCCATGTGGCGCGGGCGATGCGGGCCACGTTCTGGTACCGGAGCGGCAGACTCGACGACGCCGCTGTCGAGTTCGACATCTGTGTCCGCTACTTCAAGCAGGGGCACGGCGGCTCACGCACTCCCGTGGACGACACCACCTACGCGTACCTGCTGCTGCGCTCGGCGCAGAACCTGGCCGCGCTCGACTCGGCCGAGCTGGCGCTCGCCCAATGCGAAACGGCGCTCGAACTGTTCCGCCGCCACGGTGCGGCCATGGGCCAGGGCCGTGCCCTGCAGGACACCGGAAGGTTCATGCGCCGTCAAGGCGATCACGCGAACGCTCGCCGCCGGCTGACCGAGGCCGTGGCGGTATTCGAACGCATCGGGCTGACACAGTCCCAAATCGACACGCTCTGTGACCGGGCGGCCCTGTCCGACGAGATGGGCGACCCGGTGTCGGCGCGCGACGACCGGGAACGGGCGCTGGCCCTCTGCGACCGGCTCGGCCGGACCGAAGGCACGAAGATCCGGGACAAACTGACCGAACACCTCAACGCCTCGTAATCCGCCGGTCAGGCGGAGGTACGGGTCAGGTCCTCCCAGGTGATGTGCCCGAGGAGGACGTCCTGGATGGTGTAGCGGGGGGTGGGCTCGAATTCGGCGATGGTCGTGGGCGCGTCCGTCCGCGACATCCCGGCGGCGGCGGCGATGCGGCCGCCGAGTTCACCCGCGTCCAGGTCGCGGATGTCGTTGCGGGAAACGTAGACGGCCACCATGTCCTCTTCGGACCGGGCGGCGCGGGAGTGGAGACCTTGGATTCGTAGCGACACGTCAACTCCTTGGTGTTGAGCGGTTCTGCGACTCTTGTTCCAGTAAACGCGACCCGTGTCCCGGTCACCATGAACAACCACCAGCAGAAGGACCGGAAGGAAAGTCCCGCCGGGGAACGTGGGTCAGCCCGCGCTCCACACCGGCGCGCGGTCCGCCACCGGCGGCTCCAGCACGAATTTGACCGCGCGCCCGACGACGTCCGCCGCCACCGGACCCGCCGTCCGCCCCCGGATGTGGCCGAGCAAGCCCGGTTCCGGCGCCAAACCGTGGTTCTCCAGGTAGTAGGTGACGGTGTCGGTCCAGATCCACACCCCATCGGTGACGAAGTTCGTCGGCACGACCGCGGTCCGGTCCGGATCGAGGACGTCGTCCAGCAGGGACGGGGTGACCAGGATCGGGGTGCCGCCGGCCAGATACGCGACGAGCGACCGCAGTTCCTCCGGATCCTCGACCCGGGGATGATCGGGCGCGAAACCCGGACCCGTTTCGGGGTCGACGACGTCGAACACCCTGGCCAGGATGAACTCTTCCGCTGTGGTCACCGGGGTACCTCCTGCTGACGGGCATGGATTCGCCGCCACAGCACACCGCGCCGCACCGCCGGGCACCAGGCAGAACGGGCGGCAGAACCGCCGCTTACCCCGGATCCCGGGCCAGCCAGGCGAGCCATTCCGCGAGAACCCGGTCCAGTCGCTCCGGGCGGTTTCCCCAGTCACGAAGATCGGCCTCGGCCTGCTCGGTCCTGGCCTCCGCCTCGGACAGCGAGGTCTTCGCCAGCGCCAGGTTCTCGCTGTCCCGGGAGTTCCCCACCCCTCTTTCGACACGAGCGGCCAACGACCGGCGAGCATCCAGGGCCTGGCTCAGGTCACGGCGTGCCCAGAGCAGGTTCGCCACCGCCTCCCGCCTCATCCAGGGAAGTCCGGGCCGTCCGGCACCCGGTACGAAACCGCCGGCGTCGTCCTCGAACATCCGCAGGAGCACGTCGACGTCTTCATGCCTCGCGAAGCGCGTCGTGACCAGTCCGTCCAGGTACTCCTCGAGCCTGTCGCCCTGGGGTGCCGATGGCTCCGGTTCGACCGCCGCGGGCACCAACGCCTCGAAGATGCTGGTGGAGTCCGACGTTTCGGCTTCCTCCTGTTCCATCCCGAGGTTCTGGGCGACGGTCTGCGACGAGTTCTTGATCTCGTTCCACGTCGCGTGCTGCTCGGCCACCACCGCGGTCAGTCTCTCCGCTTGCAGCCGCTCGTCCAGGAACGGAGCGGAGTTGATCTGGAACACCCGCCAGTCACGCCGCTCGTAGTCTTCGCGCTGCGCGGGATCCAGCAGGCTTCCGCCGAACAACTCCTCCTCCTGCTCGACCGGCACGCCCCCACTCCGATACTCGCCGAGTAACGAAACCAGCCGGTCGGCCAGCACCGCCCGAGGATAGGACCGATGGGCGGCGAAACTGTGCGCGAGGCTGTACCGCCCGAAATAACTCTGGTGAATGATCGCGCGGTCACCCCGTAGCTCCAGGTAGAACGCGTGCGTCGTCCGCGTCGTCACCAGTACACCGACGTCCTCGCCACCGTTGATCACCTCTGCCAGGTCGGACACGGTCGCCTTCACCGGATCGGTGGGCTCGTGCGCCATCCTGAACAGGAGGTTGGCCGTCTCACCGCACACCCCGGTGAGACCGCCGTCCGCGAACGAACGGTAAATGTCGGCGACCGGGGTGTTCGGATCCCGCTCGTAAGCCGAGAACAACACCCCGAGCGGATACATCGTCCGCATTTCGAGTTCGAACAGATTCACGCCGAGGTCGCGCGCCACTCCGTCGAAGACCCGAGCCGTCACCGAAGGGACGGCATCGGCTCCTTGTGCCACGACCGCCGTCCCGGCGAGCCGCTCGGGCTCGTCGGCGACAGCTTGCTCGAACACCTTGGCCAGTTCCAGATACATCTCTTCGTACGTCGGCTTCCGGCCGGCACGCTTCTCCTCTGAATAGGCGAACCGGTGCTCGCCGCCGACCAGCACGTGCTCACCGTTCACGACGGCCACCCCGGTCAGCTTGTCGTAGCCTTCCTGCACCTGCCCGTCGGTGTCGTTGACGAACTTCGCCTGCGCGCTGTAGGAGGAGAAATCCGCCTGGTAGTACTGGTGGAATTCACGGAACAGGTTCTGGACGTCGGTCGCGGTCGGCGCCTTGCCGTCGGGCCGTCCCATACGTACGGCGAGTCTGTGCACGAAGTCGTACACGCCCTGCGCGGTCATTCCTCCCATACCGCGGAAGTAGTAGCCGAACGGATCCGAATCGACAAAGGCGCGCGCCAGTTCGAAGTCACGCCGGCTGGCCCACAGACCTTCGTTGCGGTTCATGTACTCGATCGCACCGCGATGCTCGGGTTCCAGATCATGACTGACCTGGGCGTCGCCGTACTGGTGCTTGGAATTCACCTTGTCCATGTCGTGGAACAGGATCGCCTTGACGATCGCTTCACGGCGGACGAACCGGTCGGCGTCCTCATGGCCGGAGGTGAGCTTCAAGTACCGGTTGAGCACCATCTGGGCGTGCTCGCTGAAGGTGTTCGGCCGCAGCTCCCCCGGTGCGCGATCGGGCCGTCCCGGCTGGTCCTGCTGACCGGGCTGGGGTTTGATCGTCTCGTCGAATTTGCGGGCCAGCTTGGCGTGGTCGTCGGTGACACCCTCGTCCAGCCCCGCCAGCAGCTCGTCGAGGATCACCCGGCCGGACTGGACGTCCGGGTTCTCGAGCTGCGTGCTGATCGTCTCCGAAAGCTCACCACCGATCCGCCGGTGCTTGCGGAACACGGCCGGATCGTGCTTGCGTGTGTAGCCGAGAATGTAGTTGTCGCGCCAGGTCGCGTATTCGTTCTCATAGGGCGCGCCCTCGATCGCACCGTTGACGAGGATGCTCTTCCGGGTGTCGAAGTCGAGTTTGATCCGTCGCTCGTCGGTGGCGATGGCGGACCCGATCTCCGCCTGCGTGGCGTATTCCGGCAACTGTTTCATGAACGTGTCGGCGGTGCCGCGGCTCACCGGCGTGAAGGTCACCTTGTCCAGCAGTTTCTTGTCCTGCAGCAGGGTCGTGGCCCGCCCGGCGAGCCTGCGGCGCGAGTCGGGGCTCCCGAACCTCGCCGAGTTCTTGTTCGTCAGTTCCTTGGTCAGCGCGTCGGCCACCTCCTTCATTTTGGTGAGAAGGTGATCGCCGAGTTGCTTTTCCCCGAGGCCGACGAGGTCGCTCTTAACGACCGGCTCGATCGCTTTGGACAGGATCCGGGCCTTGAACTGCGCGGCGAAGGAATCGGGACCGATCGTCACGTTCGTCTCGCGCAGAAGCCTCTTGAAGGCTTCGTCCTTGACGAGGTCCGCGGCGATGGTCTGGGTGAACTCCTCGGCACGGAAACCGGTGAGGAAGTTCTTCGCGCGCTTCTCTTTGCCCTCGCCCTTGCCCTCCGCCTTCTTATCCGGCTTCGGCCCGTTCTTCTCTTCGTCTTTCTTCTTTTTCTCTTCTTCCTTCGTTCGTCCGTTCTTCTCGATCTCCGCGGCCCACGGGCCTGCCAGCCCCTGGAACCGGTCCTGGACGACACGCAGGACGACCTTCCGAAGTTCTCGTCCGAATTCCCCGCTTCGGGCCTCCTGCCCGAATCCCGCTTCCAGCGCGTCCAGTACGGCGTCGGCGACGACGCCCGCCGCCCTCGCCGGAATCTCCGGATCCGCTTTGATGGCCGCTTCGATGTTCTCGGCGGTGTCGACCTTGCGCGTTTCCGCTTGCCCGTTCGTCTTCGTCGCCTCGACGAGAACCGGATGCGGGACGTTCAAGGACCTGTTGAGCTGGCTCGTCACGGTGGCCCGGAGGTCCTCCGCGCTGACCTGGACACCGGCTCCGACCTGGTCGCGGACAGCGGAGTCGAGCGACGTCCAGAGCTTTTCGCCGAGCTGGACGACGATCTCCTTGCCGGGACCCTGCGTGTTGAGGAAGGTGTTCATCTCCTCACGCCGTCGCACCGGGGTGTTGGGCGCCGCCCCCTTGCCGGTTCCCTTGCCGGGCTCGGGAATGACGTCGGCGGGCGGGCTGAAGAAGGCCTCGGGTGAGCCCATCCAGGTGTGGTAGTGGTTGCTCAGCGTCCTCGCTAGGCTTCGCAAGGCTTTCGGGTCGTTGCGGAAGGACTTCTGACCGGCGGCGGACCAGGTGAACCACGGGTCGTTCTCCCTGCCGAGCGCCGCGGAGTCGAAGTTCGGGCGCAGGCCGAGCCGGACGTAGAGGTCGTCGAGTGCCTCCTGACGGCCCGCGACCTCCGGCATGACGGTGACCTGCCCGCCGATGGTGTAGGTGACGAGCGAACCGGGGAGCACCACTTGCTGCACGTCCGCGAAATGGGTACCCCGCAGACCGAACTGATTGGTGTCGCCGTTCTGGTCGACGTTCATCGAAAGCTCGTTGCCCGAGGCCGCGGCCTCGACCACGGACTGGCTCGTGACCTTCGAAAACGTGTCGAGCGGCACGAGGAACGACCGCAGCATCGGCTGCATATGCTCTTCACGGTTCGGGTCGGTCTCGTACTTCGCGGTCCATTGCACGGCCCGCAGGGGCCGCCCGCCGCCGACCCAGAAAACCTTCGGTCCGGTATCGGTCTTCCGCTGGCCGCTGAACGGCGTGACCACACCATCCTTCTTGTCCTGGTGCACGTCCTTGTTCACCGACTCGCGATCGGCCGGATTGAGGATCGCGGTGTAAAGCCGGACGTAGTGCTCGCCCCTGATCGTCTCGATCTCGAACTCGCCGCGGTGCAGCACCTTGCGGCCGTGTTCGGTCAGCAGCACCGTCGAACCGGGGTAGCGCACGTTCGGACGTCCGATGTGGACGTTTTCTCTCGTGCCGAGGTAGGTGTGGGCGTTCACGGCGTCGGCGCGCAGGATGTGCACCGGTCGCCCGGTCGCCGGGCCGTGACCGTCCCAGGTGCCGTCCTGCTTGATCACATGGACCCGCACCCCTGCGGCGTCGGCGATCTTGTCGAGGCTGACGTTGTCCGGGTTGGCCAGTGCGAATCCGTCGAGCTGCTTGATGATACGCGCGTTCTCTAGCAGCGCCCCGTGCGGCAAGCTGGCCACGAGCGCCTCACGGAACGCGTCGTGCGGCGTGCCCCCTTCCACCAGAACCGGTTCCAGGCCGTGCACGGTCAGCACTTCGCGCTGGCCGGAGTACACGACATTACGGTTCAGCACCTTGCCCGGATACGGATAGGTGATCTCGATGGAGTTGATGCTGATCGACGACTGCGAGGACAACTGCGACAGGTTTCGATTGACCGGAGCCGGCCTCAGCAGCGAAGCCGTCCCCACCCCAGCGGCATCCACAGTGGACGCTACCGGTTCGGGCTCTTCCTCGATTTCGTCCACTGTGGACAGGCGTTTCCAGGTGGTGGCGTCCATGGTGACGGTGATACTGCGTCGTCTGCGGGCCGTGCCGTCGTCGACCGTGAGGTCGAGCAGGCTCCGGCGACCGGAATCGGCCGCCCGCTCGGTCACGATCTCGAAATCGTCCGCTGAAAGCCGCGAATCCGGCTGCGCCGAGAGTCGGTCGGTGATCAGCTCGAGCAGTGCCGCCTCCACCGCCTCACCGCGTCGCCTGCCCATGACCACCGCACGGCTGAACGGGTTGTTCCCGTCACGGACCCCCACCCTCAGCACGGGCGGCGCGAACCCTTCGGCGGCTCGCCAGCGCGCGAGCGCGACGGTACGGTCGACGAGGGATTCGAGCTGTCCCCTCGCGGCGACCACATTGCCCGGCCGGTCGATCGCGTCCGCCCGGTCGTCGTCCTCATCCAGGCTGTTCAACAGCTTCGCGTAGTAGTCGGGATCTGTCAGCCGCGTCACGTCCACCGGCTCGCCATCGATCTCGATCGACCGGAGCACGTCGTTCCCGGTCGTCACCTCCCCCAGTACCGACGACTTCTGATCGAACTCGATCTCGAACCGGCCGGTCACCTCGTGTCCGGTCGCCACCATCGTCAGGGCGTCGCCGAAGAGCGCGTCGGCACCGGACGTGTAGGTCTCGTGGAAACTCTCGCCCTCACCGTCCCCGAGCAACCGCAGCCGCAGGACTCCTCGCCGGGTGGGGTCGACCTCCACGACCAGCCTGCCTCGACCGTCGGCGCTTTCCGCCACGACCGGACCGAAATACTGGTTGAGGTTGACCCCGGCCGGGGAGTTCCGGTCCCCGACCGGTGCCAGCACGTAGGTCTCGCCGACGCGCGCGACGGCGTGTTTGCCCACCCCCAGCCGTTTCGCCGCCTGGTCCATCCCCGCCGCGACAGCCGGAACGGCCAGTCCTTCGCCGTATTCGGCGAGCGGCTCGTCACTCGTCAGCTCGGCCTGGGTGATCCGGGCGGCGACCTTCGACGGCGAAAGCTCCTCGGCGCCGCCCTCCTTCGCCGCGGTCACCAGAACCTTCGCGAGCGCGCGGCTCCCGTCCACCCGTTCCGAGACATAGCCCGGCATCGTCGCGAAACCACCGTCGGCGCCACGCAACACCGTTTGCCGCGGCTGGCCCCCGATGACGGCCTTCGCGACGTCCGCGGGACCCACCACGCCCCGGGACAACGAGGTCTCGTCGGTGCGGACCACCCGGACCCGCTGCCGCTCGTCCGGTCCCACCGGGCCTGCCACCAGCTGGATGGCGCTGCCCACCAGCGCCAGCCGCGCGTTCGCCGCGGCCACCACCGCCGGAGACGCCAGGAACTCCAGTTCCCCGGCCGTCCCCGCACCGGTGTCCAGCACCAGCGACCCGTCCGAGGAGGAAGTCATGTCCGCCGTGACGGTCACCATCGGACCCGACACCAGGTCCTCGTCGTGAACGACCTCGTGAACGACCGGCGCCGCCTGGCCGGTCCGCGGCTCACGAGGGTCCAGGTCGAGCGTGATGACGGCGCGACGGCGGGCTTCCTCCGGGCTCGTCCTGTCGTCGAGCGGACCGATTTCACTGCCACCCGACTCGCTCACGATCTCGAGGTAGTCCGCGTCGACGACCGGGCTTCCGCCCTGCAGCTTGGCCAGCTGTTCCGCGAGGGCCTCGCGCAGTGCCTGCTTGGTGGAGTCCGCGCGTGCCTGGCCGGTCCTGATCGCCTGCTTGATGCCGAAGGTTGAACCGTTGCCGTAGCCGGTGATCGTGACGGCGGACATCGGCAGGCCGTTCTCGAAGCGCCAGATGGCCGTCTTGGCGATCCGCCTGGCGAGCGAGTTCAGCTTGAGCTTCTCGCCGTCCGGGAACACCTTGGAGCCCGCTGGGAAGGTGATGCTCTGCGGCCCGGCGTCGCCCTGCCCGCCCGCGACGACGAAAGCCAGGGGATTCGACATCGACCAGGTGACCTCCGGCGCGTAGTACCGGGCCTGCTGCTCGTGGAAAGTTTCACCGGGACGCTTCGAATACATCTTGAAGTGCCATTTGTCGGAGCTGCGCGGGATGGCCCCGGTGTGCACCCCGAGTTTGAGCATGGCGCCGCCCGCGGCCTGTTTGGCGGCCTCGACCTCGGGTGCCGCCGCTTCGTCGTTCGCGAGGTGCTCGGCCGCACGCAGTTTCGTGGCGAGGTCGAGGTGCATCCCGATGGTCGTCGCGGTGCCGTCGTTCGTGCTCCGCGCGTCCTCCAGCCTCGCGGACAGACTGGAAACGAGATCGTCGAACCGGCCGACGTACTGGGTGAGGTTCCGTTCGACCGCCAGCGCGATCTTGGGACCGAAATCCGGGCGGCGCGTGTAGTTCTCCAGCGTGATCTGTGTCGTGCCATCGGCACTCTCGGCGACGACGGCCGCGAAGTGATACCCCCATGCGCCACCACGGCCACCACCGACGGCGAAGTTGACTTCGAAGACCGGCTTTCCATCGGCTCCTTCCGAGGGAACCGAGACCCCGGTATAGCCTTCGCCCGGCTTGGCCCACGCGTGTTCGTTGATGCCCAGCCGCCGGGCCATCGCGTCGGCTTTGCTGCGTCTCGGCTCGTTGTCCGGAGCATGGTCGAGCAGCGAGCCGTAACGCTCACCCGGCATGACGGGGTTGAGACCGCCTGCCGTCCTGGTGTCCTTGGCGACCTGCTCCGCCGCCCACTCCGGGCCGAGTTCTCCCACGTCCTCGTTGCTCGCGACCCTGTTCGCGATGCTGTCGGCGAGGGCGTACGTGCCGGTGACCTCGGTGCCGTGGTCGGCGGAGATCTCACTCGTCGCGCTCGGGCCGAACGGGCTCTTGAAGATCGCGGTGTCGGGGTTCCCGCCGAGCACCATGTTGGCGACATCGCGGCAGACGTCACCGGGTTGCTCGACGAACGACGCGGTGACCTTGTACAAGGTCACCGGGGTCCCGTTCCGGTCGACGGTCAGCGCGGTGTCCGTCACGACCACCAGTTCGGCCTTGCTGCCCACCTTGCGCAGTGCTTCCCGGGCGTTCTCGATGATCTCCGTGGTCGCGTAGAACTCTTTCGACTCGGTCATGGGGGTGAGCGAGCTGAACGGGACCGAGCCGTTGATCGCGAGGGTGGCGTCACCGGACACGTGCAGCGGCGGGTGTTCGAAGGTTTCCTTCGACGCGGTCGCCATGAACGGGAACTCCTCGCCCGCCACGCTGTACACGGACTGGTACGCCTCGAACGGCCTCGCGGCGGCTCCCGCCGGGGTGGTCACCTCGTAGTCCGTCGTGATCAACGGGTCGGGCCGTGGCGCGGTGTCCGCTTCTTGACCGACGGACGCGCTCTGGGCGGAAACCCCGGCGTCGAAGTCGAAGTCGTGCTCGCCAACGGGATCCCAACCGATCACCGGTGTCTCCGGCGCAGCCCACGCTGGAGCGAGATCGACGGTGATCACGGCAAGCCGCCCGCTCACCTCCTCGGCTTGGACGGCCCGGATATTGCCCGCGGGCAGCACTCCCGGATCGGCTCGGAGTCTCCGCAGCTCACGATCGACGGCGGTGCGCAAGGCGGTCACCGTCGCTTCGGCTCGCGCGTTCCCCGACCGGACGGCTTGCCCGATCCCCAGCACGGCTCCGTTACCCGCCCCCGCGACGGTCACCACGGGAACCGGCAACCCGCGATCCCGCCGCCGCACCGCGGACTCCGCTATCTGTCCCGCGAGTTGTCTCACCTTTCGCAGAGCGCCCGAGGAAAGTGTCTTGCTCCCTTCCTCGAAGGAGATCTCCTCGCGAGTCCGGCCCTCTTCGGCGAGCCGCACCGCACCGTCCAAACCGGACACCGAAGCTCCGGTGGCGTAGCCGGGGGGAGCCTGTTCCGTGCGCCAGTCCGCCGTTTCCTCCACCACGATATGCGCGCCGATCGGGAGCGCCTCGCCCCGGGATCCGGTGAGATGCATCCAGTTCCCGTTCGGCGCGACGACCGGATGACCGGCCTCGTCCACCCCCACGTGCCCGGTCACCACGAGGTGACCGGCTCCGGCCGCGCCGGGTACGAAATACACCGGACCGTCCGGAGCGACGGCCTCCACGTCGATACCGTGTGCCCGCAACTCGGCCAGCACCCGGGCCGCGAACGACTTGCGGCCACCGCCACCGGCCGCGCACGACGCGAACATCAGTGGTTTCTCGCCGTCCCAGATCCCGTCGTCCTTGGCACGGAGCAACAACGTGGCCACCTCGGACGGGCTCAGCGGCGTGCTCCCGGTTCCGGAGCCGTCCCGCACCGGAGCACCGTTCGCGTCACCATGTGCGAGGAAAGTGAAGAACCGGTCGTCCGTCGGATAGCCGCCGACGACTCCGGCCAGCCTCGGGTCGTCCAGCCTGATCCCGCGGTTTCCGTCGAGCGGAACCGTGCTCGCGGGCGCCGGGCTCACCGTCGGCACCAGCGCGTCGAAAACGGAGCCGGCCACCGGTGTGTCCACTGTAGACCTACGCAGCGCATCGGCCGTCACGGGCCAGCCGGCCGTCTCGATATGGGCGAGCACTTCCGTGAGACCGCCGGACCAGCCGAGCCGGTCCGCGGTGAGGTCGAGGTGATCCACGGTGATCGTGGCCTGTTCGGACAACCGCAGATCGGCGCGCGTCACGGCAGTCAACGCGGCGATCGCGGCGAGCCGTATCCTGGTGAACTCGCCCCCTGCCTCGGCGAGCAACCCCGCGACCTGCCACGCCTCCATACCTGTCTCGGCTTCGAAGTTGCCGAGCGATCGGCCTTCACTGGGGTGCAGGCCGATCTCGACGCCCAGCCAGAACAGATCCGACGGGGTTTCCAGTGGGCCGTAGCCGAGCTCGGCCAAACGATCGAGCAGATGCGCTTCACCGGTGCTCGGCACCCCGGACTCCCAGAATCCGGTCGGCTGATCGTTCGTCTCCACCGCCGCGCCGGACTTGTGTTCAGGCCGCGCCGCGGCGGACAGCGGACTCGTCCGGCGCTTTCCGTTGTCCGCTGTCATCGCCGCGCGCACGTCCCGCCGGGCGATCCGGGCGTCCGGTACGCCAGGCGGCGTCGCGCGACCGTGCGAGATCGGCTCGACCGGGATGCGACCCGCCGTCAGCCGCTTTTCTCCCGCGGGCCACATCCGCTGTTTCTCGTCGAGCAGCCGTTTCAGCTCACGCTGGAAGAAGGCCTTGGCGAGCAGAGCACGCCGCATCCCCGTCCGCGTGCCGTGAAGCCGCGAGTTGCCATAGCCCTCGAGAGTGACCTCCGGCATCGGCAACCTGTTGCGGTGACGCCACAGCGCGGTTTTGACGACCTCTTTCGCCAGCAAGGTGAGACGTCCGGCGGCGATCGAATCCAGCTCCTGTGTGCCGTCGGCGATCAAGGCGGGTTCAAGGCCCCGCGCCTCCGCCACCGGAGCCTGATAAGCCGTGGCGGAGACTACCGAAGTAGCGACCATGACCAGTGGATTCGCGAGTACCAGACGTTGGTCGTGCCGATCGACCCGGCCCCAGGCGTCGAAGAACGTACGACCGCCACGGTCGTACTTACGAACCTGCCAGGTTCTTCCCAAGGCGGGTAGCCGATCATGGGCCAGCCCGGCAAGGGCCTGTCGCGCGACCGCCCTCGCGTCACGCCACTGCCTGTTCTCTTCTCGGCGATGAGGTTCGATTCCGGCCTCGATGTCACGCATCGTCTGCAAGGCGTCGCAATAGCGCCACTGCAACGTGCCGGGCTCATACCGCTCGATTTCGGTGTCCAGCTCCGCACCACGAGTGTTCAGGTTCGCCCGGACGGCCCGGTCGAGGAGGTCCGCGCGGGCCCTCGCTCCACGCGTGATCTCGATGTTGAGCTGCTCTTGGTCATCGTCGGAGTTGAGGACGACCGCGCTGAGATGGTAGCCCCAGGTCGTACTGTTCGACGTCGGCACCTGAGTCGAGTAGATCATGCTGTAGTCGGGCCCGTCCTTGCCGGGAACGGCGATCGACTGGGCGACATACGCCTCACCAGGAGCGGCCCACGCGTATTGGTTCACCCCCAGAACCGCGGCCGCCCGATCGAGACGGGCACGCGTGTCCGTGCCGGTCCGCAGGGCCTTTCCGTATTCCTTGCCCGGTTGCGGGCTGTTGATACCCGCGGACGTCATCGCCGCGGCGACCTGATGGGAGTCGATGACCGAATCGGCGCCGGGGTCTCCGGCGAATTTCGCCAGCGCGTCCGCGATCTCGTGAGTACCGTGATAGAGCAGCGCTCCACCATCACGCATCGGGCCGAGCACAGGCGGGCCCTCGGCAGGCCGTAGTACCGCTTGCCGGGGCGGCGCCCCCATGATCGCGCCGGCGAACTCACTGCACACCGCGGAGGGCGAGTCCCGGAAATAGGGTTTGACCATTACCAGTGTCCGCCCACCGGCTCGCACCTTGTTACCGGGATTGGTTTCGAGAGTGACCTTGCTACCGATCTCGGCGAGCCGCATATTGGCGGCATCGACTCGCTCCTGCGTCGCGTAGAACTCCATGAAATGCCCCCGATGCGACACTTCGGGCATCCCGAACGTGTTGTCCCCGGAGAATTCGATCAGCGGGTGCTCGACGACCTCACGGCGAATTTCCGGTACGACAAAGGGAAACTCCTCGATCTCCGTCACGCTGCCGTAATGCTCGAACCGGGTGAACGGCGGCTCGGATCCGTCCGACTCGATCTCGTACTCGAGCGTACTTCCCGTCGATACCGGGGCGGACGAGGCAACGGGCACCGCGGCGGCGGCCTCGGTGTCGCCGTTCTCCGCGCCGTCCTCCAGGATTTCTTGCAACGCGTCCCAGTACCCGTCCGAAGGCCGCTCCATGGCGAGTTCGCGCAGCTCGTCGAACCTCGTCTCCGGAGAGTCCACACGGGACACTTCGGGGTCATCGTCCTCAAAGGACACTGGTCGCGGCGGCGTCCCGGGCGCGAACCGGATCAGCGGTTCGCCCGCCTCGTCGACGTCGACACCGGCGGGAATACCGGCACGGCCCAGCGGTGTCGTGTGGACGGCGGAACCGAGCAGCGGCGCGTCCTGCTCGGTGTCGTCGGTCAGCATCGAGCTGTCGCCGTCCGGAAGGCGAATGTGCCGCGAGCCGGTTCCGATCAACGACACCCAGCCGTCCGGAGTCTTCGTCTGGACGACACCGCCGAAGACGCGGTGGCCTGCCGGGAGGGTGTCCGCTTGGCTGGTGTACTCCTCCCAGCGCTGATAGTAACGGCGAGTGACCCTGACTCGGACCTCGGGCGAAAGCTCGGCCAGGTTCGGGCGCTGCGGCGCGAACCTGGCGGCCAGGCCGATGGCCTCCGCCGGCATGCCGAGGTGGACGTCCCAGGTGGTGACCGTCCTGGCGGCCAGCCCGGCGGGCGCGGGCCGGGCGCCCTGGAGCGCGTGACGGAGCGCGTCCGGGTTCACCGGCCGTACGTCGAACGTAGTTCCGGCGGAATCCGCCGTCTTCTGGAAACGGCGCTGCGACGCCGTGTCGAGTCCGTAGTCCCGCTCGATCTCCGTCGGGGTCGGCATCCGTTCGGCACCGATCTCCACGCTGAACGAGACTTCGCCCCACTCAACCGTGCTCAACGTGTCGCCGAACAGCGAGTGCTCCAACCCTGCGTCGGGCCGTCCCCGCCGTCGCTGTTCCAGCACGATGGACAACCGCTCGGCGAACTCGGCCCTCGGCAGGCGCACCGGCTCACCCTCGCCCCGGCGCACGGTGACCTGATCACCGATGTCCAGCCGCCAGGCCCGCTCCGGGCCGGTACTGATCCGGAGGGTCCGGTTCCCTGGTGCGGCAACGTGTTCGAGAAGTTCGTCGGAGGTGACCCCGGCCGGTTCGCCGAACGTCGTGCCGTCACCGGAGTCCGCCGCCGGAATGATCGTGGACACGAGGACGCCGGGCTCCGTGCCGGAGGCGATCACCCGCAGCCGGACATCGTTCCCGGAGAAGAACGACCGCAGCTTCCTGACGATCGCCGCCAGTCGCGAATCCCCGCGCCTGCCCCGCACCTCCACCGGCGGCGGCGACGGCCGCGCGGTGATCAGCCGGGCGAACTCGCCGAGCTTCGCCTGCACGGTTTCCGGCAGGCCGACGCCGTTCTCCCGCCCCGTCCCGAACGGTATCGAATCGGGGATGGAGAGGTCGACCAGATGGCCCTCGGCCGTCGGGACGACGTCGAAACCACCGGGCGCCTTCCGGAACAGCGGCGGATCGTCGTCCCCGACGACGAGATAGGAATCGTGCTCGGTCACCTCGATCTCGGTACGCCCGCCCTCGGCGAACCGGAACCGCAGCCACCGGCCGTCGCCGACGACGGCGGGCAAACCGTTCTCCTGGAAACCGATCCGGCTCGCCACCACCAGTTCGTTCCCGTCCCGGCCGGGAGTGGACCAGACGGCCGTATCCCCCGCGTACGCGTCCGCGACGATGCCCTTGTCCGCGAGACCGTGCAGCACGGTGGACACATAGCCTTCGATGTCCGGTGAACCCAGTCCGCACGCGACGAACCGCAAGGGCTTGCCGGCCCAGACCCGCTCGCGGGAAAGACGCGCCAGTAGCTCGACCATCACCTCCGGTGTGATCGGCTGTCCCTGGAATTCCGGCATCCCGCTGGGACCGGTATGCGCGACCACCGTGTAGAACCGCTCGTCCTCGCGGAGGCTTTCGACCGCCCTCCGCTGCTGTTCGCGTGCGGCCGGATCGGTCGCCGGGTCATCGAGCCAGATCCCGGTGTCGTCGCCGAACCGGGTCGCGCCGTCCAGTACGGCGTCGGCCGACAGCGTGACCGGATCGGCGGGAGCGGGCTCGGGCTCGGGCTCGGGCTCATTGATCACCGCCTCCACCGGACCGGACGGGCTGGGCACCGTGACGGCACGGTCCTCCTGCACGTCCTTTCCGGCCATGAGGCCGTTGTGCTTCGCGAACCGGACGAACTGGTCGATGGTCAGGTAGTCGAACTGGGCTTTCTTCGGGTCACTGACCACGAACATCCGCTCGCCGCGGTCGTCGACGGCTTTGAGGACCATTTCGTGCCCGGTCGTGAAGATCCGGACACCGGTGCCCGACCGGATCCGGTCCCAGAATGTCTCGGCGGACGTCGCGAGGTAGGGCGACACCGGCTCCGGGGGCTCCGTCCACTGCTGGCCGCGATAACGCTCTCGCGGCGTGGACGCGACGGGCTGGAACGCGGTCTCGCGGAACGGGACGTCCTCCAACCCGGCCGTGCGCCGGTCCGGCCGGTCCAAGGCGACCGGCAGCAACAAGGGAACGCTCAGCTCCCACGCGCCGGGCACGATCTTCCTGGTCAGTACCGGAACGGAGGAACCATCGCCGCGGTTGAGCCAGATCACCGCGGCGAGCTTCTGCATGGTGCGGCTCCACTTCGAGGTGAAGTCCGCCCATTCCGCGCGCTGAGCGGGGCCGCTGGTCTCCTGCGCCGCCAGCTGTTTCGCACGGTTCTCGATGGCCTCGAAACGGGTGACGGCCTCGGCGACACGTTTGCGCGCCAGGTCACCGATCGACCTGCCCAGCGGGCGATCGCGGCGGGCCAGTCGTTCCGGCGACGTCACGTCCAGCTGGTTCCGGACCCGTTCGACGACGCCACGGCCGACCATCAGCAGCCCCGCGATGGTCGGGACCACGGTGCGCACGTCGGTGTTCGTGGCCGCGGCACCGCAGGTGTTCATGAAGTGCTGTTCGTCGTGCCCGGTGGCCGCGAACAGGCTTTCCGTCAACGCGACGGGATTCTCCAGCAGTACCTGGAACAGCGAGTCTTCCTGGAGGGTGGTGCGGCCTTCGAAGGTGAGGTTCGTCAGTCCCAGCCGTGCCAACCGCTGCGGCAGCCCTTCATCCGGCCGGTAGTCGATCCCCTGCACGGTCGACCTGTCGGTGGTGAACGGATCGCGGCCGGCCTCGACGTTCACGGCGATGTCGCCGAGCACCTGCTGGAGCCGGTCGATCGACAGCGGCTGCAGGACGCGGCGGTCGCGCACGGTCGACAGGCGGAACCGGGAATTGTCCGGGACGTCCTGCTCCCGCGACGGCACCAGCGACGCCGCCAGGACCGCGTCGTTCACCAGCGACCGCACCTTCGCCCGGGTGCCCGCGTCGGCGAGATTCTCCAGGTTCTGGTCGATCCGGCTCAACGCGGCCGAAATCCCGTCCGACTCCAGTACCGCGTCGGTGTAGTTCTCCAGACGGCCGCCCTCGGCCAGCCGGGACAGCTGGTCCAAGCGGGCACCGAGGTCGTCGGTCGCGAGATTCGGCAACCCGTCGAAGACGGTGTCGTACCGGTCCTCGAAATCGTCCGCGCCGGGAAGTCGGGTGAGCGAACCGAACGGCAAGGCTCCGGGCATCAGCCTGTCGATCGACTGGCTGTCGTCCACGATCCCGTAGCCAGGGAGGTCCGGCGTGGTCAGCCTGCCGTCCGGCCCGGCCACCAGATGAGCGCCATGCTCGACGGGGAAGACCTCACCGTCCTCGTCGAGGACGTATTGCACCCAAAGTCCGTCATCGGTGAAGACCGGCCTGCCCGAAGCGTCGAACCCGACCTGGCCCGCGACCACGAGATCGTAGGCGTTGCCGCCCTGGCCGCTCAGGTTCGGCACCCCCCACACCCTGGTGGTCGCCGCGTAGGCCGAGGTCACCTCCACTTCGAGGTCGCGCAGCACGGCGGGGACGTACTCCCGCGATTCCGCGCCGAGGCCGCAGGAAACGAAGCGCAGTTCACGGTCCGAGGACCACACGTTCCCGGCGTGCAGGTGACTCAGCAGATCGGCCATGACGTCCGGGGTGATGGGCGTGCCGAGGAATTCCGGCATCCCGGAGGGGCCGACATGCGCGACCACGGTGAAGAAATGGTCGTCGGCGGGCAGGCCTTGGACGATCTTTTCCTGCAGCTCCAACGTGGTCACGTCGGTGGCGGGGTCGGCGAGCCAGATCCCCGAATTCCCGGGAAGCCGGACCGAGACCTCCAGGATCGACGAGATCAGCGCGCGTTTCTGCTCGGCGGACAGTTCTTGTTCTCCGGTAACGGTTTCTTCCGCAACCGGGGAATCGGACGGGTCGAGGGAATCCTGTACCGCGGCGTATCCGCGCGCTGTCCGCTCGATCTTCCAGAGATCGCGCGGCGGGACGACGACGCCGGGCTCGTCCTCCTGCTCGGCGTAGAGACCGCGGTCGTCCTTGACCTGGTTGAGCAGGGCGACGGTTTCCCGCACTTTGGCTTGCCCTTGCTCCGCCGGGCGTACCACCGTGTGGGGCCGGGTCGCGGAATCCCGATCCTGGTGGGCATAAGCGTCTGTTTCGTGGACCATCCGGTACTGGTCCACCATCCCCAGGAAGTGACCGACCTCGTGGGCGAGAATGTGCAGCTCGTTGTCCGCCGACCAGTGGGTCTGACCCGCCCGGCCCGACGCCGCCACCTTGACGACGGCATGAGCGTCCGAGGCCGTGTCGCGGAATTCCAGCCGCACGTGCAACTGATCCCCGCTGGGCAGCCGGTACCGGTTGTTGAACAGGGCGGCCACCCCGAGGCGGACCCGATGCTCGAGCGCGGCGAGCGCTTCGTCGTCGACCGACTCGCTCGCCAGGTGCAGCCGGATCGTGTACTCCTGCACCCAGTCACCGTCGACCTTGAACCGGCGAAGGTCATAGGCGATCAGGCCGTCGACAGGCTGAGGGGGTCCGCCGGGATCGGAGTGGTCCTGGACGCGCGTGATCGGGACGGCGTCCACCTGCTCCACCGTCACGAAATGCGCGTTGGCGCGCAGGTTCTGCCATTGCCACGGCCGCGCCGGCGTGGTCAGCCTCGTCCACTCGGCTTCCTCGTCCGCATGCGTGGCCGAGCTGTGCGCCCAGGTCCGCTCGTCGTCCAGCACTCGCACGCGGTCGTCGTGCGCGAGTGTCGCCGGGGCCTCCTCGTGGTTCTCGTCCGGGCGGCCGGGCGGGGTCCGCTCGATCGGTGCCGCCGGACCGTCCGGTGCCCAGTCGACGAAGAACCGGACTTGGCCGTCCGAGGGGACGTCCGTGGCGGCGGGTTCGGCGAAGGTCAGCGGCGCGGTGATGCCGGTGTCCGCCAGCTTTCGTCGCACCTCCGTCAGCAGCAGTTCCCGCAGGGCGTCGCGATCGCCGTCCATCACGAGCGTGACGACGGGCATCGCCCGGTTCTTCCCGTGCCGCCACCGCGCGTGGTGTGCCAGCTCCGCCGCGAGTCCGGCGAGTGCTTGTTCACCGGTGTCCCGCGCCGGGTCGAGCACGAGTTCGGGCCGGGGCTCGGTGCGGCGCGGTCCCCCGGAGAAGAACGCCGGCGACACGGACTTCACCGGTGCGTTCAGCACACCGTCGAGCTGATCACACAGTCCGGCGTCGAGCCGAGCGACCGTCTCGTCCGCTGTCACCCCGAGCAGGCCGAGCAGTCGTCCGGCGATCTCCTGGTCCGTCGCTTCGGTGGTGAGGTGCCGGTCCGCCTCCCACTCGGTCACGACATCGCCGACGGTGAAGGTGAACTCCGGGGACTCGTTCTCGACGACCCGGATGCGGAACTGCGACCGGTTCCGCAGCAGGTAACCGGCGTTGAGGAGGATCTGGGCGTCGCGGAGCCTGGCCCGGAGCGTGTCGACCTCGGTCTTCGACGCGGTGGGCAGCGGCACCAGTCCGATCCCGACGGTCACCTCGGTGATCCACTGCCTGCCGACCTGCACCCGCTGCTGAAGCCCGTCGTCACCGGTGACCCACTGGGTGAGCGGCGCGCGCATCCGCCGCACGTCGGCCTTCGGGCCCAGGACGTCGACGCGTCCGGCCGTTGCCTCCGTCATCGTGCGCCGGTGGACTTCGGTGGCGTGGCGGGACGCGTCGTCGTGCGAGAATCCCTGTGCGGTCAGTTCGTCATAGGTGGCCTGCCAGCGCTTGGCCGCCAGCGATCGAGGCGAGTCCAGCCCGACGGCCACGTGCACGGTCTCCACCCGCGCGACGGCCCGGAGCCGGGGATCCGGGACGGCGGGCGCCATCCCGGGTCTGGTGCGCGAAAGCGGCTCGTGCCAGGTGTCCGAGCCGTCCTTCGCGCGGCCGAGTACCTCCGAGAGTTCGGCCCGCAGGGCGTCGAGCCTGCCGCTCAGCCGCACGAACTCGGCGGCCAGTTCCCCGTCCTCTGCCGACCCGATCGCCGGTGTCACGTCGTCGATCCCCGCGCTGGCCGGGGGCCGGTACACCTGTTCCAACGCCGCCGCGGCGGCCCGGCGAGCGTCGGCTTCGAGCGCGGCCGACGTCGTCCGCAGCTCGATCCGGCGGCGGATCAGGACATCGAGTTCCGTCTCCAGTTCGGCGACGTCTTCGGCCACCTCGGCGTGTTCGCGGACGGCGTTCTCGCGGTCTTCTTCGCTCGTCTCCCGGAATCGGGCCGGGGTGTCTTCGTCGATCCGCTCGGCCTCGACGGCCGCGAGTTCGGTGTGTTCGGCCCGGACCATGGCGCGTTTGAGGACGGCCAGCTCGGCGTTACGGGAGTCGAGATACGCCCGGTGATCAGTGATTTCTTCGGTGACCTGGGCGATCTCGTCGGCATGGGCACGGCTCGGCCGGGACGACGCCTGCGTGTCCGGGATCGAGAACACCCGGCCGGTCAGCCTCCGCGTCACCCGGTCCAGCCGTGCCGCGGTGTCGGTGACGGCCACCTTCAGGTCGGCCTCGGTCAGGTGCCGGCCGTCGCCACCGGACACCGCCGCCGCGCGGAACGACGTCGCGACCGGCTCTTCAGCCTGCTCGTCTTCGAGTTCGGTTTCGGCCTGACCGCCGCCGTCCGTGTCGCCGAGCCCGTGGTTCCGGGGACCGTCGACAGCGCCACCGAGCAACCGGGGCCGCTCCTTGAGCGAAACCTCGCGCCACTCCTGATAGGCCCGGTCCAGCCGGTGAGGATCGTTGCCCCAGGCACGGAGATCGGCCGTCGCCAGGCCGAGCCGGTCCCGCGCCACGTCGAGTGCGGCTTCGGAGTCCGAGACGCGCTCGGCGTCCCGGGAACCTCCCGCGCCACCCGGCGCGAGACGGGCCGACAGTTCCGCGTGCGCCGCTTCCACCCGGCTCAACGCTTGGCGCGCACCGAGCAGGTTCGCCCACGCCTCGCCCCGCGTGGCCGGGAATCCATCCGTGTCCCTTCGCGCGGGATCCGGTGCGGCCTGACCGTTCGCGTCCTCGTCGAGGAGCTCGCTCCAGCGCACGGCGTCCCGCTGCCAGGCTTCGGTGATGAGGGCGCCCGCCGTCGGAGGCGGCACGATCCGGACGGGTTCGGTGATCTCGTCACCGGACTGCTCCAGCGAGTCGCCCGGCACCGCCAGCAGATCCCATACCGAGTCCGGCAAGGTGACCGACCGGACGGCGCCGCCTTCCCGCCGCTGGTAGGTGATCGTCCGGACCCGCTGCGCGAGATCCGGATCGCCGACGACGGCCTTCAGCGCCGCGTGCCATACCCGGCCGGGATCCGGGTGCTGCTCGACGAGGGCTTCGACGGCGGTCAGGTGGAGGTCGCCGTCCCGTTCGCGCAAGCCGCGGCGGAGGACGTCGACGACCTTCCCTGCCTGCTCGTCCACGGTCCGGACCCGCGCGACCGGACTTGGCTGATCGACCACCTCGACCGGGTCGAGGTGACGCAGGTGGATCACCGTCGGCTTGTCCCATTCGGCAGCCCTGGAGACCTCGACGACCTCGAACGCCGACCCCGGCGGCAGGATGCTGCCGTCCTCCCGCGGCACGGCACGGGCGTCGTCGATGACGAACGTGACGTTGCCCGGCCCGTCCCCGGCGATCAGCACGGTCGGTTCGGTGACGAACCGGCCCTTCCGGAACGCGTCCAGCTCGGCGGCCGAGCGCCACGTGGTCACCTTGATCCGGCTGGGCGGCCCGGCCTCGCGCAGGGCCCGCCGCCGGGCACGCACGATCTTGTCGCGGTGCGCCCGGGTGTCGCGGCTCGCCAGATCCGGCGCCAGCTCGTCCGCCTCGCTGACCACCTTGCCCAAGGCGAGCCGGTCCTCGATGCCGTTCGCGGCCGGGCCGTCGCCAGGGGAACCGGTGAACGGCGTGCCGATCCGGGTGGGCGTGGCTTCGCTCTGCCGCACCTTCACGTGCAGCTCGTCGCCGACCTCCGCGACCTTGAGGACGTCGAATTCGGTCCCCGGCGGAAGCAGGACCTCGCGTTCGCTGGGCCGGTTGGACGCCGAGGCGATGCAGGCGCCGTCGTGGACCAGGGCGGTGACGATCACCTTTTTGCCCTGGTACAACCGGCCCTCGCCCCGCATGCCGCGGAAGAAGCCGTGGTCGGTGTACCGCCCGTTCTCGACGAACAGTTCCTTGGCGGCCGCTATCGGCAAACCCATGACCCGGGTCACGACTCCGGTGTGACGGGCCGGGAAACGGGTCACCGCCGAGGCCAGCAGCCGGGTCAGTGGCGCCGCGTGGTCCGGGCTTTCCTTCCCCGCCAGGTAATTGTCGATGACCCCGGACTGCGTATGCGTGTACGCGCGGATGGCGGCCAGTTCCGCCGCACCCGTCGACGCCAGATGCGGGCTGTCCTTCAGCACCTGGGTGACCTGCTTCAGGTAGCCGGCCATCTTCTCCTGAGCGAGGAACTCCTGCGCTTCCTCCTCGGTGGCGAGGAAGCCGGGCTCCCGTTCGCCGCGCCGAAGTTGCCGTACCGGTTGAGGATCGTCTCCGACGAGCGCGCGGGCCCGGTCCGAGATCAGCTGGAGGTTGCGTGGTTCGAGGACGACGTCGCCGGTGATGGCGGCCGCGGTCATCAGGCCCGGCCCGGTGGCGACCCGGCCCGCGCCCACGGCGTGCTGGAAGACCGGAACCTCGGCGACCACGCGTTCGTCGAGGAAGTACTCGTCGTACAGGCCGAGGTAATGCCCGACCTCGTGCGCGAACTGGACCCCGGTCCCGTCCGATGGCCAGTGCCGTTGGTCGACCGGTGTGCCGGGGCCGGTCACGAAGACCGTGCCGTGCGCGTCCTCGCGATCGGTGAACTCGACCTCGGCGAGCAGCTGCTCGCCGTCGGGCAGCCGGTAGCCCCGGTTGTACTGGTCGTTCACCGCCGCTTCGACCCGGGTCTTGAAGTTCGTGGTGTCCACTTCGGACTGTCCGCTGACGTCCAGCCGAAGACGGACCGTGTGCAGCCGGACCCGCACGGGTTCGTGGCCGTCGCGTTCGACCTCGAACCGGCGCAGGTCGTAGCCGATCGTCGCCCGCCAAGGTCGTCCCGACCGGTTCAACCCGCCGTCCTCGGACCGGACGGTCACCGCGGGCGTCTCCCGGTGCGAAGCGCCGATGTCCTGGCGAGTCACCGGATTCGCGATCCGGTGGTCGACGGACACCGCCGGATCCGCCGACTGCCACCACTGCCTCGTCGCGTCTTCACGCGTCCACGGCTTGCCAGCCTGACGGGTCACCGAACGCGGCGTCCCGCCGACCACGAGGCGCACCTCCGGATCGGCGGGTACCGGCGCGGCGAACAGCACCGCGACGGCGTTCAGGCCGTTCTCGAAGCCGTTGAGCGCCGTCAGGTCTTCGATCAGCTCGGACGGCACGTTCCGTCGGAGCTGATCGCGCACCCGGTCCAGGGTGACCGACGGCGGGACCCCATCCTGGTCCAGCTCGGCGGCCGCGAACGCCGACTCGAAACCGCCGGAAGCGGCGAACAGCGCGTCGGCCAGCGCCTCCGGATTCCGCATCAGGTCTTGGAACAGCGGGTCTTCACGCAGGGTTTGGACCACGACCGGCGGCGTGTCCACCAGTATGAGTTCGGCCAGCCTGCGCGGCAGCGGCGCGGTCCGGTCGTAGTCGAGGCCGCGCCACGGCGAGTCCTCGGCGGCGAACGGGTCCTGTCCACTGTGGATGATCGTCGCGACTTCGGCCAGCATGCTCCGCACCCGCTGCTGCGCAAGAAGTTCCAGGACCGTGTCGCGGGTCGGCGCCAAGGCGGACAGCAGCAGGGCGTCGTTGGCCAGCGCCCGCACCTGCCGGGAAAGCAGCCGGAGCCGTGACTGCTCCTCGGGGATTGTCGCGGCCTCCGCCCGCTCTTCCAGCTCTCCGAGCGCGTTGTCCAACTGCTCCAGGGGAAGGTCGAGATCGGGCCCCTGCCGGAGATCGCCGGTGCCCGCCAGCCGGGAGAACTCGGCGAGAGCGATGTCGAAATCCTTGTCGGACAAGCGGAAATGCGGCAGATCCGCAGTGATCTCGCGATAGCCCGCCACGATGTCCGCGGCAAGAGCCGGTTCGGCGCGACGCGGCGGGGCGGCCGGGACGGGACCCGTCGGGAAGGCCGCGTCGGACGGCCGGACCGTGATGTGGGACGCGCCGCGCCGGAGCGTGCGCTCGAGGTCGGTCGGCCCCTGGACCCAGCGGCCCGCGCCGGGGGCGGGTGCCCCCCGGACCGCCGAATACACGTCCTGCACGAAGGTCGTGCAGTTGTGGCTCGTCAACCGGTACGGCCGTCCCGAGAGGGCGAGCACCCGCCCCAGCCCCCGGATGACGTCGTTCGCGCTCACCAGGTATTCCGCGCTGTAGGTGGTGGGCTTGTCCCTCACCGGCAGCACGGAGACCGTGCCCGGCACGGTCGCCCACTGCGGTGAAGGAGGATCCTCCGGCGCGAAGTCGATGAGCGTCCCGTTGCCGAAGGGGTCGTGGATCTCGACCCAGGCATGGCCGGTGTACTGGGCGGCCACGTCCCGGTGCCGGGTCTTCACCTGGAACCGGAACACCGGCCGGTCCGCGTTCAAGACCCGTATCCGGTCGAGGGCGTCCGGGAGCCCGGAGCGCATGAGGTACTGAGCGACCGTGCGTTGCTGGACCACCTGGGTAGCCACGACCTGCTCGTTCAGCCAGTTCTGGACCGACTGCCCCGGCGGGATGCCGTCACCCGGCTCCGTCCGGGCATAACCGATCGTCGCCGACTCGGCCTTCGTGTCGTCCTGCAGGTAGGTGACCCGGATCGGTAGGTGGTCGAGCGCGAGGCCGTGGTCGACCGCGGCGGATTCCAGGGCGGTGCGCAGCGCGGCTTCCAGGTTCGTCCCCCGCTGGACCGCCAGATCGCCGTCCTGCCCACGCTTCACGACCATCGCGATCAGCCGTCCGGCGGGCGGCCGCGTCCGCAGTTCCTCCGCCAGGGAACGGACGAACCTCGACAGAGCGCTGAGGGCGACCGGGTCGACGACGTCCGAGCCGGGCCGGAAGAGCGCGTCCACGTTCGGGTCGAGCAGGTCGGCGTCGGCCTGCTCTTCGACGCCTCCGATCATCTCCCGCAGCCGACGGTCGAGATCTTCGGGCCCGGTCGTCAGCCAACCCGCCGACGGAGCGGGCGTACCGGTGGCGCGTTCGAACAACCCGCTCGCGAACCGCAGGGAGTTGAACGACAGCGCCTGATACGGGGTTCGCAGGTGCCGCAGCGAATGATCCAGGGCGCGCAACGCGTCTTCGGGCGAGACCCACACCTCGTAGCTCGCGGACGCGGTGTGCCCGGTGTCGCCGAGCCGCACCGCCGGGTTTTCGCCGTCGGGCCGGTAAAACCCGATCGATTCCTTGGCGCCGCTCGGCAGCACGAACTCCGCCCACGCGTGACCACGGGCGCCGACGAGCTGGGACAGCCGCGGCGCGGGGCCACCGGGATCGACCGACAACCGCATCATGATCGTCTTGACGTTCGACGTGTCCAGCGGCAGGTGCTGGTCGAGATAGGCGACCAGCGGCGAGGTGGCCCAGAGTCGCGGATCCTCACCGAGCCGCGTCGCCGTACGGGACAACCAGGACGTCACCGTCTCCTCCGGCAGGAGACCGAGTTCCGAGCGGAGGTCGCCGTCGGTTCGGACGAGCGCCAGTGTCACCGAGCGCCGCCGTTCCGCGGGGTCGGCCGAAGTCAGCGGCGGCAGGCTGTTCCGGTTCGCGGCCGCCGGCCTGATCGCCAAGGGCGCCTTGCCCTCCGGCGGAGCGGGCAGCAGTGGCCGCAAGGCCGCCGCCACCGCGTTCGCCCTGGCGAGCGCGGTTTCCGTCCGGCCGATCGTCGCGTTGCCGTAGCCCGTGACCTGGATCCATGGCGGCGGCTGCGAAGGATCGCTTGTCATCGCGTCGGCCGCCGCCGGTACCCACGCGGCGAAGCGACCTGCCGTGGCGAGGGAATCCTCGTTCAGGACACGCGAACCCTTGGCGAAGGTAACCACCGTGTCGACAGTCTCCGTGACCGCTTCGACCACCTCGTCGGGGTGCTCGGCGATCTCGACGAATTCGCCTTCCTTGTCCACGTTGACACCGGCGAGCACCTGGACGAGGTTGATCGTCTCGGTCGGCGCGTAGACCGTCCTGCCGTGGCCGCGTGTCTTCAGCTCCCGGCGGAAGTCGTAACCGCCGCCACCCGGCTCGTTGAGCTTGCCGGATTCGCAGGCAAGCAACACGATCGGTGCGTCCGGGCGCGACGCGAGTGCCTGCTGGAACCCCACGTCGTCGAGGACGAACGCGGCGAATTCGGCACCGGTGACTCGCTTCGGGAGGAAACGCCCGACCACCTTGATCCGGAACATGTTCGGGCCGGAATGGAGGAAAAGGAAGATCGGCTGTTTGGCGGCATCCGGGGAAACCCAAGGGGCGGGCCGTTTCACCGACGGAGCCGCCGTCGGCTGCGTCGAAGCCAGCTGTTCTTCCGTCTTCGGCAGCAGGACGTTGTATTCGACGACCGGCCGCCGGGCACTCATCGTCGCCCAGGTGGTGGCGATCTGGTCGTCGTTCTTCTTGGTGGGGAACGCGGTTCCGACGACCCTGTCGCCGGCGCCGACCATGGCCGCGGTGACGACCTGGACGGCGGAGGTGCTTTCGGTTGCCGGGGCGGGTCTGGACGGCGTCCTCGCGTCGAGGTCGCGGGTCGCCAGGAACTCCCCGTCCGCCGTCCGGACGATCCGGACCGGCCGCCGCCCGGCGGGACCGTATCCGAGGTCGTCCCCGTCCTCGGTCACCACGTGCAGCCGGACCCCGAAGGCCTCGGCGATCTTCGCCGCCGTCGTGTCCCGCAGCGTCGCACCCAGCTCCCGCAGTTCCGCCTGCCGTGCCGACGATCCGGGCGCGACCGCGGCGGCGAGCGCGTCCACCAGCTTCCCGGTCACCGGCTTTCCGTCGACCGGCACCACCGTCTTGCCCAGCCTGGACAGGGTCGCCCGCTGCGCGACGGTGAGGCCCGGACGCGCCTCCACCGGCCCGGCGGCCGCGGCGGGCGGTGTACCCGGCAGCTCGTCTTGGCCCGGGTCGGTCAGGCGGTAGCCCGGTCCCAGCTGGCTCTGCAGTACCTGCTGGATCATCCAGGTGTGGCGGGGCAGCAGCCGCGGCGTCACGCCGGGTTCCACCACGCCCTTGCCCATGATGCTTTCGTCGCCGGTGACGACACCGGTCGTGCCGTCGTCCTCGCGACTGAGGAACACCCGGTCCTTGTCGTGCTCTTCGTCGCCCGCGCCGAGGTAGTGGAGCAGCTCGTGGGCCAGTTCCTCCGGGGTGGCATCCGTTCGCCAGGTGGTCTGGGTGGTGCGTTCGCCGTCACCGGCGACGACGTCGTACGCGCGGTACCGGGGGTCGCCGTCCCGGTCGGTCAGCCGGTCGCCGGTGAACTCGACGCGGACGTGCAGCTGGTCGCCGTTCGGGAGGCCGTGACGGTTGTTGATCAGCTTCTCGATACCGGCGGCGGCCCGCTCACGCAGCTGCGCGAGCTGTTCGTCGGAGACACCGTGGCCGGGGACGAGATTGATCGGCACGGTGAACTCCGTGACCCCGCGCCCGTCGACCTCGAACCGGCTGACGCCGTACCGGATCACGCCGTCGTATCGTTTGTCCTTTTCGGACAGCAGCGTGGTCAGCACGTCGGCGGTCTCGGTGGCCACCGCCCGCCTCGGCGTGGTCGCCCGCAGCGGCTCCCACTGAGCCGGGTCGAGCGGGTTCGCCACCGAGAACCAGGGCGCGTCGGTGGCCCGGCTGTGCCGCCACTTCTCGTCGTCGGGAGAACCCGGAGCCTCGGTGAGCCGGGTGAATTCGGCGTCGAGCGCGCCTTTCGCCAGCCACCAGGAATCTTGTTTGGTGTCCACGAAATCCAGCCATGCGGCCTGCAGCGAGGCCTGGGTGCGGACCAGCTGACCGGTCGCGGCGATGCGCTGTTCCCGCGCCTCCTCGGCCTCGGTATGGGCGACGGCCAGCGCCTCCCACTGTTCGTCCAGCACCTCACGGAACAGGTTGCGGCGAAGCTTTGCTTCAGCCCGTTCCTGAGTCAGCCGCCGCACGTCGTCCGGCGCCTGCGCGTTGGCCAGTTCGGAGGAAAGGTTCCGGAAGGTCAGCGCGGCTTCCGCGGCTCCGTCGGCAAGATCGTCGAGGTCGCCGGTCTCGCCCGCCAAAGCGGCCAGCCGCGTCTCGGCGACGTCGGCGGCCGAGGACACCCGGCCGAACTCGAGTCGCGCGGCGACGGCGACGGTTTCCGCCTCCCGCAAGGCTTTCTCGGTCTCGCGGGCGAACTGGTGGTGCCGCTCTTCCAGCGTGCCGGGGCGTCGTACTCGTGCCGCGTCGACGGTGGCACTCCAGTCGACGCCGACACCGAGCTTCTCGACCAGCTGCTCGGCCCGGCGGCGATGGCCCTCCGCCCCGACCTCGGCGTCGCGCCACGCCTTGGCGGTCCGCGCGACCCTTCCCTGACGTGCCTTCAGAACACGCGGCACCTTCTGGCCGGTGACGTCCGACAGCTTGTCGATCGGCATCCGCACGTCCGCCGACGCGGGCAGCGAAACGTCCACGACCTCCGTCCGGCCGTCGACCTTGACCACGATCCGGTAGTCCACGTCGAACCGCACCAGCGCGGTCCGCCCGACCGGTTTGAGATTCGCGACGGCGGACACCGTCGTACCGTCGACCGTGGCGTCCGCGGGCTCACTGGTCCAGCGCGCGTCGACGCCGGTGATCAGCCCGCCGATATTGCCCGACTCGTCGACCGGTGTGACCGTCGGCCCGGTGACGCCCATTTCCCCGACCTCGACGACCTTCCGCTCCGCCGAGCGGGCCACCGTCGAATTCGTCGGGTTCTCCAGGTTGACGCCGTCGCTCAGCGCGACCGTCCGCGGCGCGGCGAGCCGGGCGTGCACCTCGACGTCCGCCTTCTTGCCCCGTAGGACCGCCGCCTCGCGCAAGGTCGGCACGGGCAGGCTTCCCGTCGTCATGGCGGGCAGGAACGCCTGCAGCAGCTGAGGACTCAGACTCGACCAGAGCGCGTTGATCGAACCCGTGCCGTAGCCGGTGATCCCACCGTCCGCCCCGGCCTCGGTGAGCGCCTCCCGCACGACCTTCCGCAGCCGCGCGGCGGCACGCACGGATTCGACCGACGCCATTTCCGGCAACCGGGTGACGGTGCCCTTCCGCCACCGCTCCAGCGCGGCGGGGGTGGCGTCCTCCGGCGACAACCCGACCGGCTCGGAATCCTCGCCGGTGGCCGGCCGTTTCCCGTTGTCAACGGTCAGGTTGTCGGCCAGCAGCCGGATTCCGAGCATCCGCTCGCCGGTGGCGGCGGCGGCGACGGTCTCACCGTCACGGCGCACTTCGAGGACGAACTCGACCGGGACGTCGAACAGCGCGGCCGGGCCGGTTCCGGTCCGCAGCTGCGTTTCCTGTTCGGTGAGGACCTCGGTAGTGGTGGTCGTCTTGACGGCGCCGATGCCCTTGGTGGCCGCGCCCCCGACCGACGTCGTCGTGTCACCGTCCTGGTATTTCTTCTGGCCGCCCGCTCGCAGCGCGGCCGACCACGACGTGGCCGTGCCCTCGGCCCGGATGGTCCGGACCGCACGGACGGTGCTGTGCTCGACGGTCCGGCCGTCGTTGACCACCTTCCGGAAAGCCGGGTCACCCACCGTTTTCGCGGTCAGCAGGAGCTGGTATCCGCTGTCGGTGAACAGTTTCGGCAGATGCGTGTGCAGCGGGATGCCGCCGTCGAGCGCGCTGTCCACCAGCCCCTGCACGCTGTCCGGCGAGACGAGGTCGGTCAGCCTCGCCCAGTTGTTCATCGCGTCGTCCAAGGACACGCCCGGCAGCAACGGCACGTTCGCGTCGGCCAGCTTCGCGGACAGTTTCGGCACGAGATCGGACAGGTCGGGCAGCTGCTCGACGGCACCCAGCCCCAGCGCTCCCGGTTTCTCCGTCGGCAGCGTCACGGGTGCCGCGAGCCGCTCGTCCCGCTCACGCGGACCCGCCGGTTTGGCCGGCAGGAGACCGTATTCGCGAGCCTGGTCTTCGGTGAGCCACACCAGTGCCGCGCCAGGAAGGTCGACGAACCGGGCGGCTCCCCGCGCGTCCGGGCGCAGCAAAGCGGTCTGCTGCCGCGCTTCGGCGAGCACGGTGAAGGCGATGTCGAACCGGGCCAGCACCCGCTGCGTGCCTGCCGCCGTGGTGACGTTGCGGTCGACGGTCGCGGAGATGTCGAGAGCGTCGGCCTTGGTGGTCGCCTTCGCCCAGGGTTTGGCGGTCAGGCCGCCGGTGGCGGAAGCGGCAGGATCGCCGGTGACCGAGCCGGTCACCGCCACACCGACGGTGATCGCGGGCCCCTTGGTCTTGCTCTTGCCGCCGTCGAACCGGTAGCCACCCGAAGTGGACCGTTCCGCGGCCGCGTCGTCGGCCGTCTGGACGAAGGTCGGGTTGGCCAGCCGGGCGACGACACCGATCCGGCCGACCCGGTCGGCGAGGCGACGGCTGTGGACGAGGTCGGTGCTCACCACACCGTGGGTGAACGACCGCAGTGCCGCCTTGATGTTGTCGGTGCTCAGCATCGCCTGGACGCTGGTCCACGCGTCACCGCCGGGCAGCGCGAGCGCGCGGTCGCCGTCCGATGCTTCGACCAGCGCGTCCAGCGCCGCCGAACTGACATTTCCGGTGTGGGCGATGCTCTCCACGCCGACCCAATCACCGACGGTGGGCGGCGCGAGCGCCTCGAAATGGCCGGTGATCGACCGCGGCGGGTCGAGCTCGCGTACCCGGGGAGCACCCAGCGCGAACTTCGCCGGATCGGCGGGCAGCGTCAGGCTGTCCGACATCCACACCGTGAAGTTCGCCGGGAGCAGGACGGGACCGTCGCCCGATTCCTCGGGCGTCGCCCAGATCTGCCGGACGGCAGGCACCTGCGTCCCCGGCAGCCCGGGCAGCGTCTGCCGGACCATCGCGTGCGAACGCGAGAAACCGGTGATGGAGACGACGAACCGGCCCTCGTGCGCGAAACCTTCCGAATCGGCGCTGCCGATGGTGAGATACGTCGATTCGGCGACCGGTCCCGCGCCGGTCCGGGTGCCGCTACTACTGCCGTACTTCCCCGAAGCCGTCACCGTGGCCCCGAAGGTCACCTTGCCCTCGGGCCCGGCCGTCCAGCCCTTGTTCGTCGCCGACGACGCGCCCAGCGCCGGACCGGTGGTCGTGGCGTTGCGGACCACGCGTCCCGTCGCCCGCCCGACATGCTCGACGCGCTTCGACTCCAGCCGGACCGTGATGGTGACGTGGTCCTGCCGGAAAGCACCCTCGCGCTTGAGGGTCACCGACACCCCGGCACCCAGCAACGCGTCCATGCGGTTGCGCAGGGCCAGCGGGGAAAGCGCCGTCTGCAACCGGTGCTCGTTGGCGAGCATCTCCAGCGTCCGCGCCGCGCCTTTGGCCTTGGCGCCCTCTTTCCGGTCCCAACCGGGCAGCAGATCGCTGTACCGGCCGCTCTCCCGGAACTTGCCGCGGATCTCCGTAAGCACGGCCTCGGCGCCGTCGAACTCGCCGACCCGCACATTGCCCGCCGCGAGCCCCGCGGCCAGATGCACGGACGGGAACTTCTTCGTCGTCGCCGGTGTCAGGCCGTCGCCGGTACCGTCCGGGACCGGCAGTCCCTGTGCCGCGGCTTCGGCCATCCCCACCCTGGCGAACACCGTCGCCGTACTGGTGGTTTCCTTGCCGTCGAGTGCCTGCACCACGATCGTGGCTTCGAACCGGTAGAGGCCGATGTCTCCCTTGAGCTGGAGACCCGATTTCGCCGTCGAAGTCCGGCCGGACACGGCAGTGTCCACCGTCCGCGCGGAGTAGCCGACGCCGACTCCGGCCGCGACACGCACGCCCTTGACACCACCTCCGCCACCGAACGCGAGGGAGGCGTCGAACCCGCGCTTCGTGAAAGCCGAAACGGTGGAACTGGTGGTCGCGGACTCGTGCAACCGCAGCTGCGTCTCTTTCGTCGGGCCGACCAGTTCGGCCTTGGTCAGCACGGCCTTCATCCGCACCGCCGCCACCTTGCCGCCGTCCGCGCTGAGCAGGGCGGGCGAGCTGACCCAGTCTTGCAGCATGGCGCCCAGGTTCTCCCGGATACCGGCGTTCCCGAGGAACGCGCGCAACGCGTCCCGGCCGGGGGCGCCGAACGCGGTGACCGACCGGTGCAGCAGCCCGGCCGTTCCGGTGAACACCTCGCCAAGGTCGGTGACCGCCTCGGGCACCGGGTTCTGGAGCTTGCGCCCGACTTCGGCGGTCAGATCCTTCGCGGCCAGCCCGGCCGGCGAAGTGAGCCGGAGCAGGTCGTCGGGGACGCGCAGGGTGACCTGTCCGGGCACCGCATCGCCCCGCGCGACCGCGTTGCCGGTGTGATCGTGGACGCTGACGGTGAACTCGACGTTCAGGCCCACCCGCCGGGATCCTTCACCGGAACGGATCGCCCGTTGGTCCGAAGTGGACACCGACACGGTCTGCGTCGCGCCGGGCGCCGCCAGCGCGGCCTTGCCGCCGACGGTGAGATACGGTCCGGTCGGCGCCTGGACGGTCACCGCCGCCCCGATGTCACCGGCACGGAGGACGGCGAGGTTCTCCGAGTTCGAAGTACCGCCCTGGACGGTGAGATCCGCCTTGGTCTTCTCCCTCGGCTCACTCACCACGTCGCCGCCGACGGTGGCCCGGATCCGGACCTCCCGCCAGCCCCTGTCCGTGCGGAGCGGGAAATACAGACCGCTGAGCGCGGATTCGAAATCGTCGTCGACGGCTTTCCCGATCGCGTCGAGCTGAGCAGGTTTGGCACCAGGCAGCAAACGGGCCAGTTCGTCGCGGAGGGCGTCGATCCCTTCGACGGACAGGACCGGCGCCGAGCCGAGAGCCTGACCGGCGGCGAGGAACGGCGGCAGATCCGCGAGCGTCAGGTCCTGCTCGTCCTTGCCGGGCTTAGTGGTTTCGGTGGTCTCGGTGATTTCGACGGTGGTCTGGACGTGCGCCGGCAGCGGGTCAGCGAAAACGAGCCGAGGCGGCTGGCCGGGATCGAAGCGGATCAACGGTTCCGCGTCCTGCGCGCCTTCCTGATGGCGCTCGACGATGTCGTTGAAGATCTTTTCCTGGAACTCACCTTGGGGCGACCAGTACATATGCGCGCCGTGCTGTACGCCCATATTCCGTTTGGTCAGCAGCTCGACGACGTCGTTGTAATCGGACGTCGTCAACGACGCACCGTCGTCGACGCACCGGATGTGGTAGACGTCGTGATCGCCGGTGATCGGGCGGAATTCACCGCTTTCGGTCTTGGCCTGGACGATTTTGTCCACCACCAGATAGCGGCCCTGCTCCGCCAGCTGGTCCATCTCCTCCGCGAGCGCGGTGAATTCCGTACTCCGGTTGGCGAACCTGGCCTTGATCTTCTTCTGCGTGTCCGGCGGCAGGTCGGACAGATCATCCGGCAACCGCGGCTCGAAATAGCCGACCAGGCCGATGGCATCCGGCGAAGCACCCAACAGCGTGTCGAGTTCGCTGACCGTCTTGGCCTTGATGTCCTTCGGCTTCGGCACCGCGCCCTGTTCGAGCCAGCGCACCGAATCCGGATTCGTCGGCCGGACGTCGAACACCACGTTCGACCAGTTCGCCAGCCACTGGAACCGCTGCTGATTCACCAGCGGGAAACCGAACTCGTCGATCAGCCGCGTCGGAGTCAACGGCTCGCCACCGTCCGGATGCGGCGACGTCCACTCCTGTTCCCGCAGCGCCATCGGCCGCGGCGCGGGAGTCAGGTTCAGCTCCAAGCCGTCGAAAAGGTCCTCCACGAACGGCTTGCCGAGATCAAGCTCGATCGCGGGCGCCGGTTCTTCCCGGTCCTCGGTCTCCTCGACGACCTCGACGGATCCGGTGTCGGCGTCTTCGGTCACGGTCGGCTCGGTCACAGGCGGCTCGGCCTGAACGGGCGCCGCGGCCGCGGCCGAAGTCGAGCCACCGTCCTGCTCTTCCGAAGTGGTGCGCAGCGGGGAGGGACGGGTCTGCGGCCGCTCCTCGTCCTCTGGCTGTTCCTCGTACGTTGACACTTCTTCGTACACCGGCGACGAGTCCTGGACCGCCCCGCCGTCGGACGAGGTCCGCACGGCGGTGGGTGCGGACCCCGCCTCCGAACTCGTCTTGACGTCCGAAGCGGACTTGGTCGCCGGTGCGGACTTGCCGTCCGAGACGGTCTTCGTATCCGAAGCGGACTTGGCAGCCGGAGTCGCCTTGGCATCCGAGGTCTTGGTGTCAGAAGGCGTATTCGTCTTGCTGTCAGCCGGAGCACGGGTGTCCGAAGTGGACTTCACGTCGGAGGCGGATGTCGTGCTCGGCGCCGCGGAACCGGCGCTCGTGGTGTTCGGCACGAACACCGGGCCTGAGCCCGTCGCGTCCGATCCACTTTTGCCGTCAAGCGGCAGACCCGCCGAGAGGCCACCGGTCAGGCCGCTGAACTGCTCCTTGATCGACGTGACCGCCGAGTCGAGGGCCCGCTCCCCGATCCCTTCGAGTTTGTGGCTGACGGCGCCGCCGACCACGCCGCCGGCGAAACCCATCCCGTACTCGGCCGCGGACACCGATTCGCCGTTGATGGCGGCCATCGCCGCCTGGCCCATCACCCCGGAGACGCCCTCGAAGAGGAAGATCGTGCTGAACTCGGTGGCCCTGGCCACCATGTTTCCGCCGAGCCGGTCGGTCGCGTTCCGGGACAGCACGTCCGGCACCTTATCGGTGAGCAGATCGACGGAGTCCTTGCCGATTTTGTCGGAATGCGGTGCGAGCACGTTGCGCAGGCTGTCGTTGAAGGCCCCGCTGCCGTCCAGGCCGTGCTTGCTCCAGTTGTCCACGAAGCTGTTCGCGTAGTCCCGGCCGAGCTTCCGGGCCGCGTCGTCACCGAGGGTTTTACCGAAGGCGGTGACGAACCGGTCGCCGACCTCGTCGCCGAAGCCCTCGACCGCCCGTTTGGTGAACGCGGTGGCCGGGCCGGTGAGTTGTTTGCCCGCCCGGTCGGTCAGTGTCCGGCCGATGTCGCGCACCCAGTTGTCGGCGAGTTCGCCGCCACCCGGCAGCTTGAGATCCTTGACCAGCTTCAGCAGATCATCGGTGGCGATCTTGCTGAAGTCCTTGCCGAGCAGGCCGCCGATCTTGCGGCCCAGCTTCTCCCCGAGTTCGCCGACGGCGCCGCCGAGCACGCCGCCGACCGCACCCCCGATCGCCGTCTGCTTGGTGGAATCGCTGTCCCATTCGGTTCGTTCATGCTGCAGCCGTTGCACGGCGACATCGATGAGCAGCCCGCCGGTGACACCGATGAACACCTCGAACACGATCGCCCGTACGAGCATTTTGAACAGGGCGGTCAGGTAGCCGCGGGTGAGGGCGTAATGCCAGGTGATGTTCGCGAGAGACGCGCCCGCGGTGACGGAGGCGAGAGCGTACTCCATCGCGATCTCGTAGGCGAGCAGGAAAAGCTGGCCGATCGCGGAAAACTTGGTGTACTCGACGTCCAGCGCGACCTTGCGGCAGCCGTCGGCGATCCCCTTCGTACCGGTGGCCAGTTCGTCCAGCAAGTTCGGCGCCCCGTTGGTGAGCGGGGCCATACTCTTGTCGAACGCGTCACCCGCCTCGGGCATCGACAGCTTCTCGTCGATCGCCCGTTTGACCCTGGCGATATCGTCCGGAAGCTCTTTCAGCAGTTCCGTGACCGTGTCGTATTCCTGGGCCGCCCGCCGGAACTTGTGCTGGTTGGCGGCAGGCCAGGAGACACCGAGGACCTCGAGAAGCGTCCGCGCCCACTCCGGCACATCGCCGAAGTCGCTGCGATCGACCTTGATGGGCACGAACTACCTCCTGACCGGTTCACCTGAGACAACGCGGCCCGATAGCCGAACGGTTCACCAGCACGCGGTGGGTGTCGTGTCGGGCGGGCAGTCCGTGAAGGCCTCCTTGGGGCACCGCATTTGCTTACCCACTACTCGGGGCTCGCGCTCTGAGATCCCCTTGGTCGTCGTGTGGCCTTAGGCGTGACACGCGTGATTGGACGCGTAACTCGCGTGATTGGAAGCGGAACTCACGGCGGACCCGGTCACGGGCGAGATCGGCCTCCAATCACGCGAGTTCCGCCTCCAAACACGCGAGTTCCGGCTTCAATCACGCGCGACGTCCATCGACCTGGTGGTGACATCACCTCACGACCCACCCACCAACCCGCAGGTCAGACGTAGGCACACAAATGAAGGCCTCCTTGAGGGACCCAGAGTCCCTCAAGGAGGCCTTCACGGACTTGAGAACACGAGCGAACCGACTCGCGGCCGAGGGTAGGACGCCCTCAGGCCAGGCACTTGGCCTTGATCATCGCCGCGGCGTGGTGTGCGTAGGTTTTGCTGGAACCCGACCAGTCGCGGCCCCGGTTGAGCAGCTGCACGGCCAGTTTCGCGCCGTTGATCCGGAACGTGCCGACGCTGACCCACCGGCCGTGGTTGGCGTTCTGGTTGATCTGGAAAGACCCCACCGGTGTGCCCTTGTCCACTGCGAACCGGTCGAACACGCGGTACACCGACGGGCTCCCGCCTGCCACGGTCGCGTCGCCGTTCGGGACGAAGACCGAGACCGCGCACGAACCGGCGGTCACCGGGCCGGTGTTGAACGTCCACAGCCCGTAGGCGCTGGGGTCGTCCTTGTTCGCGTCGCCGGACATGGGGATGGACACGAACGCCGAGCCGCAGCCGCCACCGCCGTGATTCACCCAGCCCGCTTTGCCGTCGCTGTAGGCGCCGACGCCGGTGAAACCGGTGCCGCCACCGCATCCCTTGCCCGCCATGCCGTCGTAGGAGACCGTCTTGGCGGCCGGGGCGGGCGGCCCCTGCCGCTGCTGCTGGGGCGGCGGGGCCTGGTGCTGAGGCGCCGGAGCCGGGCCTCCTCCCGGGGGCGGAGGCGGCCCACCGGGGAGACCGGCGGTTCCGGGATCGGCGGCCGCGCCCGCCTGGCCTGCCGGAACGCCGTCGGCCACCTGGCCAGGCAAGGCGGCACCGGGCGGACCGACGGGCATGCCGCCGAGGTCGGTGGGCGGAGCGGCCAGCCCCGGCACGAACCCGCCGTCCGGCGGGAGATCCTTCGCGTAGCCCGCCGCGTTGGGCCCCTCACCGGACTGGTCGCCGGTGAGCAGTCCGCTGAGTGCCAGTGGAAGGGCGACCAGCACGACACCGGCGACGGCCGCCGCCACGATCACCGGTTTGGACATCCGGCCCGCCGGTGGCGAGGACGAGACGTCGGTGCCCGTGTCCACGACCGGTGGTACGGCACCGGCCGCGGCGGTCCCGGCTTCCGAAGACGACGTGGTTTCCCTGTCCGCCTTCACTTCTGGGACGGCGGGCGCCGCCGCCTCCGCCGTGGCGACCGCGACGCCGGTGGACTCTTCTGCGACCGAGGGCATGGTGTTCCCGCTTCCTTTACTGGCTCAGGTTGGCCGACGGCATCCACACGACCGCCGGGAGATCATCAAGGCTTCGCGTACGGGGTCGTGAGTGGCGATTCGGGTTCTAACCCGAATCGCCACTCACGACCCCGCGACCCGATACGCCACTAGCGTTTGAGCCCACCGTGGACGTTCGCGATGTTTTCGTTCTCCGCCAAGGTGAGCTTCGCCGCCATCCCGTTGGTCACGTTGGTCTGGTTCTCGACGACTTCGCCGATCGAGAGGAAGGCGTCTTCGATCTTCGTCACCGGGTCGCCGAGATTGGACTTGATCTCCTCGCCCATTTCGTCGTCTCCACTGGCTTCGAAGACCAAGTCCCTCCGGTCCGTGCCGAGTTCACTGATCTTGCGCATCTTGGCCGAGATATCCCGATACGCCTCGGAAAGGGTTTGCATGGCCTTCGGGTCCGCCCGGAAATCAGTCATGGTCTCGTCCTCATCCCGTGGTATTGCCGGTGCCTTGACCGGTGGCGGAGTTGCCGTCACCGAGTCCGAGCGTGTAGTCGTGTTGCGGATTCGAACTCAGCTGAGTACTACCCGGGCCGCGGGTCCGGCGCCTACGCCTGCCGAGCACGCCCGGCGCGACCGTCGGGTCGGTGCCCCAGGTCTTTTCGTCCTCGGCGATCCAGGTATCCCGGTCGCGTTCGCCCTTGCCCCCTCCGGCGCCGCCCGCCCCGCCCGCCGAAGGCGGATAGAACGGCACCCCGCTCCCGCTGCCGGTTCCCGCCGCCCCTTTGGGACCACCGAGCGTCGGCGGCCCCGTGGCAGGCGTACTCGCCGGCTTCCCGCCCTGCGTTGGGGCGAGCGAAGACACGTCCGACGACACCCCGATCCGGCCGCCACCGAGCGAGCCCGGTCCACTGTGGAAGTTGGCCTGCGGATCGAACTTCGACATGGTCATGGGCATCGTGTCGGGCGCACGCAGCGGTGGAAGCGGCGGCGGGGTACGCCGCAACGACTTGAGGTACCGCTCCATCGGCGAATCCCCGGCGTTGCTGGAAACGGTCGTACCCGGCGGCGGGTATGCCTTGCGCAGCCGGTCTTTCTGCTCGAGGTTTCCGGTGCCCCTCGGTCCGACGATCTCGCCGTTCCCGTTCACCCGGGAGCCCGGCGGGACGATGATCGGCCTGCCATCGGACCCCAGAACGGGTTTGCCGTCAGGGCCGATGACGACGCCGTCCCTGCCGACATAGGAACCGGTGGGCACTTTCAGGAACGTGTTCCCCCCGCCGACCTGCGTGATCGGCGGGGGGAACTTGGCGCCGGGGCCGCCGACCTGGGTGAACGGCGGCGGCGGTGGCGGACCCGAGGACGTGGTGGTGGTGACCGGGCCCTTGTCCTCGGTCGAACCGTCTCCCCCGCCAGGACCGGGGCCGTCGCCTCCGGGGCCGGCCCCACCCTCGTCGGGACCGCCGGTGCCTCCCGAAAGGTTGAGATGAACCGGGGTCCGGATCGACGGCAGGTACGGGAGGGTCTGCCGGTAGGTCAAGTCGAGGAACCAAGCCACGGAGGCCCCGTGGGCGTCCACGACCTTCAGGTGTTCCTTCCAGACGTGTTGCGCCGCCTCCTCCAGCTTTTCGCGCGGAGCACCATTGCTTTCGTCCAGTGTTCCGCCGAGATAGGTGCTCGTCGGCCAGCCGTCCTTCTCCCTGGTGTATTTGGGGGGAAAGTGACTCGCGAAATCCGCGACCAGTTCGGGTGCCTGCCAGATCGCGCGCACCACGCCTTGCGGGGTGGACAACTCCGATCCTGGCGCGGTGACCGAGAACCCCAGGCCGGTGTCGTACTTGAAGACTTCGCCGCCCTGCCACCGCGCGCGTCCCTCATCGAGCACTTCGCCGGTGCGCTTCAGCAAGCCGCCGACCAGCCGGAGCGCCTCCCAGGACGTGCGGTCCTTGGTCATCTGGGCGACGAGGTCATCGCATTTGTTGGCGAGTTCGTCCAGCACGTTCCAGAACGCACCCGCACCGGTGCCCTGGAAGTCGTCGCCGCGGTGGCCGGTCTTGTTCCGCCAGGTTTCCAGCGGGGTGACCTGCGCGGTCAGCCAGTTCGCCATCCCGCCCAAGGTGGTCGCCGCCAGCTCGAAGGTGGAATGCCTGGCGACGTCGTTCACATCCTCCAGCAGGGAGTCGACGACCTTGTTGCCATTGGCGAAGTAGGTCGCCGCCGCCCCTTCCAATTCCGTGCTCGCGTCGGCGACGGCGTACCAGGACGTGAAGAACGTCATGCCTTCCGCGTGGATCATATTCGTCGGCACCTTGTTGCTGGGGCCGCGAAGGTGGGTATAGACGCGCCACGTCAACCAGGGCACGCCAAGGACGGTCGAACGCTGCGGCACAACGGGGAAGGTGGGGTCGAGGGTGAAGATGTTGAGCGCCTCTTCCCACACCCATTTCGTCGTGTCCGGTCCACCCAGCGCCACGGAAGATCAGTCCTTTCCCCTGCCGAAGACGTCCGAAGGCGCCTCTTTCCACAGAGCCGAGAACGCCTTGTCGACCTCGGTGTTGCCCGTCATGGCCGCACGGAGGTCGTCGCGCTGATCCATGAGCGGACCGAAGACCTCGACAGCGTTGTCCGCCATCTCCTGGCGGGCGCGTTCGAGCACGTCGAGCAGTGTCCGAGCCAGTTGCTCCGGCGGCATGGACCGGTACTTCGTGGTGTTGAACTTGATGCCCACCACGGAGTTCTGCGAATCCATGGTCACCGTGACCATCCGGTCGGCCGAGGTCGCCGAAGACGTCCGGGAAGCGAGATCGGCCTTCGCCGCCTCGATCCGGTCACGCTGATCCCTCAGCGTGGCCATGGTTTGGTGAAGTTGCTCCTCCAGCCAGTCGGCCATCGTTTCCTCCCTGTCCGTAGTTGCGTGGACCGCCGGCACCTCGTCCCGCTGCCCGGTTTCCGCGCCTGCGGCCACCCAGTACCGAAGGCGGCAGCTTCGGATCGGTGCCCCAGGTCTCCGCGTCCTCGGTCAGCCAGGTGGTCCGGTCGCGTTCACCCTTGTTCTGGTCTCCGCCCGCACCGCCACCCATGCCGCCCGCGGTCGGTGGGTAGAACGGGACGCCGCCCATTCCGTTCTGCTGATTCCCGTTCCCCTGCTGGTTCTTGATCAGCGACGGGCCGCCCTCGGTCGTCACCGGTTTTTCCGGCGGCGCGGGCGCCTCAAGCCCGCCGGTCGAACCGGTCGAACCGAGGCCGCCCGGCGAACCGATGGACCCCAACGACGAATTCGAGACCGAAGATCCCTTGTAAAGGCCCGGGGATTCGCTGGACGACAACGACACCGAAGGCGAATGCGACCCGAGTAACGTCGGCATCGACGGGGTGCCGTCTCCGCGCAAGGACTTCAGGTACTTGTCCAGCTCCGACTGCTGCGACTCGTCCTTCTTGACCGGCTCCGGCCGGGCCAACCGGTCCTTCTCCGCGAGCTTGTCGCCCTTCGGGCCGATGATGTTGCCGTCGGGACCGATCCGGGATCCGGGCGGCACGACGATCTGGCGCCCGAGCTGGTCGAGCAGGGGCTTCTTGTCGGGGCCGAGCACGACACCGCCCGGGCCGATGGTCGAGCCGGTCGGCACCTTCAGTTTGTCGTCCGGCTTCGGCGGGGCGGGCGGCGGCTTGGGCCCCGGCGGAGGAGTCGGTGGAGGCGGCCCGCCGTTGAGCCCCTTGTCCTTGTTGTCCTTGTCGTCTTTGGAATCCTTGGAGTTCTTGTTGTCCTTGGTGAGATCCGGGACCTTCGGCGGCCCGTCCTTGGGCCCGGGCGGCTTGGGTCCGCCCTTCCCCGGCCCCGGCGGAGGAGGCGGCGGGGCCGGCCCCTGCGAGCCTGGCGGAGGCGGCGGGGGCGCCTTGTGGAGATTGAGCCGATGTGGCTCCCTGATCTGCGGCAGGAGCGACCTGGCGATGTCATAGCCCTTGGGGAGTTCCGCGAGCACGGCCTTGGCCGCGACATCGAGGGTGGCCTCGAGATGGTCGGTCCACAGATCCCGCGCCGCGGACATGATCCCTTCCCAGAACGCGGGGTTTCTGGCGTCCGCACCGATCAGTTTACTTGTCGGGTAGGCCTCGGTCACGCGACCGTTGTGCCAGTCGCTTTTGTTCGACTCGAGATCGTTTTTGAACGCATCGCTGTTCCAGATCGCCTGCAACGCGCCGCCAGGCCAAGCCAGTTTGCAATCCGTATTCTTGATCGTGCCGAAGAGCTTGGTGGGGTATTCGGCACCCGCCTTGGTCATCCATTCGTTATAGCCCGACTGGAGCTTGTTGAAGGCCCACCGAAGACCGGTCTCGGCTTCGTTGATGTCTTTTGTATTCACATCATCAGTGGTGGTTTGGGCGACCTTCAGCCCACTGGAACGCGTTCCCAGCTGCCGTACGAGGTCATTACACCGGAACATGAGATCGTCCAGTACCTCCCGGAACGCCCCGGCGCCGGTCCCCTGGAAGTCGTCACCCTTCTTCCCGACCTTGTCCCGCCAGCCCTTCAAATCCCCGGCGTGGCGTTCGAGCAGGGTTTTGGTCCCGTTCAACGCGTCGAACGCCCTCGTGAACGTCCATGGTTGCCCCAGCGGATTATAGTTGGGATCACCTTGCATGGAGGCGAGAGTTTCTCTCATATTGCCGTAGAACGTATTCATCGCGGGGTCGAACTTCTCATAGTTGGCGCTGGCGACGCCCCAATACTGCATGGAGAACGTCGAACTGCGTGCGACGAAATCCCACCCCTTAGGATTCTTCGAGCCATGCGTGGAGCCCCACACGTCCCATTTGAGCCACGGGAAACCCAGGATGGTCTCCCGGCTGGGCATCTTTTTGGAACCCAGTGAATCGCTTGTGCTGTCGAAGATGTTGAGAACATCTTCCCACGGCGTCTGCGAACTGTTCTTGCCGATGGGGTTGTCGGGCATCGCGATCAGACTCCCGTGCCGCCGTTGCCACCGTTACCGGTAGGAGGCGGCGAGTCGACCCCGAGGATCTCGCCGAGCTGGCTCATGTTGAGTTCGGTGGACAGCTTGATGTTCTCGTTCTCGCCGTTCTCCGCGACCCGCAGCACATCGGAGATGCTTTCGCTCAGCCGGACAAGCCGTTTCTGGATCACGTCGACCTGCGCCCACAACGTGGGCGCGGTACCGGCCTTCCCCTCGTACTTCTCCATCAGCAGCTTGGCGGGCTCCCATGCTTCGGCGCCTGCCAGCAGCCGTCGTTTTCCGGTGGGGTTGTTCGCGGCCAACTGTAGTTCCGCGAGGTACTTGTTCTCCTCCAGTTCGGTGACCATTTTCTCCAGCACGCCGGACTGGAAGTCCTTCAGAAAACTGACCGTGATCTTGATGTCGCCGCTGTCAGCCACGCCCCTGCTCCCTTTCCTGAAAGCAACCCGGAATCAGATCTGGAACTTCGCCCCGATGTTCGCGTCGGTGCGCTGGTAGTTCTCGAAGGACATGGACAGCGTCTGGTGCCCCTTGGTGAACCGGCTTTCCATGGCCTTCGTCGTGGCGTGCCACCGGCGCTGCAGATCCGTGTAGGACGTGGCGCCCTGGCCGATCCAGCTATCGGTCATCGGCTTGATGGACTGCTCCAGGTCGAGCAGTGCGGAGTCGATCTGCTTGCTCAACGCGACCATCCGCTCGGCAAGGTGCGGAACATTGCCGCTGACCGCGAAACCGTCATAGGAAGTACTCATGATCGTTTCCTTTCTGAATCGGGAATTAAGTGGTCAGGACAGTTCTTTGAAGATGCGGTTGCCCTCGTTGCCGCCGAACGCCGTCATCGCGGTCAGGTTGATGTCGTCTTCGGAGACGTTCATGGTCTTGTCACTTTCGTTGACCAGGTCCTTGATCTCCGTGAGCATCTTGAGCACCTGGAGGTAATCCGTCTCCCACAGCTCCAGCTGGTTGAGGAAGGTCTGGGAAGCCGCGCCCTGCCAGCCGGACCTCAGGTCGCTGCGGACCGAGGTCACTCCCGAGTGGATGACCTTGCACGTGGATTCGCATTCTTCGATGGCCGCGAGGCCACCCTTCATCCCGCTGTCGGACTTCTGGAAATTCGTGCTCATCGGTCGCTCGCCCTTCCTCGCGGTGTCGCGGACTTCACCATCCGCCATGACGCTCCATGGCAAGGACACCAAGCCCTGGACCCGCAGACCATGCGGAACCACCGGCAGAAGTTGCCGGCCCCGGTTCCTCCGGTCAGGAACCGCAGGTGGCGGCCTCGGGCAGCACCGTTCCCCCGTCGCGCAGGATCGCCGGATCCAGCGCGGCGCCGGTCGGCACCAGGTTCAACAGGGTGGTGGGCAACCCGTTCGAGGCGGCCGACTCGAAACCGAGTGCCTTCACGCCCGCTGGGGGAACCGGATATTTCACCCCGGTGTCGGTCACCAGGAAGAGGGCGTCACCGGCCCGTCCCGACGCGGCCGAGGCCCTGACGAGAGCACCTCCCCCGGGTCGCACCGCGATCCGGTCGACCCGGGAACAGGGCGCCGCGATACCGGGCTGACTCGCCGGCACCTGTCCCTGCCGGGTGAACCTGTCGGCCACCGCCACCTGCGTACGCGGCGTGTCGCCGTCCGGGGTGACGAGGGCACAGAGTCCTTGTCCACTGTGGAGTGTCGTCGCCTTCGGCGGATTCGCGGGCGGCGGCTGCTCGACCGAGGCCAGCCGCTCGCTGACCACCCGTCCCGGCAGCGGGGTCACCGTGATCTCCCCGCCGCCGTACGCGGCCCGGCGGATCTCCGGATCGGCGGTCAGCAACCGGTTGTCCAATTCGGACAGCGGCGTGAGGCCGGCCTTCGTGAGCACGTAATGCCGCGCGGGTTCCCCCGAAACGGTGTACAGCCTGCCGATCCGCGATTCCGCTCCGCCGAGGGTGGGTCCGGCGTCGCCGAGTCCCTCGATCGCGGGCGGCCCGAAATCCGGGCCCGCGGGCAACGCGTCCAGCAACGCGGTCGGCACCTTGACCGACTGGAGCACCCCGTCCACCGCGTCGAGCGCGCCGCGATCGGTCACCGCCCGATGCCGTTTTCCCTTCCACAGCAGGAAGGTCGTCCCGTCCGGGGTGACCGCGACGACCGCGGCGTCGTCCCCGAGGGGGTTCGCTGTCGCGCCGCCGACACGCAAGGCCGTCGGACCGGCCTGATCGCGATCCACAGCGGTGCACACCTCCCACGGATCGTTGGCGAGTGCGGGGAGCGCGTCCGGCGCGCCGATGATCCCCAGTGGCTCACCGCGCGGCACCTCTTTCAGCGAGGCCTCGGAGACGTGTTTGACCGCGAGCTGGTTCCCGGCGACCAGTTTGGCCGAGGCATAGTTCAGTACCGGCAGCAGTTTGCCGCCCGCGTAGAGGAACCGCGCCCCCGAAGAGTCGGCGACGACCAGCGCGCCCTCCACCCGCCAGGATTTGTTCCCGCCCGGTGAGACGAGGCCGAACACCAGCATGCCGAGGCAGGCGAGGACGGCGATCAGCACGCCGATGACACTGCCCCGGTACGTCCGGTTCAGCGGGCTTTCCGGCGCGTCCGGATCGACACGCAGCAAAGCCGACGACAGCCTGCCCAGCATGAACTTGTGTGCCTGTACCTGATCGGTTTTGGCGTTCACCTCCCTCAGCCCCCGAATCCGCGCATGAACGCGAACACGCCGAGCAGCCACAACGCGAGCGGCAGCAGCGAAACCGCGGCGAGGGTCTCCGCGATGTCCGCGAGCCTGCCCCACTGCGGCAGCAGCCTGCGACCTGGCAGCGTCCAGCGCGCCACCAGCACCACGGCGGTCAGCGCGAACACCCCCGCCACCATCGGCAACGGGGTGGCCGAATCCAGCTGTGAAGCCAGCAACAGCCGCAGTACGCCGTACACCCCCGGCACGATCACCGAGAGCCGCTGCCACACACTTCCCAGCGCGCGGCCGTGCACCAGCAGCAACGCGCTCAGCATGGCGGCGAAGGTGACGGCCTGCCACGACGGGTCGCGGACCACGAATTCGAGTGTGACCAGGCAGGCCATCCCGATCGCGGCGAACAACGCGGTCACGAAGGCGTCCGCGATCAGGCCCTTGCCGACGACCTCGTCACCGGGATGCGGATCGAGTTCCTCCTGCAGTTCCTGGGCGGTGGTGGGCAACCCCGGCAGCCGCAGCCCGGACAGCCGGAAGGCGATCCTCGGCACGAAGGCGCCGAGCAGGACGGCGATCACCGCGATGATCGTCGCCGAGGCGGACGCGCCGCCGTCGCCACCGAGCATCATCACCAGACCACCGGTCGCGCACAGCAGCCCGAACGTGGCGACCGAGATGAACACCGGCGCGAAACCCGCCACCGCCGCCATCCCGAGTGCGGCGGCTCCCGCACCCGCGACGCAGGCGGCCAGCAGCCGTGCGCCGGTCAGTACCGGACCTTCGGGTCCGTGAGGGATGAGCGAACCGGCCAGTCCGACGAACGGGACCGCGGCCAGCGCCAGTGACAGCGCCGCTGCGCTGTCACCGAGCGCGCGGGCGGCCGTGGCGGCGCACACCAGCAGGAAGAAGGCCGCCACCCCGGCGGACAACAAGGTCGGCCACGCGGCGGGCGCGGTCACCAGCAGCCAGAACCCGAGCGCCGCGGCGGCCAGCACACTGCCGAGCATCGTCCACCGGGTGGCCCCCGGGCTCCAGGAGTCCGGCCGGGCGCGGGCCTCGGTGGACAGGCCGTCGATGATGTCGTCGAAATGGACGGCGGGCAGCTGTTCACGACGCTGCCGCAGGTGCAGGGTCTCGCCGTCACGCAGTTTGAGTACGTCGACCGTGGACTCCTGGTCCAGCGGTGGGTCGCCGAGCCGTTGCAGGATCCAGCCGTCGTGGTCCACCCCCTCTTCGGCCAGATCCTGACCCGCGTGGCCGAGGATCGTCGGCATCAGGTCGATCAACGGGATATCCACCGGGACGGCCAGTGCGAAACTGGCCGCCGGGGCACGGACACGGAGCTTGCACAGCCCTGAAGTGGTCGCCATGGCACACGCCTTCGATCGGGCGACCGACGCGCGGCATCGTGAGTGAACCGTCGCGTGGTCGGATTTCGTCACCTCTAGTGGAGCCGCCACCACAGCGCGTCCGAGAGGGAAGGAACCCGGCCTTGAGTGTAATCACATTCCGCAAGGGGACGCGACGGCCAGGACCGGAAATGCCCGAGGGCGAGCTGAGCATCCAGGAACCGCCCACGCTGCCCGAAGTCCAGCGCAGCGCCGGCGCGGTCATGATGTACCTGCCGATGGCGTTGTCGTCGACGGCGACCGTGCTGCTGTTCGTCCGCCCCGGTGAGAACGGCGCGTTCAGCTATCTGGCCGCCGGGCTGATGACGGTGTCCTCGATGGCCATGCTGGTCGGCCAACTGGGCCGCAGCGCTGGGGAACGCAAACAGAAACTCAACGACGCCCGGCGCGACTACCTCCGCTACCTCGCCCAGTCCCGCCGCAAGGTCAGGGAGGTGGTGACCAGCCAACGGGAAGCACTGGCCTGGCGGCATCCCGACCCGACCTCGCTGTGGTCGCTGCCCGGTACGACGCGGATGTGGGAACGGGACGCCCAAGACGACGACTTCGGCGAGATCCGCGTCGCGCGGGGACCGCAGCGGCTCGCGTGGCGGCTGAACCCGTTGTCCACCAAGCCTGTCGACGACCTGGAACCGCTGTCCGCGCACGCGCTCCGCCGGTTCATCCACGCTTACGGCACCGTGACCGACCAGCCGGTCGCGGTGTTCTTGCCGTCGTTCGCCAGGATCCTGGTGCAGGCCACCGCCGAAGAGGGCGAGCGGATCCGGGCGCTCGCCCGGTCGATGATCGCGCATATCGCGGTCTTCCACTCCCCCGCGGAACTGCGGATCGTCGTGCTCGCCGCGCCGGAACGCCGGGCGTCCTGGGAATGGGTGAAATGGCTGCCGCACAACCTCCACCCCAGCGAAACGGACGGCGCGGGGGAAGCCCGGCTGGTGGTGGAGTCCATCGCGGAACTGGAAACCGCGATGGGCGACGAATTCGCCACCCGGCCCGGATTCGATCCGGATGCCCTGCCCGACCTCCACGAGCCTTGCGTGATGCTGTTCGTGGACGGGGTCACCGTGCCGCCCACGAACCGGCTCGCCGGTGACGGTTACCGCAACACGACGGTCGTGGACCTCTCTTCGGCACTGTCCGTTCAGGACGACCCGCTGACCCTGCGACTCCGGCTCGGGGACGGGATGCTGAAGCTGATCACGGTCGATCAGCACAACAAGGAGGTCGCCGGCGACCTCGGCCGTCCGGACGGGATCGGCCTCAACACGGCGACGGCGCTGGCGATGCGGCTGGCGCCCTACCGGGTCGGCGCGCGGCAGAAGTCGGCCGAACCGATGGCCGCGAACTTCGATCTGACGGCCATGCTGGGCATCACCGACATCCAGACCTACGACGTGGCGGCGGGCTGGGCGGCGAAACGTCCCGGCGGCAGGCTCCGGGTGCCACTCGGCGTCGGCCCGACCGGCACCACCGTCGATCTCGACATCAAGGAATCCGCCCAGTCCGGGATGGGCCCGCACGGTATGCTGATCGGTGCGACCGGTTCCGGGAAGTCGGAGCTGCTGCGCACCCTCGTACTGGCGCTCGCCCTCACGCATTCGTCGGAGGTCCTGAACTTCGTACTGGTGGACTTCAAGGGTGGCGCGACATTTCTCGGCTTGGACGGGCTGCCGCATACCTCGGCGGTGATCACGAACCTCGCCGACGAGGCCGCGCTGGTCGGCCGGATGCGCGAGGCGCTCAACGGGGAACTGGTGCGGCGCCAGGAACTTCTGCGCAAGGCGGGCAACTACAGCTCCGCGCTGGACTACGAACGGGCGCGGGCGAACGGGACTCCGCTCGATCCGCTGCCCACCCTCTTCCTAGTGGTGGACGAGTTCAGCGAGCTGCTGTCGGCGCACCGCGACTTCATGGACCTGTTCATCATGATCGGGCGGCTCGGGCGGTCGCTGGGCGTCCACCTGCTGCTCGCCTCGCAGCGGCTCGACGAAAGCCGGATCCACCAGCTGGAATCGCATCTGTCGTACCGGATCGGCCTGCGCACCTTCTCGGCGATGGAAAGCCGTGGCGTGCTCGGGGTACCGGACGCCTATCAGCTGCCCTCCGATCCGGGGAACGGTTTCCTCAAAAGCGGTACCGCGGCGCTCGACCGGTTCAAGGCGGCCTACGTCTCCGGCCCACACCGCGTGGTGCGCCGGAATGTCGAGCAGGCGGTGGTGGCGCAGCAGATCGTCCCGTTCACCTCGAAGTTCGCCGCCCGCACCGAACCGATGCCCGAACCCGAACCGGTGGTGGCCGAACCCGAGCCCGAAGGTTCGGTGCCGAGCCTGCTGGAACTGGCCGTCGACCGGCTCCGCGACGCCGGCCCGCCCGCGCACGAGGTCTGGCTGCCGCCGCTGGACGCGCCCAGTTCCCTCGACGAATTGCTGCCGCCGCTGGTGGAGACCCGTGAACACGGGCTCACCGCGCAGGAATGGTACGGCCGCGGCGAGCTGACCGTCCCGATCGGACTGATCGACCGGCCGTTCGAGCAGTCAAGGGATCCGCTGCTCGTCAACCTGGCGGGCAGCGACGGGCATGTCGCGATCGTCGGCGGACCGCAGAGCGGCAAGAGCACCGCCCTGCGCACCCTCATCACCGCGCTGGCGCTCACCCACACCCCGGCCGAGATCCAGTTCTACTGCCTCGACTTCGGTGGTGGAACGCTGACCAGTTTGCGAAAACTCCCTCATGTCGGAGGTGTTACCGGCCGTCTGGACGTCGAACGGATCCAGCGCACCATCGGCGAAGTCACCACCCTGCTGACGCGCCGGGAGCGGTTCTTCACCGACAACGACATCGATTCGATGGCCACCTACCGGCGCAAGCGGGCCGCGGGGGAATACGCCGACCAGCGGCACGGTGACGTCTTCCTCGTGGTGGACGGCTGGTCCACGATCCGGCAGGACTTCATGGACCTGCTGCCGACGTTCGTCGAACTGGCCTCACGTGGCCTCAACTACGGCATCCACCTGATGATGGCGTCGAGCCGGTGGAGCGAGATCGTCAGCGCCGTCCGCGACCTCGTCGGCACGCAACTCGAACTCCGGCTCGGTGACGCGGTCGATTCGGTGATCAACATGCGCGCGGCGGCGACCGTGCCGAAGATCCCCGGCCGTGGCCTCACCGACAAGGAACTGCATTTTCTCACCGCGCTACCGTCCATCGACGGAGTGGAACGCGACGTCGCCGAACACGTCGAGGCACTGGTGGACCGGATCGCCTCGGCGTGGTCCGGCCCGTCCGCTCCCCCGGTCCGGATGCTGCCGCCGGTACTGGACCGGACCGAACTCCCCGAGCCGGACGCGGATATGCGCCTCGCACTCGGCATGGACGATCAGCGTCTCGAGCCGCTGTGGCACGACTTCGAGGACAACCCGCATCTGATGGTCATCGGCGACGTGGAATCGGGGAAGACGAACCTGCTGCGGCTGGTGATCGACGGCATCACCAAGCGGTACACCCCGCAGGAGGCCCGGATTATCACGGTGGACTATCGCCGCGGTCTGTACGACGCGGTGCCGCAGGAGTACCAGCTGGGCTACGCGGTGTCCGGGGATTCGGTGCACGACATGATCGACGGTGTCGCGCGGGCGGTCCAGACCCGGACGCCCGGCCCGGACATCACCCCGGCGCGCCTGCGGTTGCGTGACTGGTGGACCGGGCCTCAGGTATTCGTGGTGATCGACGACTACGACATGGTGGCGTCGTCGTCGAATTCCCTGTTCCAGCAACTGTTCGACCCGCTGGCCCAGGGCAACGCGCTGGGTCTGCACCTGGTCGTCGCCCGCGGCGCCAACGGGATCGGGCGCGGCGCCAACGATCCGCTGCTCCGGCGGCTCGTCGAGGTCAACACCCCGATGATGCTGCTCTCGTGCCCGCTTTCGGAAGGCATCGTGTTCGGTGAGGTGCGGCCGCGCGTCCTGATCCCCGGGCGGGCGCAGTACGCCACGCGGCGCGGAACGACCATCGTGCAGACGGCCCTCTCGGCCCACGAGGCGGCGCTAGTCACGAAATGACCGGACCCGCCCTTCCGTCGCCGCCCCCCCATCAGCGCCGGAAGGGTTTCCCCGGCGGCTTGCCCGGCGGGTCCGTGAAGGCCTCCTTGAGGGACTCAGAATCCCTTAAGGAGGCCTTCACGGACTCCGGAGAACCCGAACCGGCGCTAACGACCGGCGCGCCATCCCCGTCGCCGTCCTCGCGGAATCACGAAAGCGGCCGCGCCCAGCAGAGCGACGGCCACCACGACGACGGCCACCACCAGCCAGGCCGCCTGCCTGGCGCTCGCGAGGTCCGACGCCGGCATCACCACCAAAGGCTCACGTCGGGCGGCGGCCGGGCCACCGGCCGTCGCGACCGACGTCAACGCCGCGAGCGGGTCGAGCACGGTCACCCCTGCCTGCGGGTAGGCGGTTTCCCGCAACCGCCGGGTGATGTCGGCCGCCGTCGACTCGGGCCGGTACGACCGGATCAGCGCCGCCGCGGCCGCCACGTGTGCGGCGGCGAACGCGGGTCCGGCACCGACGAACGGGCCACCGCCGGGTCCCTTGCCCACCACGAGATTTCCCGGTGCGGCAAGAGATCCGGGGACGGGTGCGGCCTTGGCGGCCGGTTTCCCGTCCGGGCCGATGGCGGTCACCGCGAGTACGCCGGGGAACGCCGCCGGGTAGTACGGGCCCGGTGGGACGTCGCGCGCGGTGGTCACGTCGCGGCCCGCCGCCGCCACGATCAGCGCGCCCGCCGCGACGGCCCGGTCGACAGCCTGCCGTAGCGCCGGATCCGCCTCGGTGACGGCCGTCGCGACGCAGATGATCCGCGCACCGGCCGCGACCGCACCGTCGAGGGCGCCCGCGATACTGGCCGCGGTCGCCGCGCCTGCCTTGTCCGTACCGCGCACCGCGAGCACCCGCGCCTCGGGTGCGAGCCCGGAAACCTTGGCACCGTCCGCCAGAGGCAAGGCGATCAGGCTCGCGACGACAGTGCCGTGCCCGACACAGTCGGTACCGGCGTCACCGACCGGCTGGATCGGCAGGACCGACCCGTCGACCCCGGTGTCCACCACCGCGACAGTCACGCCTTCACCGGTCGACAGCGCCCAAAGCCGGTCCGCGCCGAGATAAGGCAGCTGCCACGGCACCGAGGGGACCTTCTTGCCCGACGGGGCGGTGCACGGCTGCCCGGCCTTCAACGCCTGCGGGATCTGCGGCAGCTCGGTGTCCTGCGCGGCCGCCAAACCACCGTTCGCCAGAAGGGTGAGTGTCACGCACGCCACGGCCAGAGGTCGCCTCATCGTCCCAGTCCAGCACGCACCGCCGGGGAACGAACAGGAAGAAGGACCGGCAGATTCCCCCATCAGTGAACCCAATCGGGCATCCACTGCGTTGTCCATGGTGGAGCCGAAGGTTCCGCCCGCAGAACGACGAGGGGAGCGCTCGTGTCACGGCACGTGCTCACAGTGGACCGCGATCAGGGGTATCGCACCATTTCGGCAGCGCTGCAGGACGCGCGCAACGGAACGGTGATCTCCGTGCTTCCCGGCCGCTATGACGAATCGCTGGTGGTGACGAAGGTCGTCACCATCGCGGCGAGCGACGCACGCGGCAGTGTCGAGATCGTTTCGCGGCAGGGCAGCGCGCTGCAACTGGCCGCCGAGGCGGTGAAACTCACCGGGCTGGTGCTGCGCGGTCAGCATGAGGAACTGCCCGCGGTCGACATCTCGCGCGGCCAGGCCGCGGTGGAGGACTGCGAGATCATCGGCGCCGCCTGGACCGCCGTGCTGGCCCGCAATTCGGGTTCGCTGGCGATGCGCGGCTGCCGGGTGACCAACCCCGGCGGCGCGGGGATCGTGGTCACCTCGCCCGCTCCCAGCATGATCGAAGACTGCGTCGTCGAACACGTGCAGACCTCCGCCGTGGTGATCGCCGAACGCGGCAACCCGACGGTGCGGGACTGCACCCTTCGGCACGCCAAGGGCAACGGCGTCTGCGCGAACGGCCAGGCCCAGGGCACCATCCAGCATTGCGACATCTCCGCGACCGGACGGCCGGGGATCGCGCTCGAAGAGGACAGCGCGACGAAGGTGCTCGACACCACCGTCCGGGACAGCGCGAGCGGCGTCTTCGTCAGCACCCACTCCTCACCGGTGCTCGAGGAATGCCGGATCACCAACACCACCGGCGACGGGATCACCGTGGCCGACGGCGCCGATCCCGTGCTGCGCCGTTGCCGCACGGCCAAGACCGGCGGTGTCGGCGTGCGGGTCACCGGACGGTCCCGCGGGTCCTTCGAGGACTGCGAGGTGGCCGACGCGACCGGCGCGGATATCCATATCGACGAGGCGAGCGGCCCGTCGTTCAGCCGCACGGTGGTCCGCGGTGGTTCGTCGGTGGGGCTGCTGGTCACCGACGGCGCGACGGCCGAGTTCGACAGGCTGGAGATCCATGACGTCGCGGGCAACGGCGTCCTGGTGGAGGCGGCGGCCAACCCGCTCCTTCGCCGGGCGACGCTGAACGGCTGCCGGGGCAACGGCATCGAGGTCACCGGCAACGGCCGCGGCCGGCTGGAGGACTGCGAGGTCCGCGACGCCGGTCAGGCCGGGCTCAGCATCTCCGAAGGCGGAAGTCCTTATGTCAGCACACTTCGGGTGTTCCAGCCGGGACAGTCCGGGGTGCTGATCGGGCCGGGCGGCGTCGGCTCGCTCCGGGACTGCGAGATCGTCGAGGCCGGTGAGAACGGCGTGACAGTACGCGACGGCGGAGAGCTGATGCTGTCCCGATCCACGGTCCGGCGCTCCCGGGGCCACGGCGTCCAGGTGGACGCCGGCGCGCGGGCGAAGCTGACGGCCGACGACGTCAGCGGCAATCGCCGGGACGGCGTGCGGATCGAGTCGGCCGACGCGGTGAGCGTCGTGGACTGCACCGCGTCCGACAACACCGGCGGCGGCCTGCGCGTCACCGTGCCCAGCGCCCGGCTGTCGGTGGAAAACCTGACCAGCAACGCCAACGGCACCCCGGATATCGACGGCAGCACCGCGAGCACGGCCGAGGTCGCCGAGACCGACGTGGACGGCACCGCACCGCACCAGGCCGAAGACGACGGCGCGCCGCTCGCGAAACTGGAGGCGCTGGTCGGTCTCAGCGGCGTCAAACATCAGGTGAAGACGCTGGTGAACCTGAACAAGATGGCGCGCAGACGCGAGCAGGCGGGTATGGTCGCGCCGCCGACCAGCAGGCATCTGATCTTCGCCGGGCCGCCCGGTACCGGAAAGACGACCGTCGCCCGGCTCTACGGCAGCATCCTCGCCGAACTGGGAGTGCTGCGCGAAGGCCATCTCGTCGAGGTGGCCAGGGCCGATCTGGTCGCCCAGATCGTCGGCGGCACGGCGATCAAGACCACCGAGACCTTCACCAAGGCACTGGGTGGCGTGCTGTTCATCGACGAGGCGTACACCTTGACGGCGCAGGGTAAGGGCAGCGGACCGGATTTCGGCCGGGAGGCCGTCGACACCCTGGTCAAACTGATGGAAGACCACCGCGACGACCTCGTGGTGGTCGCCGCCGGCTATTCGCAGGAGATGACCGCGTTCCTGCAGTCCAACCCGGGGCTCGCGTCGCGCTTCACGCGGACCATCGAGTTCGAGAACTACGCCAACGACGAACTGGTGACGATCGTCGAGCGGATGTGCACCGCGCACCAGTACCAGGTGCCCGAGGACACCAGGAACGCCCTGTCCGTCCATTTCGGACAGATGGAACGCGGCGACGACTTCGGCAACGGGCGGACCGCGCGCAAGGTGTTCGAGGAGATGGTGGACCAGCAGGCGTTCCGCCTCGCGAGCGAACCGGAGGCGGACGACCAGAGCCTTTCGCTCCTGCTCCCCGCCGACGTACCAGGCGGGGTGGCGGCCGGCGCCCAGCAGGGCGACGACGACGCGCTGACCACGTTGCGGACACGGCTGGATTCGATGATCGGCCTGGCCGGGGTGAAGGATGCGATCAACGACCTGGTGAACCTGATCTCCACCGCCCGGCAACGACGGCAGGCGGGCCTGCCGGTCCCCGCGATCAGCAATCACCTGGTGTTCGCCGGCGCGCCCGGTACCGGCAAGACCACCGTGGCCAGGCTCTACGGCGAACTACTCGCCGCGCTGGGCGTGCTGCGCAAAGGCCATCTGGTCGAGGTCGCGCGCGCCGACCTGGTCGGCCGCTACGTCGGGCACACCGCGCATCTGACCAGGGAGGCGTTCGAAACCGCGCGCGGCGGCGTGCTGTTCATCGACGAGGCCTACGCCCTCACGCCGCAGGGTGCCACGGGCGGCGACTTCGGGCAGGAGGCCGTCGACACCCTGGTCAAACTGATGGAAGACCACCGCGACGACACGGTGGTGATCGTCGCCGGCTACTCGGCGGAGATGCGGATGTTCCTCTCCTCCAACACCGGTCTCGCCTCCCGGTTCTCCCGGCATATCGAGTTCGAGAACTACACGACCGACGATCTCGTCACCATCGTGCACCGGATGGCGACGACGAACGGCTACGAGTGCGCGCCGGAGACCGTCATCGCGCTGCGGAAGCATTTTGCGGCCGTGGAACGCGGCGTATCGTTCGGCAACGCGCGCTACGCCCGGCAGGTGATGGAGATCATGATGACCCGCCAAGCCGGACGGCTCAGCACGACGGGCGCGCCCACCGTCGCCGACCTCCGCCTGCTGTCCCCTGCCGACCTGCCCTGATCCGGTTTCGGCCCCCGGCCCCGGCCCCGTCTCCCGACGCGGGGCCGGGGCCGTTGTCGTTTCGGGTGCCCATTCGGCTCGAAACCAGGACACCGGGCCATGGCAGGATCACCGGTGTTCGGCACGCCCGTCGCTGAGAGGAGTTTGGCCGCGTGGGTACGACCGCGTTCGGTGACTTCCTGCGTTTCTACCGGTTGCGCATCCCGATGACCCAGGAAGAGCTGGCCGAGCGGACCGGGATCAGCGTGCGCAGTATCAGCGACATGGAACGCGGACGGGTCCGCAACCCGCAGCGGCGCACCGCGGAACTGCTGGTCGACGGCCTCGGCCTGACCGGCGAGGAAGCCGCCGACTTCGCCGATCTCGCCCGCTCCGGGCGCCGGGCGGCGCCGGAGCGCGAGGACGAACCCGCTCCGCCCGAAACTCCGCAGGCTGCCATCGTCGCCGCCCTGCCGCCCAACCTCACCGAACTGACCGGCCGGGAAGCCGAACAGCGGATCCTCGACGACGTCGCGCGGGCCGCCGAGTCGTCATCCCGGCTGCAGGTCGCGGTGATCCACGGCCTGCCGGGCTCGGGCAAGACCGCGCTCGCCATGGACGCCGGGCACCGGCTCACCCGGCATTTCGGTGACGGCTGCCTGTTCCTCGACCTGCGCGGCATGGATCTCGAACCGCTCACCCCGGAACGCGCGGTCCACCGGCTTTTGCGCGGGTTCGGGGTGGACGAACGCCGGCTCCCCAACGATCCCGAAGACCGCCTCGCCCTCTACCGCTCCCTGCTGCACGACCGCGACGTGCTGCTGATCCTCGACAACGCCGCCAACGAGGCCCAGGTGCGGCCGCTGCTGGCCACCAGTCCCGGATCGATGGTGCTGGTGACGAGCCGGAACACCATGGCGGGCCTCGACGCGCGGCACCGGATCTCGCTCGGCTCGCTGTCGGAAGACGAGTCGGTGGAACTGCTCCGCGTGATCGCCGGAACGCGCCGCCTGAACACCGAACCGGACGCGGCGCGGCGGGTGGCGCAGCTCTGCGGCGGGGTGCCGCTCGCGTTGCTCATCGCGGGCAACCGGCTGGCCAGCCGGGCACAGTGGACGATCGCGCATCTGGCCGACCAGCTGGAGAACGAACGGCGGAGGCTGTCCGTACTCACCGCGGGCGACCTCCAGGTGCGCGCCGCCTTCGAACTTTCCTACCACCACTTGACTCCCGCCGTCGCCCTGGTGTTCCGACGGCTGGCGCTGGTGCCCGGTCCGGACACCTCCGTCGAACTCGCCGCGGTGGCTTCCGGGCACTCGGCGGACGAAGCGGAGTCTGCGCTGGAAAAACTCGCCGAAGCCAGCCTTCTCGGCTTCAGCGGCACGCCTGGCCGGTACACCAGCCACGACCTGCTGCGCGTCTACGCCATGGAGCGGCTCGAAACCGCGGAGCGGACCGAGGATGTGCACGCCGCCGGAGAACGTGTGCGGAACTGGCTGCTCACGGTCGCGACGAAGGCCGCGCAGTTCTTCGACCACGACCGGCCGGAGGTGACGATCGCGGTCGACGGGCCCGATCCGGTGCGCGACCGGGATTCCGCGGCACGGTGGCTGGCGCGGGAGCAGACCCACTGGCGTGGCGCGCTGCGTGCGGCCGTGGCTCGGGGTGAGCACCGCCGGATCCTCGAGCTGGCCGAGGCGATGCACTGGTACTCGGATCTGCGTGGCACCGGCGTTCTGTGGCGCGAGGTGTTCCGGGCGGGCGCGGCGGCGGCGCAGGCCCTCGGTGACGTCAAATCCGCCGCCGAGCAACTGAACTACGTGTCATGGGCGCTCTACGCGCTTTGTGGCGAGCCGCGTGAGGCACTGGCGGCGCATAAGCTCGCGGTGGCGGCGGCAGGCGAAGCGGGCGACGTCGTGACGGAGGCGTGGTCGCTGTACTACGGGTCGGCCATCACCCGGCGGCTCGGTTCGCCCCGCGAGGCCGCGCGAATCGGCAGGCGCGCGGTGGAACTGTTCGAGCAGGCCGGCTATCCGAACGGTCGTTCTCTGGCGCTGTCCTTGCTGGGCAGCATGCTGCACACCCTCGGCGAGTTCGACGAAGCCGTGGCCGTGCAACGGCAGAGCGAGGCCCACTACCGGGGTTCGGCCATCGCGGCCGGCAACGACGAACTGCTGTCCATGGTGCTGACCAGGCTCGCCGACAGCCTGGCGGCGAGCGGGGACGTCACGGGCGCGCTGGGCCTGCTCGACGAGGCCGAGGCGTTGTTCCGCAGGCACGACGCGACGTTCGGGGTGGCGCGGGTGCAGACACTTCGCGGGCGGGTGCTGTCGAGGGCCGGACGTCTGGAGGAGGCCGAAGAACAGCTGCTGTCCGCTCTTGCCGAAGAGCGCCAGCCCGAAACGAAGATCGAGATCATGGCCGAACTCGCCGAACTCGCCGACGCCGGTGCCCGGCCGGAGGAAGCCCACCGGCACCGAGTGCGCGCCCTCGCCGAATGCTCCCGGTACGAAACTCCTCATGCCCGGAGCCTGGCCCGGAAACTGGCCACCACCCTCGGCGTCGAGGTCCGGGAATCGACCTGAGCCCGTCCGGGTCACCACCCGGCGGCCGTGACTCCGTTGCAGGCCAGCACCTCCGTCATCGCGATCCGCGCGTGGTGCACCCGTGATTTGACCGTGCCGACCGGCACACCGATGCTCACCGCCGCCCGTTGCCGGGTGCGGTCGTACCGGTAGACCTGTTCGAGGGCTTCGCGCTGCATCGGCGTCAGCTGGGCCAGCCCTTCTTCGACGACGCACCGCTCGACGACCTCGTCGGCGAAGTCGGTGCCGCCCGGCAGCAGATCGAAGTCGTCGTCACCGAACACCACCGGACGGGCGGTGTCGCGGCGGGCCCAGTCGACGATGAGGTTGCGAGCGACCGTGAACAGCCAGGCGCGGACCGAACCGCCCTTTTCCGCGAGCGTCTCCCTGTTCCGCCAGGCGCGGAACAGGCATTCCTGCACGACGTCCTCGGCCCGGTGCGGGTCGGTGGGCAGCAGGCGGCGGGTGAACCGCAGCAGATGATCCCGGTGCTCGGCGTGCAGCGACGCAAGAAAGGCGTTGCCGACGGCCGACGACGGTGCCCGGCCTGCCAGCGCGGTCACCTCGGTGATGCGGTGGCGTGCCACGCTGACCTCCTTGCGGTTGACGGCTTCGATGGCTCAATTCCACCCTCGGGACCGTGCGGCGACCATGCGGAAGGACCGGCAGAAGTGGCAGGCGGGCTGTTCTTCCGGTCTCACCCGGCGTAGGCCGGCAGGTCGATGGCGTCCGAGGGCGGATTGGTGAAGCGGGCGGCGATACGGCCGACCCAGGGTCGCGCGGCGACACCGGCGAGAGTGGCCAGCAGCCGGATCCCGGCGCGGGTTCTCGGAGCGGCCAGCCGGGGCGCGATCAAGGGAACGTTCTGGGCCTGTGCGACGTAGGGCCGCAGATCGCCTCGTAGGAACGGAACGCCTCGCCATGATCGGACTGACGGTGCAGGAACTCGTGCCGTGCGGGGATTTTCCGCTGCTCCAGCCCGGCTTGCTATCGGACGGCGTCCGTAGCGGTCACCGTGCCGTCCGCCGAGCACGAGGCCCGCGCCGAGGGTCAGGGCGTAGCCACCGATCACCCACTGCAGCCCGACCGGGCTCGTGCCCAGGGACCGTTCCAGCGACGGGCCCGCCACAGTGACGATGGTCGAGTCGAGCAGGTCCATGAGTTCGATGACGAGCACGGTGGCCAGCAGCCACCACACCGCCCGTCATCGCCGACACTGGTCTTAGCCAGTGTGACTTCGCGGTCTCACTCGGATACGACAAGTCTTTGATGGGCAAGATCCTCCATGGCCAGATGCAAGTCAGTGTTGAGCTGGCGGCAGCCGTCGAGCGGCACTACGGAATCGACCCTCTTGACTCGCTCGTCCGCCAAGCGCGCCGACGACTGGACGGGCCGCCGCATCAAGACGGCAGGACTGAACCGCCGACGCAATTAGCGAGCAACCAGGCCTGTCACTTGACCAGTTGCAGACCTCGGCTTCTCACCCGGCCCCCAGGACAGAGGGCCAGCTACTCCTCGTCCACCCCGGCACGACCGTCGCCTGGCCGAGCACTACCGCGACGTAGCGGGTTTGGATCATGACGCCTGACCCCGCCCAGATCCTCGCCGCCGGCGACCCGATCTTGGTCCATCCCCTGGCTTACACGGTTGGCATGACAAGGCCCGCGTCTCGAGGACAGACATGACCGGAGTAACGCACAGAACACCACACACGACTACAAATCACCTCGTGCCAAGGAGCATCCTCATGATCAAGGGCGTCACCCTCTTCGCCGCAGCGGCCGCGGCAGCGGTCACCCTCACCGCCTGTTCCGGTCGTGACACCGGCGATCTCGGTGTCGGCGGCTTGACTCCCGCCCCTGCTTCGACACCCAGCTACACGCCGCAAGCGTCGTGCCCTCCACTGCAGACCGGACAGTCATGCATCAACGGGCAACTGCTCAAGTCCAGCCCGACCAGCGAAGCTCCGCAGCCCCAGGTCAAGCCCAGTCCAGCCAGCGAGGCTCCGCAGTACCCGCCCCAGGTCGAGCAGGCCCGCGGGTCCGCGGAGTCGTATCTCGGCTACAGCGCTTTCTCGCGAAACGGCTTGATCGATCAGCTGTCCTCGAAGTACGGCGACAGCTACCCGAAGAACGTCGCCACCCAGGCGGTGGACAGCCTGAGTGTCGACTGGAACGCGCAGGCAGCCAAATCGGCACAGTCCTACCTGGACTACACCTCGTTCTCGTGCACCGGCCTGATCCAGCAGCTGTCATCGAGGTACGGCGGGCAATTCACCAACCCCCAGGCCAAGTTCGGCGCACACCAGACGAAGGCTTGCAAATGAGGCCCCACCTGTGAACATCGCCGAACACTCCGCTCCCCTCGCGCCGCACCTGTCGCCGGAAAGATCGGCCGAATCCACGTAGCCGTCCGGCGACTCATCCCAGCAAGCAGCTGCATGTGATGCAACAGCCTCATCAACCCGACCGCACTGGCGTCGGACATGCTCCCAGGCAAGGTCCAAGAGGAAGCTCGCTACCTCGACGAGGTCCCAGCACCCGGCGTGATCGCCCTCAATAGCCTCGCCGCTGGCGAAGCCGTGAATCACTTCATGCTCGCCGTCACCAACCTCCACACCGATGACGACGAACACTCCTTCCTCCACTTCCCTCGCAGCGGACAGCGCGCCTACCAGCAAGCCCGTCGCGACCCAGGCTGCCTACTGGACCAAGAACTACCGCACCGGGATCGAGCACGAAGACCCCGAGGCCTTGCAGCGCAAGTACCCGTACTACGACCCGATCTCCACCCTTCCCGAAGCCGGCCAGAAGTGGTGGGCCGGCCAGCGCGGCTGACTTCTACATGTACGAAGGTGAACCGGTGGCCCCAAACGCCGTTTGGGGCCACCGGTTCACAGCTAGCCGTAGCCGAATCGAGCAGCATCTCGAACGCTGAAAGATTGACAGGCCGCAGAGGAGGCCCGGTGCAAGTTGGTCGAGTGGTACGACTTGAGCAGCGTCTCATACTGGGCCAAGAACGCCTGGCCAGCCGAGACGTCGCCAGCATGTGCCGACATTTGCGCCCAACCGGTCCCTGCGCACTATCGGGCCAGATACCGGAGGCTGCCGTGGGACATCAGGCTCATGTCCCTGCAGCGGACGTTTCCCACTGACAGATCTTTCAGCGTCGACCACCCAGAACAGGGAGACGCCTGGTAGCGACCGATCGCGAAACGGCCCAGGAACCCTCTGAGCAGTTCCATAGTGGACCGTCTTCCCTCTCGGCGAGCCTCGGCGTCAACCGCTCGTTGACCATCGCTGCACAGGCGGAGCGGGCGATGGCGTTGTGGCCGAACCCCGGCGACACCGACGCCCTGCCGCTGCGGAAGCACCGTACGAACGGACCACCACTGCGCCTCCCCGGCACCCGGCGGTGCCGGCTGCCGCGCCAGCCGCTCTCCACCGAACGGACGTCCACGGTTCGCGATGAGGGCCGCCGACACATCCTTCCAACCGCAGATCAGCGTTCCACTCCGTCGAGAGGTCTGTGCCCAGCGGAGTCTTCAGCTTGCACCAGCTCACCCAGGCCCACAACGCCGAAGTCATGGGTGACATGAATGGCGACGGTTCACCCGACGTCGTCCGTACGTCGAATTCCTGACGAGAACGTTTCAGAGTTCACGTGATTTCACAACGCGCACGTAGCACTCTCGAACAAACCACCAACGGAGTGACTGTGAAACGGTTTACTGATCAAGTCGTGGTGGTGACGGGCGGAGCCGGCCGTTCCGCCGAAGAATTCCGCAAGAACGGTGGCACCGCCGCCCCTTTCCTGGTCGACGTCACCGACCCGGAAGCTGTCGAGACATCGGCCGGCCGGATCGTTTCGACGTTTGGCGAGATCGGCGTTGAGGATCTTGCCCCGCCGGGTCTCCAGTGGCGCGCCGCGATCAGTTCAGCCCTCAGGATCTCCTCGGGGACGTCCACGCGGGACTTGAGGACGACCAGCCCGTGCGGGCTCCGACGTCCGGGACTTACCGTCCCCCGAGGTAAGGCGGGAGCCATCCTCGACCCCGCGCTCGGCGGGATGCTGCACGACGTGGCAACCAGGTCTTGGATCGGGCGCGCGCTCGGCATGGTCCGGATCGAAGGCAGTTGATAACGATTATCGAGTGCAGCTAGGCTGTGGTTCCCCACCACCCAGATCGATCGGCGTCCCCCATGGTTGTTCGTTCGCGCCTGTCCGTGTCGTCCTCGGACGTCGGCGGCAGGCAGGCGACACTTTCCCGGTCACGGCTTCCGCACCGCGTGACGGTCGCGATCCTTGCCCTCGCGATCCTCGTGATGCTGGTGGTTTCCGGCTCGGTGGGGACGGTCGAGGTCGGGCTCGCGGACGCGGCGCGGATCGTGATCGGGCATCTCGTGCCGGACGTGGCGTGGATGTCGGACGGCAGCCTGACCGTGCTGCAGGACCAGGCGGTGTGGCAGTTCCGGCTTCCCCGCGCGCTGCTGGCGGGGCTCGCTGGAGCGGGACTGGCGCTGGCCGGGGCGATCATGCAGGTGATCGTGCGCAACCCGCTCGCCGAGCCCTACCTGCTCGGCGTGTCGTCCGGCGCGGGTGTCGGCGCGGTCCTCGTGATCACGTTCGGCACGGCCGCCGTGGGCGGGCTCCCGCTGGGCGCGGCGGCCTTCGCCGGCGCTCTGGTGGCCAGTGTGTGCGTCGCCCTGGTCGCCCGGCATCGCGGCATCCTGTCGCCGACCAGGATGATCCTTTCCGGTGTCGCCCTCGGTTCCCTGTTCAGCGCGATCACGAGCTATCTGACGCTGACCACCGAGGCACAGAACGTCTTCAGCGTCCTGTTCTTCTTGCTCGGCAGCGTTTCCGCCGCCTCGATGACTTCCTTGGCCGTGCCCGCGGTGGCATTCGCGGCCGCCTGTGTCGTCGTCGGACTGCGGACCAGGGCCATGAACGCGCTGCTGAGCGGCGACGAGTCCGCGACCGCGCTGGGAGTCGACGTGAACCGGCTCCGTGCCGTGCTCCTCGTGACCGCCGCCCTCCTGACCGGGTCGATCGTGTCGGTCAGTGGAGGCATCGGCTTCGTCGGCCTCGTGATCCCGCACGTGGCCCGGATCCTCGTCGGCTCGGACCATCGCCGGATGCTGCCGGTGGCGGTACTCGGCGGCGCCGTGTTCCTCATGATCGCCGACCTCCTCTCGCGCACGGTCGCGGCGCCTGGGGAAATACCGATCGGAATCCTCACCGCGGTCGTGGGCGCGCCGTTCTTCCTGTGGCTGATGCGCCGGGACACGGCTATGCGGGCGGGGTTCGGCCGGTGAAGGTCCAATTCGACGACGTCAGCGTGACGCTGGGCGGCAACCAGGTGCTACGGGAGGTGGACTTCGAGGTCCACTCCGGCCGTTTTCTCGGGCTCGTCGGCCCGAACGGCAGCGGCAAGTCGACCTTGCTACGCACGCTCTACCGCGCCGTCGCGCCGTCCTCGGGCCGGGTGCTGCTTGGCGAGCACGACGTCTGGCGCACCGGCAGGCGGACGGTCGCGAAGGCAGTGGCGGTGATGACTCAGGAGACCTCGTCCGAGTTCGACCTGACGGTCCTCGACGTCGTACTCCTGGGCCGGGTGCCCTTCCAACGCGGATTCGGCCGAGACACCGAAGCCGACCTCGACCTCGCGTGGACCGCACTCGAGCGGGTCGGCGCGACCGACATCGCCGACCGGCCCATCGGACGGCTCTCGGGCGGACAGCGGCAACGGGTGATGCTGGCCCGCGCGCTGGCGGCGGACTCCCCCGTCCTCGTCCTCGACGAACCGACCAACCACCTCGACATCTCCTTCCAGCTGGAGCTCATGCGGATCGCGGCCGGACTCGATCGCACCATCGTCGCCGCACTGCACGACCTCAACCTCGCCGCCACCTACTGCGACGACATCGCGGTGCTCGACGCCGGCCGCGTCGTCGCCACCGGGACACCGGCCGAAGCCCTCGCCCCACACGTCGTGGAAGACGTGTTCGGAGTCGCCGTCGACCAGCTCATCCATCCACGCGACGGTCGGCCGGTGCTGGTCTTCGGCAGTCGTGCGGATGCCCGTTCACCGCTCAGCACACCCGGAAATGAGAACCATGCGTAGAACCCTGTCCCTTGCCGCGTTCGGTATCGGCATGTCGCTGATCGCGGGTTGCGGCTCTTCGGTCACGCCGGCCGCGCCGTCGAACAACGCGAGCACGACCGTCACCGTCTCCAACTGTGGCCGGGATGTCACCGTCGGGGCCGTTCCCCACGCCGCGGTCGGACTCAGCCCGTCGCAGACGGAACTGTTGCTGCGGCTGGGGCTCGTGGGCTCGCTCGTCGGCCAGGCACAGACCGCCACCGCACCGCTCCCGGAAGACGTGGCCGGACAGGCCGCCACCATCCCGGTGCTGAGCGAGTCCGGACCGCCGAGCCGGGAGAAGCTCCTTTCCGCGAAGCCGGACTTCGTCTTCTCCCCCACCACCTACGAATTCACCGCCGAGAAGGGTTTCGCCAGCCTGGAGCAACTGAGGCAAAGCGGCGTCGCCGCCTATGTCGCCGCGGGCGGCTGCGCCGAACGCCGCATGAACGGCACGGTCGAGGATCTCTTCACCGACCTGGAAAATCTCGGCCGGATCTTCGCCGTGCCGGACAAGGCGAAGGCACTGATCGATCAAGGCCGAGCGGATCTGGCCACCGTGGACAAGGCCATCGCGGGCCGCCCCAAGCCCACCGTCGCCCAGGTGTTCCTGGAAGGCACCACCGTCACCGCGATCGGCGCCGGCATCGAGTATGACATCATCCGCAGGGCTGGCGGGGACAACGTGTTCTCACCGAAGGACCCGCAGTTCGCCAAGTTCTTCGCCGCACAGATCACCCCCGAGGCGCTCGCCGCGAAGAATCCCGACGCGATCGTGTTCGCCGTCAACGGGGCCGCGCAGAAACAGGCGAGCATCGACTACCTCACCCGCACCTTCCCCGCCATGACCGCCGTCCGCGAACAGCGCTTGATCGCGATCGACGCCGCCGACACCTATCCCGGCACGCTCGGGAACATCTCGGTGGTGCGGGAAATCGCGCAACGGCTCCACGCGGACGCGTTCACCCGGTGATCCATCGCAGGCTCCTGCAGCTGGCGGGTGTCGTCATCGCTCCAGTCCTGCTGCTCGCGGTGCTGTCGATGCTCGTGTCGGCCTGCTATGTCGGCGGAGCCGTCCTGACGGCGGCCGTCCTCACCGATCTCACCCGCGGCGCAGACTTCACCACCGTGACACCCGCGATCGCGGCATTGACCGGCGTCGTCGGCGTGCGCGCGGTCCTGTTGTGGGCGCGGGAGGTCACCGCGGCCCGGTTCGGCATCGCCATCCGCACCAGGCTGCGCGGCGAACTTCTGCGCCGCATCACCCTGCTGGGACCGGCCTGGACGCGGGGAGAGCGCACGGGGGCGATCACGCACACGGTCGTCGACGGGGTCGAAGCCCTCGACGCCTACTACAGCCGCTACCTGCCACAACTGCTCGTGACCTGTCTGGTTCCGGCCGCCGTCGCCGGATGGCTGTTCACCGTGTCCGTCCCCGCGGCCGCGATCCTCGCGACGGCGGTCCTGTGCGCCGTGGCCGTCCCCCGCTTCTGGGACGCCCGGCTGCTCCGCACGGGACGAACCCGTTGGAGCGCCTACGAAAAGCTCGCGGCCGACTATCTGGAGGCGACCCAGTCGATCGGTGTCCTCCGGCTCTTCGGCGCCGGCCGCCGGGCGGGCGAGGCACTCGCCCATCGCGGCGATCGCCTGCACCGGGTCACGATGGCCCAGTTGCGCGTGTCGCTGGTGGAAGCGGGAGTCAGTGCCTTGGCACTGCACCTCGGCCTCGCGGCCACGGTCCTCGTCGCGTGCGCGGAGGTCGTCGGCGGTCAGGCGCCCGCGGCGTCGGTGTTCCTGTTCCTGTTGTGCGCAAGGGAATGCTTCCGTCCAGTACTCGACCTGTCCGCCCACTGGCACCTCGGCTACCAAGGGCTGGGCGCGGTCGAGGGAATCGACGAGATCATGAGGGCTCGGCCGGAGGTCACCGACACCGGCACCCGCACCGAACCCGCTCGACGCGGGGCGCGACTGCGGCTGTGGCAGGTCGGGTATCGATACCCGAACGGCGCCGGTGTTTCCGGCATCAGCTTCGAATGCGCGCCGGGGGCCACGACGGGGATCGTAGGCCCGTCAGGCGCCGGGAAGAGCACGATCGCCCGGCTTCTGGTCCGGGAGGCCGATCCGCAACAGGGGACGATCGAGCTCGACGGAACCCCGGTCGCCGAGTACACCCTCGCCGCGCTGCGTGCGAGCATCGGCGTCGTCGGCCAGCACACCTATCTTTTCCATGGCACCGTCGAAGAAAACCTCCGCCTCGCCCGGCCCGCCGCCACGCCCGACGAGATCCGCGCCGCCGCCCACGTCGCGGACGCGATCGAGTTCGTCGAGGCACTCCCTCAGGGCTTCGCCACGGTGCTCACGGAGAACGGCGTTCAGCTGTCCGGCGGCCAGCGGCAACGTCTGGCCATCGCCAGGGCCGTCCTCGCCGCGCCCCCTGTGCTGCTGCTCGACGAAGCCACCTCCGCCCTGGACGTCGACACCGAGAAGCGCGTCCTCACCCGGCTCGCGGAGTACCACGGCGACACCACCAGGATCGTGATCGCCCATCGGGAGACCGCGTTGCGTGATGCCAGCACGGTCGTCACGATCGAGTCCGGCCGCGTCACCGGGCAGGTGGTCCACTCGTGAGCGGATCCCTCCGGCGGCTGCTGCCGGTCATCGCCGAGCAACGGGCGATCTTCGCCTGGACCGTCGTGAGCAACGCCGCCGCCCAGCTCGGCACGCTCGCGACGACCGTGCTCGGTACATGGCTGGCCGGTCGGGCCGCGGCGACCGGCAGCGCGCCGCCGGTCATCGTCGCCACCGTCCTGTGCGGACTTGCCGTCGTGACCGCAGCGATGACCTGGCGCGAGTCCTGGGTCTCGCACGATCTGGCCTACCGGCTGATCGGCACCTTGCGTGCCCGGGTGTTCGACCGGCTCCGCGTGAGCCTGCCCGACCGACGGCGTCCGCGCAGGAGCGGTGACCTCGCGTCCGTGGCCTTCGCCGACATCGACCGACTCGAATGGCTCTACGCCCACACCGCGGCCCAAGCACTCACCTCGGCCGTGATGATCGCCGCCACCGCGACCCTGTCGCTCCTGGTCACGCCATGGCTGCTGCTGGCGTGGATCCCGTTCGTCGTCGTGACCGCGGCCTTGCCCTGGGTGTCCGGCCGGGCGGGGGCGCGGCAGGGAGCCGAACTCACCGAGGCCGCCGCGACGCTCAACGCCGAACTCGTGGACACCGTCCGCGGACTCGGAGAACTCAGCCGCGCGGGAGCTCTGCACCGTCGCACCGCCGCGCTCGAGAAGCGGACGAGCGCGCTGACCTCGGCGCAGGCGAAGATCGGCTCCCGGGTCGGCTTGGAACGCGCTGCCATGGACGCGGCTCTGGCACTCAGCGCGATCGGCGCGCTCGCGGTCTGCGCGACGCACCTCGACACGATCGACCGCGCGCTCGCACCGGTCGCCATGGTGCTGGCCATCGCGGCACTCGGCCCGATCGCGCAGATCTCGGATCTGCTGCGCAACGTCGGCACGCTGCGCGCCGCCGGTACCCGGATCACCGCTGTCCTCGACCGGACACCAGCAGTCCACGAGGCCCGCATGCCCCGGCCCCTGCGGTCCCGTGACCGCGCGACCGGACTCGTCTTCGATCGCGTGACCTTCGGCTACCGCGACGACGGTCCGCCGGTCCTGCGCGCCGTTTCGTTCACCGTCCACCCAGGGGAACGGGTCGCCCTCACCGGACCGTCCGGTGCGGGCAAGACCACGTGCGCGCTGCTCGCGACCCGAATGTGGGACCCCGACGCCGGCACCATCACCCTCGACGGCGTCGACCTCGCCGAGCTGGCCGACGACGACCTCCGCCGCGCGATCAGCTCCGTTCCCCAGGAACCCGGCCTCCTCACCGGGACGATCGCCACCAACATCCGGCTCGGGAACCCTGAAGCCGAGGACACCGAAGTAGAAGAGGCCGCGCGACGGGCTGGGATCCTCGACCCTGGAGCCGGACTGCCCGCCGGGCTCGCCACCGTCGTCGGCGAAACCGGCGACGGACTGTCCGGAGGCCAGCGAGCACGAGTCGCCGTCGCCAGGGCCCTGCTGGTGAACCCGCGCATTCTCATTCTCGACGAAGCCACCGCCAACCTCGACCCCGAGGCCGACGAAGCCATCGCCGCGGCACTCGCCTCCGCCGGAAACGACATCGGTGTCCTCGTCATCGCCCACCGCCCCGCCACCTTGGCCCGCTGCGACCGCGTGATCGAGCTGCGAGAAGGTCGGTGCGTCGGATCGTGAGCCGCTGGCGGGCACCAGCCGAATTCGGCCAGTTCGGCCCCTGCCGTTACGCGAGGGCCAGGATCTATTAAAAAGGTCAACGGGTCCGTGCCTGTGACCGAGGCCTGCGGTGGATCAATAGCTCCTCGCTTGGCAGATTTGACGCGTATATCCCAGGTGCTTCGGGCGCATGGAGCTCCGGGCAGAAAAGCGCGTTGTGGTCGCGGGCTGATCCGGCAAATGCGCGTATCTGCGGGGTTACGTTGGCGGTTCGCCAGATGAAGGCCCATTGGGCTGGTGGGGCGTCGCGGACCGGTAGGTAGTCGCCGCCGGGCTGTGTGCCCCTCGAGACCCCGAAACAGGCCTATGTGCTGGCCGTGGCCTGCGATCGCCGTGTTCCCGGACCGGACAACCACGTCCGAGTCGATGAGCCGGCAGACCGGCTCTCGAAACGGACGTGGCAGAAACTCTCCGCCGGGTCTTGATGCGCCTGAACCGGCTGACCGGCGAGACCGCCTTCTATCGCTGCTTTAGCCCGCGCCCGGCCTCACAGGCTGAATTCGCCCGGATCGCGGGGCGCCGCAGGACCATCGAGGGGCGAAGTGGTACCAAGATCGCAGTACTCGACCGTCGACGATGCGAAATCCGCAAATCCTTCTGGTTCACGGCAGGGCCGAGCAAACCGCGATATTCCCTCCAAGGAGGTACTTGTGCGTGATTCCTCACTCGGCCGGTCGATATCGCGAGTACGCTTGGTCGCCATGTTCACAGTGGCAGCGTCCAATCTCAAGGAATACTTCGCCGCGGATCCCGCCAGGGAAGCAGACCTTCGAGCGGTGGACCGCCTTGTCCGGAACGTGGCGCCGGAGTTGAAACGGGAGTTCTTCGGCGGAACCGGCGCGGGAAAGCCCGGTATGGGAATGAGCTTGATCGGCTACGGGAAGTTCCAATATCAAGTCAAGTCCTCGGCCGAACCCGTCGACTGGCCGGTCATCGGACTGGCACTGCAGAAGAACTACCTCAGCCTCTACGTCTCCGCCATACGGAACGACCGATACCTCGTGCAGGACTACGCGGGCGAACTCGGCAAGGTCAGTCTCGGCCAGAACTGTGTCCGCTTCAAGAAGGCCGACGATCTTGACGACTCGGGCCTCGGCACACTCCTCCACCACGTCCAGGACGGTCTCGCCACCGGCGAACTGGAACTACGCTACGGCCGCGTCAACGCGTCCTGACCCGCGACGGCGAGGTGGAAGGCGCTGCGGAAGAACACCAGGCCGGGTAGGCGCCCGCCCGAAGCCGATCCGCCAACGCGCGCGCCCGAGTTCGTCATTCTGTCATGCGCTGGTCAGCTCGTGGCGTCGATCAGGTTCCGGATCTCGGCGATGCCCCTTGCCACCCGGTACGGCGACTCCGTGCCCACGGAGATGCGGATGTGCCGGTCGCACGACTCACCGTAGGCGATGCCGGCCACCACGCTGACCGCGCTTTCCCGCAACAGCCTGGTGGCGAACTCCATCGAGTCCAAAGTGGACCTGCCGAGGGAGGCGAAGAGGTAGAACGTCGCCGAGCCGGGCAGGGTCTCGATGCCGATGTCCGCGAGCTGGCCCGCGACCTCGCGGCGCAGGTCCACGACGCGGCGGATCTGCGGGCGGGTGATGTCCAGGATGTCGTCGAAGTGTTCGGCGAGATACCAGGACAGGATCGTCGGCGCGCAGGTGATCAGGTGCTGGTTGATCTTCAGTACCTGATCGATCAGCGTGCGATGCGCGATGACGTAGCCGACACGCCAGCCGGAAACCCCGTAGTTCTTGGACATCGAGTTGACCGTGACGGTGTGCCGCAGCTCCGGATCGAACGAGCCGCAAGCCCGGAACGGGGTCTCCGCCGGCACGAACTCGTGGTACGCCTCGTCGGCGATCACCACCAGGCCACGCGCGTCCGCCAGATCGTGCACGAACTCCAGCTCGGCGTCGGTGTGCACCCGGCCGGACGGGTTGTTCGGATTGTTGATCACGATGGCCCTGGTGCGCGGTGTGACGTAACGGCCGAAGTCGAACACGCTCACGTCGTGCGGCACCAGCACCGGAACGCCGCGGCAGAGCCGTACCTGCTCGGGGTAGCTCAGCCAGAACGGCTCCGGGACGATCACCTCGTCCCCCGGCTCGAGCAGCGCCAGCAACACCATGTAGATCGCCACCTTCGAGCCCGCGGTGACGACGATCTCGGTGTCCGGATCGACGGGGAGGTCGAAGTCGGCCCAGTACCCGGCCAGCCGCTGCCGTAGCTCCGGCAGCCCACGGGAGTGCGAGTAGTGATGCAGGCCGTGCCCGGACAGGTCGTCGAACCGGGGCAGCGGCAGGTCGAAGAACGCCTCGCCGAGCGAGAGCGTGATGATGTCCTGCCCGGCCGCGCTCAGCTCGTAGACCAGGTTGTTGTACTTGATGGACAGCGCCTGCGCCGCGTTGTCCACAAGGGACGACGGACGGATCGGCGACGCGGTTCGGACAGTGGACACTGGACTCGCTCCCCTACACGATCCTCGTCTGTCCGGTACCCCAGACGACGTTCTTCACGGTGGTCAGCGCGGTCAGCCCGATCGGACCGCGGATATGCAGTTTCTGCGTGGACACGCCGATCTCGACGCCGTAGCCGAACTCGCCGCCGTCGGAGTAACGGGTCGAGGTGTTGACGAACACGCTGCCGGAGTCCACCTCGCGGGCGAACCGGCGGGCCACGTCGATGTCCCGTGCGACGATCGCCTCGGCGTTGGACGTGCCCCACCGGTCGATATGCGCGATCGCCGCACCCACGTCCGGCACCACCCGCACGGCCAGCACCAGGTCGAGGTACTCGGTGCCCCAGTCCTCCTCGCGCGCGGCCACCGCCTTGGGCCAGACCTCGCGGACCGTCACGTCACCGCGGATCTCCACACCCGCGGCCGACAGCTCGTCGAGTACGTCGGGCAGCCAGTCCCGCGCGAGTTCCTCGTGCACCAGCAGGGTTTCCATGGCGTTGCACACGCTGGGCCGGGAGGTCTTGGCATTGACCGTGACCGCCGTGGCCATCTCCAGATCCGCCGAATGGTCGATGTAGACATGGCAGTTGCCCGCGCCGTCGATCACCGTGGGCACGGTGGCGTTGCGCTCGACGGACTCGATCAGTTCCGGCCCGCCGCGCGGCACCAGCAGGTCGACGAACTCCTTGGCGCGCATCAGTTCCCGAGCGGCGTCATGAGACGGGTCAGTGAGCAGCTGGACCGCACCGGCGGGCACCTCCTCGTGCCGGTCGATCGCGCTGTCCAGTGCGGCCATGATCGCCGTGTTCGTCGCCATGGCCATCGAGGAGCCGCGCAGTACGGCGCAGTTGCCCGACTTCAGGCAGAGCGCGGCGACCTCGGCGGTGACGTTGGGCCGCGCCTCGTAGATCACCGCGACCACCCCGATCGGCTCGCGGACCCGCTCGATCAGCAGGCCGTTGGGCCTTGTCCAGCCCTCGACCACCTGGCCGACCGGATCGGGCAGGTCGGCGATGGTCCGGATGGCCGAGACCAGACCCGCCATCCGCCGCTCGGTCAGGGTCAACCGATCGACCAGCGTTGCCGAGACACCGTTGTCGCGGGCGGCGGCGACGTCCGTCTCGTTGGCCGTGACGATCCGGTCCCGGTGCTCCTCGATCGCGACGGCCATGTCCAGCAGCAGCGCGTTCTTGCGCGCGGTGGTCAGCCCTTTGATCTCGGTCCACGCCTCGGCCGCGGCGCGGCAGACGTCGGTCACTGACATGGCAGATCCTCCATGATCGGTACGTAGTCGCCACCGTCGACAACGGGTGCGGTCGGCGGGCGGCCTGGCTCGACGGCGCGGCTCAGCGGGCCACGGGCGAGCGGCCGCCCGTGCTGGTCACAGATGTCGACCACGTCACCTGGCGCGACGGTGCCGTGGACGGCGGCGATGTGGTGGTGGCACACGGTTTCCCCGCGGACGACGACGTCGGTGCCCGCCGGGGTGCAGTGCAGCGCCCCGACCGGCGGGGTCCGGAACGCGCGCCAGAGCGTTCCGATACCGGGAGTCGCGCCGGTGACCGCGCGCGGGTGGAACACCGTGCCCGCGGGGCGGCCACAGTGCGCGGCGACCAGCACGTCGGGGTCCGCGCTCTCCGCGATGACCGTGCGTACGCCGCTGTACGTGGCGATCCAGCACGCGCCGAGCTTCATCAGCATGCCGCCGGTGCCGCCGTCTCCGATCGCGCCGCCCGCCTGCCGTTCGGTCTCGGCCGTCAGCACCGGCACCTCCTCGATGTGCCGGGCGCCGGGGGCCAGCTTCGGGTTGCTGTCGTAGAAACCGGGCACGTTGGTCAGCAACAGCAGCAGCTCGGCCTGGAGGTAGCCGCCGAGCAGCGCGGCGAGCACGTCGTTGTTGCGCACGCCGAGCGCGTCGTTCTCGTTGACCACCGGCACCATGCCCAGCGCCAGCATGGTGTGCAAGGTGTGCCCGACGCCTCCGCCCCGCTCGTCCTCGACCAGGTCGGGCGGGGTGAGCAGCAGCTGCCCGGTCTGCACGCCGCGTTCGGCGAACGCGGCCTCGACGGCCGAGTACAGCCGAGACTGACCGAGCGCTGCGGACACCTGTAACGCCGCCGGATCGTCCACGGCCAGCGCGGGATGCCTACCGCGGCCGATCGCGATGGCCCCGGAAGCGAGCAGCACCGGGTGCAGGCCCGCGACGAGTCCTCTGTGGACGATCTCGCACAGCCTGTCGAGTTTGACCGCGTCCAGCCTGCCGTTCGTGAGCAGCGAGGACGTGCCTATCTTGAGCACCACCCGGCCCCCCTGCGGCGCCAGGTCCTCGGTCGGCGGCGCGGTGACGGGCAAGCTGTTGGTCGACATGCGGCAGATGCTCACCGCCGTCGATGTACTGCCGATGTGCTCGCGATACGCCGCCGGTGTTCCGCCGGGCCGTGCGACGCGCCACAGCACGGTTGCATCGCCGGAACATCGGCGGTACATCGGATCCGGCGACTCTCTCGGCATGACAGCAGAACTCCAGCTGGCCGACACGGCGACACTCCACCTCACCGAGTCCCAGAAGGGACTGCTGGTGGTGGACAGCCTGGTGCCGACGAAGCAGATCTACAACCAGGTCATCCAGTTCGACCTCGATCCGGCCAAATGCGCCGGCCCGCTGGCCGAGACGGTGACCAGAGCGCTGGTCGCCCTGGTCACCGTTCAGCCGGCGCTGCGCCAGGTGTTCCGGCTGCATCCGGAAATGCACGCAGTGCTGCGGCCTCCGCCCACCGCGGACGAGCTGCCACTGGAGTCGATCTCCGTGCCGCCCGCCGAATACGCCGCCACACTCGCCGCGCTGGGCAGGGACATCGGCCGCGCGCCGTTCGATCTGACGACCGGACCGGTGCACCGGTTCGGTTTCGTGCGCGCCACCGACGACAGTGCCGCGGCGATCCTGATCTGCGGCCACCATCTCGTCGGCGACGGGGTTTCCATGGGCCCGATCGTGCGCGACCTCGACCGCGCCCTGGCGGGCCCGATGGACGTGGAAACGCTGAGGGTGAGCCGGGAAGCCGCGCTGGTGAAGGAACTCAACGCCCAGAACCGGGCCGCGGGTTCGGCGCGGACGGCCGAACAGGTCACCACCTGGGCCGAACGGCTGCGCGAGGTCCCGCCGCTCGTGCTGTACCCGCGACCCGACCGTCCACACCGGACGGAGTTCGCCGGACAGCGGATCTCGTGGACCCTCGGCGAAACCGAGTCGGAGCGGTTCCAGGCCACCTGTAAACGGCTCGGGGTCAGCCCGTTCGTGGTGTTCTCCGCGGTGTACGGCACGGTGCTGGCGCGGCACGGCGGCGTGACGCGGGTGCTGATCGGCAGCCCGTTCACCGCGCGGCGCACGATCGGCTCGTACGACCTGTGCGGGTTCTTCGTCAACACGTTGCCGGTCACCGTCGACGTGGACTGGACACGCACCGTCGACGAACACCTCGACAAGACCGTCCGCGCCGCGGTGGACCACTGCCGCTCCGCGGTGGACGTCCCGTTCAACCAGCTGGTGGCGCAGGTGCAGCCGGACCGGCCGAGCGACCGCAACCCCCTGTTCTCCTGCATGCTCGCCATGCAGGACACGTTCGACCCGGCGACCGGGACCGGTGCGGTGGTCGGCGCGTACGAGCCGGGTAACGGCACCGCCAAGTTCGACCTGTGGCTGGGTGCCACCCTGGTCGGCGGCCGGTGGCTGCTGGAACTGGAGTACGACAGCGAGCTGATCCCGCCCGCCGTCGCCGACGGCCTGCTGAACTCGATGCGGACCGCCCTGCGCCGGACGGTGGCCGACGGCACGCTCACCCTCGCCGAACTGTTCGACGACGCCTCGGCCGTGCGAAGCCGTCGCCATGACGGGTATCCGGCGCAGGTGCCGTCGCCGACCCTGTACGAGTGGTTCGCCGAGACCGCACGCCGGACTCCGGACGCCGTCGCGGTCACCGAACCCGGCCGCACGCTCACCTACGCCGAACTATCCCGTACCGCCGAGCGCATCGCCTCAGGGCTCGCCGGCCGCGGGGTCGGCCAGGGAGACGTCGTCGGGCTGCGGCTGGACTCCCTCAGCGAGACCGTCACGTCGATACTGGCGATCCTGCGGCGTGGCGCGACCTACCTGCCACTGGAGTCGAGCCTGCCCGCCGACCGGTTGTCGTACATGGTGCGGCAGTCCCGCTGCCGGGTGGTGATCGGGTCCGGCGTCACCCTGCACGGGGTCGAGGTCGCACCGGCCGCCGCATTCGAGTCCGATGTGGAAACCGCGGCCGTCGCGACGGCGGACTCTCCGGTCTACGTGATGTTCACGTCCGGCTCGACCGGGCTGCCGAAGGGCGTGCTCATGGGCCACCGGCCGCTGCTCAATCTCGCCGCCTGGCAGATCTCCGCGCTGGACATGACCGCGGACAGCCGGTTCCTGCAGTACGCGCCCGCCGGGTTCGACGTGTCGTTCCAGGAGATCCTGCCCACGCTGCTGGCCGGGGCGACCGTGGTGTCGCGGGAGCCGGCCGACCGGCGCGACTTCCCCGAGCTGGTGCGCCGGGTCGCCGACACCGAGGTGACCCATCTCTACCTTCCGGTGGCGGCGCTGCGCCCGTTCGTGCAGTCCGTGCGGACGCACCTGCCGTCGCTGCGATATCTGTGCGTGTCGGGCGAGCAGTTGCTGGTGGACGAGGAGATCCGCGCGTTCTTCACCGACCATCCACAGTGCACACTGGTCAACCATTACGGGCCGACCGAGACCAACGCCGCGACCACCTGGCGGCTGACCGCGGCCGACCCGCCGTGGTCACGCCACGTCCCGATCGGCTTGCCGCTGCCGAACGTGACCGCGTACGTGGTCGACGAGACCGGTCATCTCGCGCCGGCTGGGGTCCCCGGCGAGCTGCTGCTCGGTGGTCACTCGCCCGCGGTGGGCTACGTCAACGACCCGGAGCGCACCGCGGAACGGTTCCTGCCCGACGGTTTCACGCCGGGCGAAACGGCCTACCACACCGGCGATCACGTGGTGCGCGATGAAAACGGTGCGCTGATCTTCCTCGGCAGGAACGACACCCAGGTGAAGATCCGCGGTTATCGGGTGGAACTCGGCGAGCTGGAAGCCGTGGCGACCGGATTGCCCGACGTGCGCCAGGCGGTGGCCGCGGTGCGCGGTGACGGGATCGATCGACGGCCGTTGCTCTTCCTGCTGCCCGAGCCCGGCTCCGCGCCGGACCACGAGCGGGTCCGGGCCGCGCTCACCGAGCGGCTGCCGTCGTACATGGCACCGGCGGAGATCGTCGACATCGAGTCCGTGCCGACTTCCCGCAGCGGCAAGACCGACCGGGCCGCGCTGGTGGTGCTGGCCGAACGGCTGAGCGCGCAGCGAGCGGCGACACCCGCACCCACCGCCGAGTACGCCGACGACCTCGAACGGGAGCTGGCAGGCATCTGGGCCGAGGTGCTCGGCGTGCCCCAGGTCGAGCGGGACCGCCCGGTGCTGGAGTACGGCGCGCACTCGCTGAACATCTTCACCGTCGTGGGCCAGGTGCAGGAGCGGTACGGAGTGGCCGTGCAGCTGGTCGAGTTCTTCCGCTCGCCGACCGTGGCGACGCTGGCAGCGCTGGTCCGGCAATGAACGAGCCCGTACGCGAAGAGCCGCCGAGCAGGCTGGTCACCCTGGTACGCCGTAAGGATCGGCCGGTTTGCGTGATGTTGCCCGGCGCGGGCGGCGGGCTGAACCCGTACTTGCGACTGGCTTCCCACCTCGGCCGTCACTACAGCGTCTACGCCGTGCGCGCGGCCGGGCTGGTGCCCGGGGAACCGCCGGAGGACAGCATCGCGGCGATGGCCGAGTCCGCCCTGTCGGCGCTCGGCGACCGCTCCCCGGCGCTGGTGTTCGGCTGGTCGCTGGGCGGCACCGTCGGCTGGGAGATGTGCGTGCGGCTGGCCGACCGGGGGTCGCGGCCGGATCTGGTGATCGTGGACAGTTCGCCGCTGCCCCGCCACGCCTCGGCCGAGGACGACGAACGGATCAGGAAGCTCATCGTGGGGGGCCTCGGCCCCCGGCCGGACGAACACACCGTCGCCAGGGTGGAGCGCACCTTCCGGGCACAGGCGCACGCGCTCGCCGGGTATGCCGCCGAACGCGAGTATCCCGGGCGGGCGCTGCTGCTGATGTGCAGGGACGCCGACGACGGCATCTCCGGCCGGACCGTCGCGCTGCGACGGTGGTGCGAGCTCGCGCCGGATCTGCGGACCGCGACCCTGGACGCGGGCCACTACGACGTGTTCGAACCGCGGCACCTGGACCGGCTCACCGGTGAGGTCGACGCGTTCCTCGGCCTGGAGCGGGAATCGTGACCTCCTTGGCCGAGACGTACGACCGGCTCTGGTCGCCGCTGCTGGAGACGATACGGGCGGACGCGCTGGACTGCCTGCAGGCCAACCTCGCCGTGCTGGCCGACCGGCACGGCGAGGCGGGCGCGCACCTGTCACTCGGTGCCCCGCTGCGGTTCGATCTCGAGCCGGGGCCGAGAGTGGCCGCCTCCCTGCCCTACCGGCTGGCCGCCGCGCACGAGACGCTGGGCCTGCGAGTGGCGCGACGCTGGGACGGGATCGACGGCGCCCGGCTGCGGGCGCTGGCCGACGAAGCCGGCCCGCTGTACGTGATCGCCGACGCGCACGGCCTGACGTGGACGCCGTACGCCGGCCGTCGCCACACCGAGCACACGTTCCTTCTGTCCACATCGGACACGGTGGTCGACGCCTACCACGACGAGACCCCGTGGGGTCCGTGCCGTCCGGGCGTGTGGCGGCTCTCCCCGAGCGAACTGGACGCCATGCTGCCCACGGCCACCGCCTTGCGGTTCACCGCCGAACCGATCGCCGAGCAGTCCGACGTCCTCGCGGTCAACGCCAAGGCGATGGCCGACGCCGTCCCCGCCATCGACGCCTATCTCGCCGCGGACCACGGCGACGGTCTGGTGCTGGACATCTGGCTGCTGGGCCGCTCGCGCCTGCTGCACGGTGCCTGGCTCGCCCGGTACGACCGGCCGAGCCCCGAGGTCGACGAACACGCCAAGGCTTGGCTCACCCTCGCCTCGAAAAGCTATGTGGCCTCGCGCCGATCCCGTACCGGCGCCCCTGGCACCGCCGTGCTCGACGACCTCGGCCGCTTGCTCCACGAAGACGTCGCCATCGCCGCCCGGCTCGCCGCCCGGCACACCACCCGCGCCGCGGTGCTCGCCGTGATCCAGGACGTGCTGCGGATCGACGAACCCACCGTGCGCGCCGCCACCACCCTGCGCGAGCTCCCCAACTACAACTCCTTCGGACTGGTCGACATCATCGAACGGGTCGAGACGCGGCTGGCGGTGGTACTCGACGACGAAGACCTGACTCCTCAGGCGTTGCAGGACATCGACTCGTTGTGCGCGATCTTCGCGCGGCGGGTGGAGGGGTGACTGAGCCGGGCATCCCGCCGCAACCAGGTGCCGAAACGCCAGGCCGAGCGTCCCCGTAACTCGCGTGATCAGAAGCGTAACTCGCGTGATCAGAGACGGACCGCCTCCAATCACGCGAGTTACGCCTCCAATCACGCGAGTTACGTCCTCAATCACGCGAGTTACGTCCCCAAGCACCATGGCAAAGGTCGTCAAGGGGTCACTCATAGCACTCACCGCGCTGAAGGCCTCCTTACCTACCCTGAAGGTAGTGAAGGAGGCCTTCACGGACTTCCGAGCGGGGCTAGGAGCAGGCAAGGAACGCAATCAGGTGCCGAAACGCGAAAGGGTGCCGTCACCGCGCGGCATCGGTCACGTCCGCGGCGAGGCGGCGACGGTCGATCTTGCCGCTCGCGTTGACGGGCAGGACGTCGACGTGGTGCACCACGGCCGGGACCATGTATTCGGGGAGGCGGCGGGCGACGGCGGCGGTCAGTTCACCCGCGTCGACCGGGTCGCCGGTGTGCAGGGCATGCAGCACGGTCTGCCCGCGCGCCGGCACGGCGATCACCACGGCGTCCCGCACTCCCGGATGCTTCCGCAGCACGGCCTCGATCTCGCCCAGTTCGATGCGGTAGCCGCGGATCTTGACCTGATCGTCCAACCGTCCGATGTGGACGAGTTCGCCGTGTTCCCGCCGGACCCGGTCTCCGGTGCGGTACCAATCGCCGTCCCGCGGCGCGCCGTCGGCCACGACGAACGACGTTTCGCCGCGGAAGAACCGGCCGTGGTCGTCGGTGGGGTCGAGGTAGCCGTCGAAGCGCTGGCCGCCGCGAACGCACAATTCGCCGTCCTCACCCGCGCGACCGTCCTCGGTGACCAGCACCGCGTCGAGCGCGTCGTGCACCCGGCCGATCGGCACGGTGCCGTTCGAGGTGTCCGGCCACGCCCCGGGATCGGCGGGCAGCCGGTACGCGGTGACCGTGACGGTGAGCTCGGTGGGACCGTAGGCGTTCTCCAGCACGCTGTTCGGTGCCGCGGTGGCCCAGGCCCTTGCCTGCTCCACGGTCAGCTGCTCGCCGGCGAAAACGCTCCAGCGCAGCTCCGGCATCGCGCCGGGGCGCAGCCCGCGCAGCCGACCGGCGAGCGAGACCACGGACGGCACCGAGTACCAGTGGGTGATCCGCTTGCCGGTGACGAACCGGGCCGGGGTGAGCACCTCCGCGTCGGAGGGAACCACCAGGGTCGCGCCGGTGCTCCACGCGACGAACAGGTCGAACACCGAGGGGTCGAAGGTCAGGTCGAAGGTCTGGGAGAGCCGGCAACCGGGCGCGACCGCGTAACGCTCCACGCAGTGCGCCAGGTAGCCTGCCACGTTGCGGTGCCGGATCGGCACGCCCTTGGGCGTTCCGGTCGAGCCGGAGGTGAACAGCAGATACGCCACGGCGTCGGGATCGCCGTCGTATGGCGGGTTCCACGGCTCGGGCAGCCGCTCGGGCCAATCGCCGAGCAGGGGCAGCGCGACAGCGCCCGTGCCGTCCACCACCTCCGCCGCGCCCGCCTCGTCGACCACGACCACGTCCACCCCGGCCGCCGCGCAGATCGTCCGGTTGCGGTCGGCCGGGAACTTCGGGTTGAGCGGGACGACGACCGAACCGAGCCGTAGCGCCGCGAGATAACCGGCGTAGGTGGCGAGGCTGCGGGCGGCCAGCAGCCCGACCGCGTGCGGGCGCCTGCCCGCCGCCCGCACCAGCCTGGCCGCCAGCCTGTCCGTGAGCAGCCGGAGCTCGCTGTAGCTCAGCGTGTCCTCACGGACCTCGATGGCCGTCGCATCAGGGCATCTCCGGACGGTGTCGAGGAACCAGCCGTACATCGTCCCTTGTGGATCGATCACTTGCCGCCGCTTTCCGCGGCCGGGGTGTCGACCTCGGCGATCGCGGCGGCCGTGATCACCCGCAGGAAGGGGTAGATCATCAGCAGGCAGACGACCGCGAAGACCCCGAACGCGACCTGAAAGCCGAACAGCTCCGCCAGACCGCCCGCGATCGCCGCCGACACCGGGAGCATGCCCCAGGACAGCAGCCTGCTCGCCGCGCTGAACCGGCCCAGCAGCTCGTTGGGCACCAGAGACTGGCTGATCACCCGGGAGTTCACCGTCCACATCGTCCCGCCGACGCCCGCGAAGAACGCGGCGACACCGACCGGCCAGACACTGGCCGGCGCGCCCGGCACCACCGCGGGCACCCCGACCATCAGCACCGTGCCGATGATGTCGACGAACATCGCCCAGCGTCTGCCGATCAACCGGTTGACCGGGCCGACCAGGACCGTGCCGAGCACTCCACCGGCGCCGAGGCTGGTCAGCAGGAATCCGTACTGCGCGGGCGTGAGACCGAGCGGCCCGCCGACCGCGTACGCCGGGATGAGCGCGTACCACGCGGCCCAGCAGCCCGCCATGCCCGTGATCAGCGCGGCCATCGTCCGCAGCAACCGGTGCCGCCACAGGAACGACAGACCTTCGCGGATCTCCACTCTTGCCGGACGGCGCTCTTTGGCCTGCTTCACCGCGAAGTCGCCGGCCAGCATGGTCAGCAGCACCGCTCCGAACAGGTACACCGCGCCGCTCGCGCCCAGCGCGACCGCGAATCCGGCGGCGACGAGGAATCCGCCGATCGGCGCGCCAAGGAAACTGAACGTGACGTATTCGGTCGCGGTGAGCCGCGCGTTCAGCGACTGCCATCGGCTCTTCGGCGTCACCGTCGGGATGATCGACATCGCGGACAGCTGCGCGACCACCTCGGCGACACCCAGTACCAGTGCCACGGCGAGGATCAACGGCAGGTTGACGAAGCCCGCCGCGACCGCGGTGAGCATCACCGCCATCGCGGCCATCCTGGCGAATTCGGCCCCCACCATCAGCGAGCGCCGGTTCTTGCGGTCCACCAGCACACCGATGTGCAGTGCGGTGATCAGCCACGGCAGGGTCAGCATGATCGCCACCGCGGCGATCAGCGCCGGTGAATCGGTGACCGTGGTCGCCAGCAACGGAAGCGCCACCCGCATCACGGCGTCCGCGGTGTTGGTCGTCCCGGTGAACGAGATCAGCAGCCACTCGTTGCGCCGCTGCGACGGCCGGGGCTCGGTCGCGACGGCGGGAACGGTCGAGGGTCGCTCGGACACAGCTCCTCCAAGTTCACACTGATTGTGTTGCGGTGTCACGGAGTCGCACGATCTCGCCGGCGATCTCCGCGATCACCGGGGCTCGGAGGACGCCGTAGTGGTCGGCCTCGACCCGGATCAGGCGCGGCGGTGCGGTGAACTGCGTGGTCCACTGAACCACCTGGTGCTCGGCCAGGTCCGCCCGGACGAGCAGTGCGGGAACCGCGAGCGGCCGTTCGTTGAGGTACGAGCCGACGGCGTCGGTGTGCCGGTTGAACGTCGTCCAGCGCTCGAGAAGCATCGGCACCGACACCGGCTGCCCGCTCGCGGTGGCCAGCCGGGCGGCCAGCACCCGCATCGCCAGCTCGGGATCCCCCGGTGTGGTCCGGGCAGGCGTGCCGTCGAGGGTCGCGCCGAACGTCGCTGCCATGTTCTCGGAGAAGACCTCGTACACCACGGCGTCCCGCACCTCGGGGGCGATGTCGTGCCGGACCGGTGGTGTCGAGTCGAGCAGCACCACCGGCGGCGGGGCGCCCCGGCCGGTCGCCGCCATCTCGAACGCGATCTGGCCGCCCATCGACCAGCCACCGAGCACATCGGGACGCAGGTCCTCGGCATCGAGATCGGCGCGGAACCTCGCCGCCATCGCCGGTATCGAGTCCAGCGGCGTGCGTTCCTGCGATGCCGTGACCAGCCAGTCCGGCGGAAGTTCGGCCACGAGTTCGTGGTAGTCCCGCACGCTGCCGCCCGCGCCGGGCAGCAGATGCAGATGCGGGCCACCGCCTTCCCGCAGGACGACAAGAGTGCTGCCGTCGTCGGCGCCGGAGCCGCCGTCGAGTTGCTCGGCCGCCCGCCGCGGGGTCGGCTCGGTGAGCCACCCGGTGATGTCCAGCGTCACGCCGCTTTCGGACTCGATGGCCGACGCGAACTGCACGACCTTGAGCGACCGGCCTCCGGTGGCGAAGAAGTCTTCGTCCGCTCCGGCCGGCGGAGTGCCGAGCACCTCGGTCCAGACCCTGCGGACCTGGTCGAGCGCCGCGGATCGCGGCATCTCCGTGGTGTCCGGTTCGGCCGCCGGGATGGTGTGTTCCAGATAGGCGGGCGCGGTCCTGGAGCCGACCTCGATGGTGCCCACCGGCAGCTCCGGATCGAGGCCGCCCTCCGCGAGGACCCGGTCGATGTCCTGGAACAGGCGCCGCGCCGTCGAGTGGTCGAACCGGCCGACGTTGTACTCGGACTCGACGACGTACTCGCCGTCGACGTCGAACACCCCGAACCCGAGGTCGGTGCGGGCCGCGCGGTTCGGCGCGCGTTGCAGCTTCAGCGAGACGTCGCCGAGGCGCAGCCCGACGCCGATCGATCCGTACCAGGTGACCAGGAGCGGGATGGCGTCCCGAAGCCGGGCCTGCGCCGATTCGGTGAGTGCGCCGTACACCAGGGAGAACGGCACGGTCTGATGGGCGAGGCTGTCCCACATGCCGTCACGGACCCGCTCGACCACCGTGCCGAACGAGTCGCCGTCCTCGATGACGGTCCTGGTCACCAGGACGTTGGCCAGATACCCGACCAGTGCCTGGTCCTGGGGCGTCATGCGGTTGGCGCTGACCAGGCCCGTGCACACCTCCGGTCCGGCGCCGCCACGGGCGAGCACCGTCTGCAACGCGGCGAACAGCACGCTGAACGGTGTGGTGAAGTACCGCTTCGCGAGTTCGCCGATGCCGTCGACGGCCTCCTTGCTGAAGACGAACCGCACCATCCCGCCCTTGTTGCCGGTGCCGGTGTAGGTGTGCCGGTCCGCGACCAGGGTCGTGGTCACCGCGCCGTCGAGCTTCTCGCGCCAGTACTTCAGGCTCGCGTCCCAGCGGCCGTCGGCGCGGGCCGCGTTCGAGGCGAGGATGTGCTCCCGGAACGACACCGGGGGCTCGGCACCGAAGTCCGGCTCCTCACCCGCGACAGCCGCCGCGTACGCCTTGGCGAAGTCGTCCATCAGCAGCTGCATCCCCCATCCGTCGACGAAGGCGTGGTGGACGGTGACCAGCAACTCGTGCTGATCTCCGACGGTCACCGCCACCAGCCGTGCCGCCGGCGCGACGTCCAGCGCGAGCGGCCGCTCCTGGATCTCCCCCGCGATCGACCTGAGCAGGGGCTCGACCGGCACGGAGCCGGGATCCTCGATCGCGATCCACTGCGGTTCGACGTCGACGTGGTCCACAATGGACACCATGATCGCGCCGTCACGATGGTGCAGACTCGCACGCATCGCCTCGTATCGGTCCACCACGGCCTGCCAGGCGACCCGCAGGGCGTCGAAGTCCAGCGGCCGGTCGGCCTTCAGCGGCCAGGTCTGGTTGTAGACGGACTTGTTCCTGGCCCTCTGATGGATCCACCACAGCATCTCCATGAGGGCACTGGCCGGGAACATGCCGGTGTCCGTCGCGACGGGAGCGTTCAACGGAATTCCTTTCCGGTGTTCAGCGGACGATCGGCAGGATCTCTTCGGTCAACCCTTTGCGATCGACCTTCCCGTTGGCGGCCAACGGGATGCTGTCGCGCTGGTGGTAACCCCTCGGGCGCATGTAGACCGGGAGGTCCTCAAGCAGGCGGACGAACTCCTTCTCGTCCACGGGATCGCCCGCGTAGACGGCGTGCAGGTCCACCTCGCCGTCGGCGGCGGTGAGCGCCACCACGACCACCTCGGCGATCGACGGATGCCGTCGCAGCGCCGACTCGATCTCGCCCAGTTCGACCCGGTTGCCCCGGACCTTGATCTGGTCGTCGACGCGGCCGAGATGGACCAGCTCACCGCTCTCGCGGCGCACTCGATCACCGGTGCGGTACCAGTGCCCGGGGGTCAGCGGCTCGGTACCGTCGTAGACCGTGCCCTGCTCGCCGTCGAAGGCAAGGAAGCGCCCGGCGTTGTCGTCGGGGTCCAGGTAGCCGGGGAAGCGCTGCGGGCCGCGCACGCACAGCTCGCCGTCCTCGCACTCCCGGAATTCCTCGTCGAGCAGTACATAGTCCAGATGCGGGAAGAGCTCACCGATCGGCATGGAACGGTTCGAGGTGACCGGCCAGTCGGCGGGTGCGGCGGGCACCTCGTATCCGGTGCAGATGACGGTCAGTTCCGTCGGCCCGTAACAGTTGTGGATGGTCGCGTTGGGTGCGGCGGCCCGCCACACCTCGACCTGTTCGAGGTTCAGCGGTTCGCCGCCGAACATCCCCCGGCGCAGGTTGGGCATACTGCCCGGGGCGAGGGCCCGCAGCCTGCGTGCGAAGGAGATGATCGACGGCACCGAAAGCCAGTGCGTGAGCCGCTTCTCGTTGACGAAGCGCACCGGCGCGAACACTTCGCTGTGCTGCGGGACGCACAACGTCGCGCCGGTCCCCCAGGTGGCGAAGAGCTCGACGATCGATCCGTCGAAGAAGAGCTCGAAGGTCTGTGAAACCCGGCAGTCGTCGGTGAAGCCGAACCGGCGGATGTTGTCCTCCAGCAACGAGGACACACATTCGTGCGTCACCGGCACGCCTTTCGGGCTCCCCGTCGAGCCGGAGGTGTAGATGATGTAGGCGACGTCCCCGTCGCCGGAACCGATCTCGGGCAGAGGCTCGCCGCCGTCCAGCAGGCCACGCCACCGGTCACCGGTCAGGTCGACGATCGGGATACCCGACTGCCGCGGGTACTCCGGCAACTGCTTGGCGGACGTGTCGTCGACGATCGTCACGTCCAGGCCCGCGTCCTTGGTGATCGCCAGGTTCCTCGCGACCGGCGCGCCCTGGTTGAGCGGCACCACGGCCGCGCCGACCCGCTGGATCGCCAGGTAGCCCACGTAGCTCGCGAGACTGCGCGAGGTCAGCAGGCCGACCCTGTCCGGTCGTCTGCCCGCGGCCGACACCAAGCGCACCGCCATCCGCTCGACGGCGGCCCGCAGTTCGTCGTAGGTCAGCGTGAGCCCGGCGACCTCGATCGCCGTCGAGGAACCGTGAACCGCCACCGAATCGTCGAACCAGTCGAAGAGTCTGCGGGTCGTCATCGCGCGCCCCCGTCCTGACCGGCGGCGGCCAGATCGGCCAGCCAGCGCTTCAGATCGGCGACCGTGTGCAGATCGACCAGCCGGGTGGCGTCGATCTCGGCGTCGTCGTCACCCGCCACGTCGACCGCGAGACGCAGCAAGGCCAGCGATTCCAGCCCCGCGTCGAGCAGGGGCGTCGAGTCGTCGAAGGTGAACGTCGCATACCGCGTGATGATGGCGTCGAAATCGACAATCGTGTCACTCATGGGCATTTCTCCATGGAGCCGGGGCTTCGTCACCGAGACCATCGCCGCCGCGAGTGTTCTCTCGATGTACTCGGGTTCTACGGCCGTTGTTGCCTTCACTTCACCCGACGGCCGGACTTCCAGACATCGGTCACGTGCGCCGGATCGGCGAGGACGTCGATGTCCAGCACCGGGTCCGCGTCCAGCAGGAGCACGTCCGCGTCGTAGCCGGCCAGCAGCTGTCCGGAGCGCGGAGCCTGCGGTCCGAGGGTGGCGGGTGCGGTGGCCGTGGCCATTTCGATCGCCTCCAGCGGGGTGGCACCGCTCTTCACCATCAGCGAAAGCTCGATGCCGCCCTTCCCCCATTGGGTGGGCCGGTCGGGGCCGGTCATGGCGAGGTCGGTGCCCAGCGCGATGGTGACACCCGCCTCGCGGGCCAAGGCGATCGCGTCGAGATGCCGCCCGGCCACCTCTTCCAGTTTTCGCTTGGCGTAGGCGGGAAGCAGATCGCTGGTGAGCAGCAGGTGCATGATCGCGCGGGTGGGCACCAGGATCGCGCCGGTCTCACGCATCGCCGCGGCGGCTTCCTCGTCGAGATAGGTGCCGTGCTCGATGGTGTGCACACCCGCCTTCAGCGCGGCCATGATGCCCGCCTTGCCGTGGCAGTGCGCCGCGACCACCCGCTCGGCCTGTCCCGCCACCTCGACGATCGCGGCCAGTTCGGCGTCGGTGAACTGCTGATGATGCGGATGGTCCACTTCGGACAGAACTCCGCCGGAGGCGAACACTTTGATCAGCTTCGCGTTGTTGCGCAGCTGTTCACGGGCGGCCCGCGCGCACTCGGCGGGTCCGTCGGCAAGCCGCAGTTCCCCGCCGAGGTGGCCGAAGTCGTTGATCCACGGAACAGGGAAGCCGTGCACGTCGCCGTGTCCACCGGTGGTCGACAAGGCCGTGCCCGCGCTGTAGATCGTCGGTCCCTCGATGGTGCCCTCGGCGACCGCGCGGACCAAGTGGATACCGAGACCGCCGACCTCGCGGATGGAAGTGAAGCCCGAGTCGAGGCAGGCCCGCAGGTCCGATACGCACCGAGCCGACCGCAAGGCGATCGGCTCGTGCATCAGATCGTGCAGGTCCGCACTACGCAGGCCCATGAAATGCCCGTGACAGTCCCACATTCCGGGCATCACGGTATGCCCACGGGTGACGTCGGCGCCGGGTGTGGCCGGCGCCCCGTCGCGTGGACCGGCGTAGCGGATCCTGTCGCCTTCGACGATCACGACAGCGTCCATGGTCGGCGTGCCGCGTCCGGGAATCAGTTGGGAGGCTTCGATGCGTTGCTGCATGCGGGCCAGAGAAGCAGACCGCGGCCGGTTCGGTCACGCGGTGACGATTGCGCACCGCGGATCGCCGCTCGCGGAAATATGATCGTCAGGCACGGTTGAAGGTCATGATCCAGTTGACCTCCCAGCTCTCACCGTTGTCGATCGAGAAGGCCTGTTCCCAGCGGGCCGAATTCTCGGTGACGTCCGACCAGATGAACCGGACCCGTACGGGCGTATCACCCTCGGCGTCCTCGCCGTAGAAGACGCCGCGTCCATCGGTGAACTCGCCGATGACAGGCGGGAAGAGCCGCCCGGTGTCACTGCTGGACCAGTTCAACGACCACTTCCGGGCCACTGGATCGAACAACCGCAGGGTCAGTCCCCGCACTCCGTCGGGAAAGACGATTTCGTCGACGTTCGCCTTTCCTTCGAAAAGGCTCCAACTCTTCGCGGGTGCCGTGAATTCGACCCAATCGTCGCTACCGGCAAGCCGCTTTGTCAGACGGCGGTTGAGGACATTCCACGAGCCTACGAGGAAATCGAATTCGCCCATTCCGCAACGGTATCACGCGGTCAGGGGGCATCGGCGCCCGAAGACGCCGATGCCCCGCGGCGAAGGCTTGTCGGGCCTTTCGCGGCGGGGCGGGTCTTGCAGGACAGCGCCTAGCCGTGCAGGGAGACCGGCAGCGAGACGAGGCCGTGCATGATCGTGCTGGTCTTCCACCGGAGCTGCTCCGGTTCCGCCGCCAGCGCGAGGTCCGGGAACCGTTCCAGCAACCCGCCGATGCCGATCTCCACTTGCAGACGGCCCAGCGGCGCGCCCGCGCAGTAGTGGATGCCATGGCCGAAGGCGAGGTGACCGCCGAGCCCGCGGGTGATGTCCAGGCTGTCCGCGTGCTCGAACTTCTCCGCGTCGCGGTTCGCCGAGCCCAGCGCCACCACCACGATCTCGCCGGCGGGAATCGTCACGCCGTCCAGTGCGATGTCCTCGGTGGTGAACCGGAACGTCGCCAGACTGACCGAACCCTCGTACCGCAGCAGTTCCTCGACCGCGGCGGGAAGCAACGCCGGGTCCGCCCGTAGCCTGGCGAGCTGGTCCGGATGGCGGAGCAAGGTGTACACCCCGTTGCCGAGCATGCTCAACGTGGTGTCGTGCCCGGCCACCACGAGCAGGAAGACCATCGCCACCAGCTCGTCCTTGCTGAGCCTGTCCCCCTTCTCGGTGGCCAGTACCAGCGCGCTGAACATGTCGTCGCCGGGATCGGCGAGTTTCGCGTCGATCAGGTCCTCGGTGAACCTGGCCACCGCCGCCGAAGCCGTGGCGACCTCTTCCGGCGTGTGGTCCGCCCCGACGAGCGTGTTCGTCCAGGCACGGAAGACCTCGCGATTCTCGGGCGGCACGCCGAGCAGTTCGGCGAGGACCGTGATGGTCAGCGGGGCGGCCAGATCCTCGATCAGTTCCGCCTCCCGCGCGCCGGCCATCCGGTCGAGCAGTTCCTCGGTGATCTCCTCGATCCGCGGCCGCAGGAGTTTCACCCGGCGTTCGGTGAAGGCCTTGCCGACCAGTCTTCGCAATCTGACATGGTTCGGCGGATCGCTGTTGAGCATGTGCGCGGCCAGCTCGTCGTCGACCGCCGCGGGGGTCTTGTCCGGCGACTCGGCGTGCCGGGCGAACAGCTCGTTGACCCGCCGTCCGTCCTTGCTGATCCGCGGATCCGACAGCAGGGCGCGGGCGTCACGGTAGCGGGTCACCATCCACACCTTGATACCGTGTGGCATCAGCACTTCCCGGGGCGGGCCCGCTTCCCGCAACCGCGCGTACAACGTGTAGGAATCCTGGACGAAGTCGGCCGAGAGTCTTTCGACCTTCGTCGTTCGACGGCTTTGCATCAACATCCTCCACGTGTCCGGCGGGCCGGACACGGTATCTTGGTCGAGCCACGGTCATTCGAGGGGTGCCAGTACCTCACCGGTCGCCACGTCCACGACGCGGATCGCTTCCCGTGGACAGGAATCGGCCGCGGCGAGCACCTCGTCGTCGGCACCGATCTCGACGTCGACCGGCTGTGACCTGTCGTCGACGATCCGGAACCGGTGCGGAAGGTCTCCCACGCACACCCCGGAACCTATGCAGCGGTCCTGGTCCACGAGGATCCGCCAGCGGCGACCGCTCTCGGTCATGTCAGTCTCCTTGGAATCGAACGGCGCCTTGGAGCGCTCAACTGCCGCTCCGGAACCAGTTGAACGAAGGAGGCGATCGTTCACGGGAACGTCTTGTGGCGCAAGGTGTTCTCTCGCTTGAGCGGTTATGGCTCCAGAGGACGGTTGGTCGGGGTGGTCGTGAGTGGTAGTCAGGGTCAGCACACGAATCGCCACTCACGAGTCAGTTCGAGAGGGGATCTCCTTTGTTACGAAGACTTTGTGCCGCCCTGTGCGTCTCCACCCTGGTCGCCGGTTCGACGACGGGCGCTCCGGCCGCGATCGCGGCGCCCGCCACCGCCACCGCCGCCGCCGAAGCCCGCGGCGGGGATGATCTGCCCGGCCCCGACGACGTGAAACGCCGGAAGCTGCGGCAGCAAGGGATCGCGGATGTACTGAAGGGCAAGGAAGTCGCCGAGCGACGGGGCGCGAGCACCGTGGTCAGGACGGGCGGCCCCGTCGACGAGTACGTCGAGCTGGCCAGGGAATCGACCGACCGGATCTTCGTGGTACTCGCCGAGTTCGGCGACCAGCGGCATCCGTCCTACCCCGACGTCGACACCGATCCGGCCATCCCGGGCCCGGTACGTTTCGACGGTCCGCGGCACAATCAGATCCCCGAGCCCGACCGGCGAACGAACAACACCACCATCTGGCAACCGGACTACGACCGCCGCCATTACCAGGATCTGTATTTCTCCACCGCCCCCGGCGCCGACTCGCTAGCCGCCTATTACCGAAAGCAGTCCTCAGGCAGATACTCGGTCGAGGGTATGGTCACCGATTGGACCACTGTGCCGTTCAACGAGGCCCGCTACGGGCGGTCGAACGGTTTCCCGTGCGCCGGCGTCGTCTGCGCCAACTCCTTCGACCTGGTGACCGACGCCGTCAACGCCTGGTACGGCGGGCAACTCGCCGCCGGCCGGACACCGGCGCAGATCCGTGCGCAGCTTGCCACGTTCGACGTCTGGGATCGCGACGACTTCGACCGCGACGGCGACTTCAACGAACCGGACGGCTACCTCGACCACTTCCAGATCGTGCACTCCGGCGCCGACCAGGCCGACGCGGATCCCCTCCACGGCGAGGACGCGATCTACAGCCACAGCGCCTACGCGTTCGCCAACACCACCACTGGACCGGACGGCAACCCGCGAGGCGGCACCCAGATCGGTGACAGCGGTATCTGGGTCGGCAACTACACCGTCCAGCCGGAGAACGGCGGTATCAGCGTGTTCTGCCGCGAGTTCGCGCACGACCTCGGCCTGCCCGACCTGTACGACACCAACGGTGGCGCGAACAACGTGAGCTGGTGGTCGCCGATGGCGCAGCAGCGCGTGTCCGGACCCGGCGAGGTCATCGGCACCCGCATCAACGACCTGGACGCGTGGTCCAAGCTGCAGCTCGGCTGGCTGGACTACGAGGTCGTGGTGGCAGGTCAGACCCGCACCGTCGACCTCGGCCCGCACGAATACAACTCGGCGAAGGCCCAGGCCGTCGTGGTCGTGCTGCCGGACAAGCCGAAGACGTTCCACCATGGACAGCCGTTCACCGGTCCGAACCAGTGGTGGAGCACCAAGGGCAACAACCTGTCCACCACGATGACCCGTCCGCTCGACCTGACCGGCAAGACCTCGGCGTCACTGACGCTCAAGGCCCGCTACGACATCCAGCCGGACTTCGACTTCCTCTACACGCAGGTATCGACCGACGGCGGCGTCACGTGGACCGCGGTGGACGGCCTCGCCGCCGGCGCACCGTTCCAGCGGGATTTCAGTGGGCTGCCGGCACTGTCGAGCACCACGGGAGGGAACTGGGTCGACATCGACGTGCCGCTCGACTCGATCGCGGGCAGGAAGGCCCTGCTCCGATTCCAGTATCGGACCGACGGCGCTTTGGCACGAAGCGGGTTCTTCGCCGACGACATCACCATCACCGCGGACGGCGCGCCGTTGCTGACCGACGGAGCGGAGAACGGCGCGAATGGCTGGGCCCTCGACGGTTTCCGGACGGCGGCCGCCACCGAGACCCGGCTGTTCGACAACTTCTACCTCGCGTCGAACCGCACCTACGAGTCCTACGGCCGATATCTGCGCACGGGCCCCTACAACTTCGGGTTCCCGGACCGGCCCGCTTTCGTCGAGCATTTCCCGTATCAGACCGGCTTGGTGGTGTCCTATTGGGACACGTCCGAAATGGACAACAACACCAGTGAACACCTCGGCTCCGGGCTGATCCTCCCGATCGACGCGCACCCCGAGCCGATCTACAACATCGAAGGCGCGCCTTGGCGGTCCAGGATCGCCGGTTACGACATGCCGTTCTCGCTACGCAAGGCGGATTCGTTCACCCTGCACGTCAACGGAAAGCCCAGCTACGTCCGCGGGCGGAACGCCGTACCGCTGTTCGACGACACCGGGACGTTCCTGTTCCCCGACCAGCCGAACGCCGGAGTGGCCCTCCCGGCCACCGGGACCACGATCCGGGTGCTGTCGCAGAGCGGTACGTCGATGCGGGTGCGTGTCGGACACAAGTAGGGCGGCCGGCGTCGCGGGTCGCGAAAGTGACTTTCACGGTATGGCCACGGCTACCATCATGAGAGTTTGAGTCGCTAGGGCCAAACGCGTTTTACTTGAGAGGTAAGGCAAAGGTGGCGTATCGCGAAAGCCACTTTCGCAACGTTGAAGGTTGCGAAAGTGGCTTTCGCAACGTCGGCGGGGGTGTGTGGCCGGTCGAGTGAGGGTCAATCTTGACGTGAGGCCCGGCGCTGCCGGGATGTTGTCGCGAAAGCCACTTTCGCGACGCGAGCATGGACCAGGCTGCGAGGAAACGTGCACCGCAACAGCGCCGTGAAGGGGTCCTCCACGTACAAACTCACCGATCGTGAAACTACCCCGCCGGCGAACAGGCCGCGTGCGGGTTGACCACTCGCAGCGGCGAGGGCGGGTGGCGTTCGAGCAGGGCCTCTGGCCGGACGGGCCGGCGCACGAGCTCACCACCGCAGTTGGGGCAGACGCCGCCGAAGCGCCCTTCGGTGCACGCAGGGCAGAAGGTGCACTCAAAGGTGCAGATGCGGGCGTCCGCCGAGGGCGGCAGGTCTCGATCGCAGCATTCGCAATTGGGCCTGAGCTCGAGCATGGCGCGAACTCTACCCGAGACCGCTGTTCAGCTGAGCGATATCGAAACCGGACGAGATCCACGAGACTCGGCCGCCGAGAGGTTACTGGAGGTTCAGTGCAGACCGATCAGAGCATGGACGATTCGAATGAGGGCAGAATCTCCCGTCGCGGCTTTCTGGGGCGGACCGCGACGGCGTCGGCGGTGCTGGCGGTCGGCGGGCAGCTCGCCGATACGGAGGCGGCGGGCGCGGAGCCGGACGCCGGGGGAAGCGGCCTCGTCGACGTGGAGTTACGGGTCAACGAGCGTATGGAGCGGCTGCGGCTGGATCCACGGGTGACGTTGCTCGACGCCGTGCGCGACGAATTGCGGCTGACCGGCACGAAGAAGGGTTGTGACCGCGGTCAGTGCGGAGCGTGCACGGTGCACGTCGATGGACGGCGGGTGCTGTCCTGTCTGACCTTGGCGGGCTCCGTGACCGGAAGGCGAGTCACCACCATCGAGGGGTTGGCGCGCGGCGGCGAACTGCATCCGGTGCAGCAGGCGTTCCTCGATCACGACGGTTTCCAGTGTGGTTTCTGCACTTCCGGCCAGATCATGTCGGCGGTCGCCGTGCTCCGGGAAGGGTGTCCTCGCTCGGCCGAGCAGGTCCGGGAGCTCATGTCCGGCAACATCTGTCGCTGCGGCGCGTACGACGGGATCGTCGACGCGGTCCGGGCCGCGGGAGCGGCGGACTGATGCGGCCGTACGACTTCGCGATCACGCACAGCGTGGCCGAGGCACTCGACCGCGCCGGCGCGCCGGGCTCGGCCTACCTGGCGGGCGGCACGACGCTGGTGGACCTGATGAAGCTCGAAGTGCTGACGCCTGGCCGGGTGGTGGACATCAGCCGCTTGCCGCTGACCGGTGTGTGGACGGATCGGCATCGCCTGCACATCGCGGCCTTGGAACGGATGAGCGACGTGGCCGTGCATCCGGTGGTGACTTCGCGGTATCCGATGCTCTCCGAGGCGCTGCTCGCCGGTGCGTCGCCGCAGCTGCGGAATATGGCCAGCATCGGCGGGAATCTGTTGCAACGCAGCAGATGCGGCTACTTCCGGGACACTTCGACGCCGTGCAACAAGCGGACGCCCGGCACCGGTTGCCCGGCGATCAAGGGCGCCAACCGAGCGCACGCCGTCCTGGGGACCAGTGACTCCTGCGTTTCCACCCATCCGAGCGATCTCGCTGTGGCCCTCGTGGCGCTGGACTCCTCGGTGCGGCTGACCGGCCGGGACGGCTCCCGAGACGTCCGGCTCGCCGAGTTCTACCGGCTGCCGGGCACCACCCCGCACCTCGAGAACGACCTACGGCCGGGCGAGCTCGTGACCGAGGTGACGGTGCCCCTGCTCGGCTGGGCGAACCGGTCGACCTACGTGAAAGTGCGGGACAGGTCCTCCTATGAGTTCGCGCTCGCCTCGGCAGCGGCGGCGGTACTGGTACGCGGCGGTGTCGTGCGTGACGTGCGGCTCGCGGTGGGCGGGGTCGGCACCCGGCCATGGCGCTTGGCCGCGGTGGAGGACGCCTTGCGCGGCAAGCCACTGCGGCTCGACGTCGTCGAGAAGGCCGCGGCGCTGGCTGCCGAAGGAGCCCGGCCGTTGGCTCACAACGGGTTCAAGGTGCCGCTACTGCGACGCACCATCACCCGTGCCCTGATGAAGCTGGCGGACCGGACATGACCTCACTCACCCGCGTCGAAGGACGACTCAAGGTCACCGGGGCAGCCCGGTACTCCGCCGATTACCCGGTCGATGGCCTCGCCAACGGCTACCTGCTGCTCAGCACGGTGGGGCGCGGCACGATCCGCGCCGTCGACGCGACCGCCGCGCGCCGCTCCCCCGGTGTGCTCGCCGTCTACAGTCACGCGAACCCGCTCCCCCTGTTCGGCGGCGCCGAATCCGGCATCGGCTACAACTGGCTTCCGTTGCAGGACGACCAGGTTCGCCACCACGGGCAGATCGTCGGGCTGGTGGTCGCCGAAACCTTCGAGCAAGCCCGCGACGCCGCCGCCCTGGTCCGCGTCGACTACGCCGCCGTCCCGGCACGGACGTCGTTGCGAGACGGGATGCCCGGCGCCACCCTGCCGGACGACGTCAACGGCGAGCCGTCACAGCTCGACCTGCTCGCCGACGGCGTCGCGTCCATCGACGAAGCCCTCGGCGCGAGCCCGGTGGTCGTCACAGCCACCTACACGCAGCCGATCGAGTACCACAGCGCCATGGAGCCGCACGCCGCCATCGCGGTGTGGCGCGACGGCTACCTCACCCTTTACAGCGGAGCACAGGCTCCGCAGCTGTTCGCCGGGACGATCGCGGCCACGATCGGCGTGGATCCCTCCCGGGTACACCTGCTCAGCCCGCACGTCGGCGGCGGATTCGGCAACAAGATCCTCACCTGGGGGCACCCCGTGCTCGCCGCGGCCGCGGCCAAGGCACTCGGCCGACCGGTCCGGATCGTGCTCACCAGGGAGCAGACCTTCGGCGTCACCGGTCACCGCTCGGCGATGTCCCAGACGGTGTCCCTCGGTGCCGACCGCGGCGGGCGCCTCGCCGCCGTCAAGCACGACGCCTACGCCAGTCTGTCGGGCGGCGGCGACGGCTTCCTTTACGAGGCGGCGCCGCACACCACTTCGCGGTACTTCTACGCCTCCCCCAACATCCATGTCGGACAACGCCTGGTGACGCTGGACGTCCCGCCCCAGACGCCGATGCGGGCACCCGGGCCGGAAGCCGGTTCGTTCGCGCTGGAAACCGCCATGGACGAACTGGCGGTACGGCTCGGCCTCGACCCGGTCGAGTTACGCATGCGCAACTACGCCACCACCTACCCGGGACGCGGCGTGCCTTGGTCCGGCAAGCATCTCGACGAGTGCTACCGCGTCGGCGCCGAGGCGTTCGGCTGGTCACGGCGTGCCGCGGTGCCCAGGTCGGTCGTCGACGGCGAATGGCTGATCGGCACCGGGATGGCGACCGCGGCCTATCCGGCCTCGCGGTACCGCACCACGGGAAAGGTCCGGCTCCAGGCCGACGGCACCGCGGCGGTGTCCACCGCGACGTCGGATCTGGGCACCGGGATGTGGACGGTGCTGGCGATGGTCGGTGCCGACGCGCTCGGTATCCCGGTGGGCCGCGTCCGCTCCGCTCTCGGCGATTCCGCGCTGGCCGACAACCCCGGCGCGTTCGCCTCCGCGGGTACGGCGAGCTCCGCGCCGGCCGTCCACGCGGCGGCCCTGTCCGCGACGCGCGCGCTTCTCGAACTCGCCGTGACACACGAACGCTCCCCCTTCCACGGGCTGAACCGGGACCAGGTCCGCTACGAACGCGGTGACGTCGTCGGGCCACGGCGGCGAATCGCGTTCGGCACCCTGCTCGGCGTCGTCAATCTCGCCGGGATCGACGCGACGGAGACCACGGCGCTGGGGCCTGAGCGCGAGCGGTTCGCCTTCACCTCGTTCGGCGCGCACTTCTGCGAAATCGCGGTCAACCGATGGACCGGAGAACCCCGCCTGCGACGCGTGACAACGGTCATCGACGCCGGTGCGATCGTCAATGAGAAGACCGCGCGCGGCCAGATCACCGGTGGCGTGATCTTCGGCGTCGGCCAGGCCCTCCTGGAGAACACGCACGTCGAACCGGACACCGGCCGCATCGCCAACGCGAACCTCGCCGACTACGTCCTTCCGGTCGGCACCGACGTCCCACCGATCGACGTTCGCTTCCTCAGCCACCCCGATACCGTCTTCAACCCACTCGGCGTCCGCGGGATCGGCGAGCTGGGCACCGTCGGTATCGCCGCCGCCATCGGCAACGCCGTCCACCACGCCACCGGCCGCCGTGTCCGCGACCTCCCCATCACCCTCGACAAACTGATGGAGACTTGACCTGTCGGATGCCTTAGGGTTCTTCGCGTGACGGATGTTGTCGAGTTACGGCAGTACACGCTTCACCCGGGACAGCGCGAGGTTCTGATCGAGCTGTTCGACCGGGAGTTCGTCGAGACCCAGGAAGCCACCGGGATGCGCGTCCTGGGGCAGTTCCGGGATCTCGACCGCCCGGATCATTTCGTGTGGCTGCGAAGCTTCCCCGACATGCCGGCCAGGCTTCAGGCCCTGACGAGCTTCTACACGGGGCCGGCGTGGAAGGCGAACGCGGCGGCGGCCAACGCCACCATGATCGACTCGGACGACGTCCTGCTGCTGCGGCCGGTCCGGCAGGGAGCGCTGGCCGGCCTCGACCCCGCGACGCGGGACACGCCCGCCTCGTCGTTGGTCACGGCCACGATCTACCATCTGCCGTCGCCGCCGGAGGAGCATGACGTCCGGTTCTTCGGCGAAACCGTCCTTCCGCTGATGGAGAAAGCCGGAGCGACTCCGCTCGCCTTGCTGCGGACCGAATACGCGGAGAACGACTTCAAGGGGCTGCCGGTCCGCACAGGCGAGCACGTACTCGTCGTGCTCGCCTCGTTCCCCGGGCAGGACGCCTACGCCGAGCACACCGAGCGGCTCGCCGGACTCCCCGAGTGGCGTGACGACGTGCGGCCCCGCCTGCCGGACTCCGTCGACCGGCTGCTGCTGACCCCCACCGACCGGTCGATGCTGCGCTGATCGTCACCGCAACGCGGACGACAGCCGATTGACCAGCCTCGGCAGCTCGGTGCCCGGCGCCCGGGCGGCGAGCGCGCGCAACGTCAGGCATTCCTCGCGATACCACGCGAGCCCGGCGCCGCGGTTCGCCGCGAGCCGGGAAAGCTGGTCACGCACCGCGCCCTCGTAGTACCCGACGATGCGGTGCGTCGACGTGCGCTCCTCGTCGGCCGTGACGTACTCGTCGGTGGCGAACAGCCGCACCAGCCCCGGAACCCGGTACCGGTCCATCCGCACCGTCTCGATGAGTCCGGCGTCGACCAGCCGTTCCGCCGCCGATTCGGCCAAGGCGACGGGGATGTCGAGCGCGGCCGCGAGCGCGGCCGTCGAGACGACCGGCAGGTCCAGCACTCCGAGCTGGCCGAGGGCGCACGTCGCGAACGGATCGGCGACGCGGCGCAGCAACCGGACACCTGCTCGCAAGCCGTCGCGGACGCTGAGCCCGTCACAGGTCAGCGCGTCCAGCCGGCGCATCGGATCGGCCAGCCGCGCGGCGAATTCGCCGACCGTCCATTCCGGACGCCGCGCGAGCCTGGTGGCGGCGATGCGCAGAGCGAGCGGCAAATGGTCGCAGAGCCCGGCGAGCCGGACGGTGGCGGCGAGGTCGGTGTCGACCCGGGGAGCTCCGGCGTAGCGGCGGATCAGTGCCGTCGCGGCCGTCGTCGGGAGCCTGCCGAGGCGAAGCAGGCCCGATCCGTCCACCGCGGTGGAGGCCGGGCGGCTCGTCAGGATCACCGCGCAGCCCGGTACGGAGGGCAGCAGCCGCCGGATCTGTTCGGAGTCGGCGACATCGTCGAGCACGACGATCACCCGACGGTCGGCCAAGGCGGAGCGCAGCAGCGCGGCGGCTCTTTCCTCGTCCGGCGGGATGTCCGCGGCCGGCACGCCCAGCACCGCGAGCAGCCGTCCGATCGCGTCGACCGGCGGCGTCGGGCCATGCGTCGCGGATGCCCCGAGATCCAGATACACCTGACCATCCGGAAAGGACCCGGCCACCCGGTGGGCGGCGTGTACCGCCAAGGCGGTCTTGCCGACGCCCGCCATGCCGTGCACGGCGCAGCGCTGCTCTCCGCCGGTCAGCCGGGCGGTGATCCACGCCAGCTCACGTTCCCTGCCGATGAAGGCCGGCACGTCGGGAGGCAGGGTGCGTGGCACGGCGAGCCGCGGGGCCGCGGTCGCCGTCGTGGTGCGACGCGGTGCCTCCAGCAACAGCGGGTCGTCCCGCAGAATCCGGCCCTGCAGCTCCCGCAACGGTTTGCTCGGCTCGACACCGAGTTCGTCGACCAGCAGCCTGCGCAGATCCCGGTACGCGCCAAGGGCTTCGGCCTGCTGCCCGGACCGGTGGAGCGCGACCATCAGATGTGCGTGCAGCCGCTCGCGCAGCGGGAACTGCGAGACCATCGACTTCAGCTCGGGCAGCAGCGTCTCGTGCCCGCCGAGCCCGATCTCGGCCTCGATCCGCGCCTCGACCACCGCCAGGCGCGCCTCCTCGAGCCGCGCGGACTCGGCGAGGACGGAGGGGACCATCGCCACGTCCGCCATCGGCGTCCCGCGCCACATCCCGAGCCCTTCGGTCAGCGCCGCGACCGCCGAGGACAGGTCTCCCTCGGCAAGGCTCTTCCGGCCCGCCGCGACCAGCCCCTCGTATTCGTCGACATCGGTCGCGCCGGACGGAAGCACGAGCCGGTAGCCGGGTGCCCTGGTGCTCAGCATCCGTCCTCCCGGATCGCCGAGGCCGTTGCGCAACCGCCAGACGTACCCGGCCAGCAGGCCGGCGGCACTCGGCGGCGGCCGCTCGCCCCACAGCTCCGCCATGAGCTGATCCGCCGACACCGCGCGGTTGGCGTTGATCAGCAGGACGGCCAGCAGGGCCCGTTGCTTCGGGGCACCGATCGAGACCCACTGCCCGCCGTCGAAGAATTCGAGCGGGCCGAGGAACCGGAACCTGACCGGTGACACGTTCGATTCGCCGTTAATTGACGTCCACCATTCTCCGGTGCTCTACTCGCCCTTCGGAGAATACCGAGGGTGAGGTGCAGGATGGATAACGCTAAACCATGGTTGCTGGAGATTCGACTGTTCAAGGTAAAGCCGGGCAGCCGAGAGGAATTCGATCGCATAAGCCGTGAGGGCACCATTCCGTTGATGCGGCGGCTGGGTATCACGGTCGTCGCGCACGGCCCGTCCCTGAACAACGAAAACGGCTATTTCCTGTTGCGCGCCTTTTCTTCCGAGCAGGAACGGGTCCAGCGATCCCAGGCCGTCTACGCCACGGACGAATGGCTGGCGGAGTACGACGGCCCGGTCACCGCGATGATCGAGGACTACGACACCTCGGTCTTCCCGGCGGATCCGGCCGAACTCGGCCGTCTCATCCGATAGGGCGGGCCGCCCCGTTCAGCAGGAGCGCCTCGGCGAGGCAGACCCGGGCGAACTCGCCGAGGTGCAGGCTCTCGTTCGGGCCGTGTGCCCGGGTATGCGGGTCCTCGACTCCGGTCACCACGATCTCGGCGTCCGGGAACTCCGCCTGGAACGTCGAAACGGCCGGGATCGAGCCGCCGACGCCGATCTCCACCGGCGCGACCCCGTCCCACGCGGCGCGAATCGCGGACCGGGTCGTTTCGTAGTGCGGCCCGGTGGTGTCGATGACGCACGGTGCGCCGCCACCGTCCAAGTCGACCGAGATCGCGGCACCCCAAGGACAGTAGGCCTCGAGGTGGTCACGGAGCGCGGCGAAGGCCTTGACCGGATCGTCACCGGGGGCCAGCCGGGCGCTGATCTTCGCCCGCGCCACCGGAACGAGCGCATTGCCCGACTCGAGAACCGACGGCGCGTCGATACCGAGAACAGACAGAGACGGCTTGGTCCACAACCGGTCCGCTATCGAACCGGTGCCGGTGAACCGGACACCGTCGACCATCCCCGCCTCGGCGCGCACCCGATCGGCCGAAAGCTCCAGTGTGGACTCGCGGCCGGTCTCGAGCCCTTCCACCGCGACGTCGCCCGCTTCGTCGTGCAGCGTTGCCAGCAACCGGACGAGCGCGGTCAACGCGTCCGGGACGGCTCCCCCGAACATTCCACTGTGGACGGCGGCGTGCAGGGTGCGTATCTCGGCCACACAGTTGACGATTCCGCGTAACGAGGTGGTCAGCGCGGGAACGCCGATGTCCCAGTTGGCCGAATCGGTGATCACGATGAGGTCGGAGCGCAACTTGTCGTGGTGCAGCCGGAGCAGTTCGGCGAGCGACGCCGAGCCGTACTCCTCCTCGCCTTCGACGAACACCACCACCCCGACCGGCAGAGCGTCACCGAGTGCCCGCAGCGCCACGACATGCGCCATCAGCCCAGCCTTGTCGTCCGCCGCGCCGCGTCCGTAGAGCCGGCCGTCACGCTCCACCGGCTCGAACGGGTCGCTGTCCCACAACGCCTCGTCCCCAGGCGGCTGGACGTCGTGGTGCGCGTAGAGCAGCACGGTCGGCGCGCCGGGCGGCGCGGGCCTGCGGCCGATGACCGCCGGCCTGCCACCGGCACGGACGATCTGGGTGTCCAGCCCGCAGCCGTGCACCAAGGCCGCCACCGCTTCCGCGGAACGGTCCACCTCCGCGTGGTCGAATTCGGGAAAGGCGATACCGGGAATTCGGACCAGATCTTCCAGATCGGCTCGCGCACGGGACATTTCCCGTTCGACGGCCGTCCTCAATTCGGCTTCCGTCAGGTCCTTGGTCGTCATGACCCGGATCGTACGGCGCGGCCGATGAGAAAAGGAGCCGGTCAACCGCGCGTGAAATCGAACGCCACGGCGCTACGCTCGGACCATGCTGCTCGGAATCGACCACATCGGACTCGTGACCGAAGAACCCTCGGCTCTCGGCCCCGCCATGACCGCGCTCGGAATGTCCAAACTGGATAGTGGAACCGCCGCCGGATATCGCGTGGCGTGCGAGTTCTGGCAGCCGGCGGGACGGGACGGCCAACCCCTGATCGAACTGGTCTCCCCGGCAGGCCCCGGCTCGGCACTCGACGGCCACCTCACCCGCTTCGGGCCCGGACTGCATCACATCGCCATCGAGGTGGACGACCTGGAGCCGGAGCTGAACCGGTTGCGCGAAGCCGGGTTCACGATGGTCGACCGCGAGCCCTGCGCCGGTGCCCGCCCCGGGATGCTGGTCGCCTTCACGTACCTGGCCAGGCCCGCCGGACTGCTGCTGGAGCTGGTCCAGTACGAGGCGTGCGGGTCGTGAGTGGCAATATCCTCAAGTACGTGATGGCCCCCTCCCTTGCGTCTAGCGCAAGGAAGGGGGCCATCACGTACTTACCTGCTCGAGTCAGCACGAAAACCGCCGGACCGCGAACCACTCGACCTGCCCCTCACGACCGCCTCCACCGCCGTTGCGAAAGCCACTTTCGCAACGTTCAAGGTTGCGAAAGTGGCTTTCGCAACATCCCTCCCCGCCGGCCTGAGGCGTATGGGCCGTCTTGCGTTGGTCCGTGTACCCGGTCAGCGCACCAAGGCGGCCGCCGCCACCCGGCTCGCCGCGACCACGGTCTTGGCGGCGCCGCCCGAGCCGCCGGTGAAGGTGAACACCCCTGGGCCCGCCTCACGTAGTTCGAGGCCCGGCGGGTCGTGGTAGCAGTCGGACGACGCGGTGGTCCGATGTGGACAGTGGGCGGCCGGTGGATGGCCCAGCAGGCGGCGGGCCTCCTCCGCGACCCGCTCGGCGAGCGCGGCGTCCGGCCGCGGACAGGAGGGGTCGACGTCCCAGCGGTCGCTCGGCAGGCCGAGCAGGAACCCCGCGTCACCCGCCGGGCGGCCCCACATGCCGGTGTCCTCCCATACGAACGCGCCCAGCCGGGCGGGCCGCCCCTCGTACACGGTGTACTGGATCTGTTTGACGCGCATCCCGCCGGTGGGCAGCCCACTCGCCGCCAGCAAGGCGGGCGTCCACGCGCCGGCGGCGAGCACGACCGCGTCGTATCCCGCGGTCGTGCCGTCGGCCAGCCGCAGGGCCGGCCCCGGACCCACGGTGGTCACCGGGAGCCGCCGGACGGTCGCACCGCGGTCGGTGAGCCAGCCCAGCACGGCGGCCCGCAACCCGGCCGGCGACAGGTAACCCGCGTGCCGTTCGACGACCGCGGTCACCCCGGTGGGCAGGCCGCGGAACGGATATCGGCCGGTCAGCTCGGGGCCGGTGAGTAAGGTCGCCGAGCCGGGTAGCACCTCTTCGAGCACCCGGAGCGGCTCGGTCACTTCGGCTCCGGAGGGCAGGAGGTACACCGCTCCGACCTCCCGGTAGTCCGACGCCGTCCGCAGCGCGGGGTCTCCGCGCAGTTCCGCGAGGCTGCGCGCGGCCGGCAGGCACTCCGGCGCGGTCCGCTCGAAACCGCGGACCAGACCGCCGGACGCGCTGGTCGCGTCGCCGTCGGCCGACCGGGTGGTGTACAGGTCGACCGCGATCCGCGGCACCGACCGCAGTAGCCGCCAGGCGAGCATCGTGCCCGCGACGCCGCCACCGGCGATTCCCACGCGCATGGCGACTCAATCGGTGCCGTCGGACCGGGCGGCCACCGCCCGGCGCAGGTCGTCGGTGAAGTCCGCGACCCGTCTGCGAAGCGGGAGCTCGACGTCGGCACGGGCCAGCAGCTCGTCGGCCAGCCGCAGGGTCTCCGGCGAGGCGGCGTAACGCGGGTAAAGGAACCGCACCAGCACGTCCAGCACGAGGTCACCCCGCAGCCTGGCGGCCGCGGGCATCTCGGCGAAGAACCGCGGGACGTACTCCGCGGTCAGCTCTGCCTGCTCCGGTTGCCAGAATCCCTCGGCCAGGGCCCAAAGGCCGTAGCTCGAAACCCCGGTGTCGCCGAGGATCGCCTCCCAGGCCGCGCTCTTGGCCGCCGGATCCGGTCTGGCCGCCCGGCATTTCGCCGCGAACTGCTCGCCCCGGGTGCTGGGATCCGCCCGGTGCGCCGCGGTGATCTCGTCCTCGGAAAGCCCGCCGAGCACGGCGAGCCGGTATCTGGTCCGCCAGGCCAGATCCGCGTCGAGCACGAGCCCGGCGGGCAGCCGGGTGCCGTCCAGCCAGCCACGAAGCTCGACGACGTCGGCGCTGAACTCGACGAGCCCCCTGCACAGGCACAGCCAGATCTCGTCGGATGGCGCGACCTCGGCCATGCGGTCGCGAATCGCGCCGGCGATGGCGGCGAGCGCGACGGACCGCCGCGCCGGGTGAAGAAAGCGGTCGGCGACGTCGAGGCGGGCCTGTTCGAGCACCTCGACGACGATGGACGGTTCCGGCTCCACGGCGAGCATCCCGGTCACCAGGTCGAGGTGGTCGGCGGCCGGGTAGGCGCCGTCCTGCACCGCCAGGAGCAGCGCGCACCACACCATGGCGCGGTTGACCGGGGACAACCGGGGAAGGAACTCGGGCAGCGCGGCGCGTGAGCGGTCGTCGAAGCGGATCTTCGCGTAGGTCAGGTCGCCATCGTTGAGCAGGACGAACTTCGGCGCCGGACGGCCGACCAGCTGCGGCAGCTCGGTCCGTGGGCCCTCTATCGCGACCCGCACCGTCGTGGACTCGTCGCCGTAGCAGCCCACGTCCAGTGTGTGCGGCCGCGTCACGGGGTGGCCCGACGGGACGTCCTGGCGCACGGCGGCTGCCGTGATCACCCCGTCGGTCACCGTGAGCTCCGGGGTCACCGTGCTGACATCGCAGGTGGAGAACCACACCCGGGCCCATTCGGTCAGATCGGTTCCGGTGGCCTCGCTCAACGCGGCGAGGAAGTCGGAGAACGTCGCCGTGCCGTACGCGTGGCGGGTGAAGTAGACGCGCAGGCCCTCACGCAGGGCCGGGGTGCCGACGCGGGCGGCCAGCTGCCGCAGCACCGAGGAGCCCTTGAAATAGGAGATCCGGTCCAGTTCGAGCAACACCGTCCGCACGTCCGGCCCGGCAAGGCTCACCGGATGGGTCGACGGCCGCTGGTCGGCGACGTAGGCCTGGGCCTTGCGCCGCACGGCGAACGTGGTCAACGGCCCGGAGAACCTCGTGACGTCGCTGGTGACCCGGTGGGCCATGTAGTCGGCGAAGGCCTGACCGAGCCAGAGGTCGTCCCACCAGGTGTTGGTGACCAGTCCGGCGAGCCACATCAGGGACAGGCCGTGTGCGATGACCACGGCCCTGGTCTCCCGTTCGCTCGCCGGCACGGCGGAGCCGAACAGGTACAGCTCGCGCAGCAGCACACAACCGGGGTGGTCGAGCGAGAGCACGCTGAACTCCGGGACGAAGACCTGGTCGAACTTGCCGAACGGATAAGGCACACCGAACATCCGCCCGTACTCGTCGAGGCATTGCCCGGTGATCTCGAAGACCTCGTCGATGTCGTCCTTGAGCCCGTCGGCCAACGAGGCCCGGCAGTGCAGGCCCAGCGGCACTCCGTCGTGCTCGGCGTGGAAGGACTCGTACGGACCGACCGCCAGCGTGGTGAGGTAGGTCGCCAGGGGCGCGGTCTCGGCGAGTCGCCAGCGCCCCGCGCCGAGCCTGGTCGCCGGTGCGTTGCCGAGCACCTGCCAGTCGTCGTCGGGAACGGTGACGGTGAAGGTGAAGGGCGCCTTGAGATCCGGCTGGTCGAAGCAGGCGAAGATCCGGGGCGCGTTGTCGATGAACACGAAGGCGTACAGGTAGACCCGGCCGTCCGCGGGATCGGTGTACCGATGCAGGCCTTCGCACTCCCGTGAGTAGGCCATATCGGCGACCACGACGATCTCGTTCTCATCGGCGAGGCCGGTGAGCGTGAGCCGTCCGTCCTCGAGCGCGGCGACGTCCAGTTCACGCCCGTTGAGGCTCGCCGAGCGCAGCGCGCGGGGACGCACGTCGAGGAACGTGCCGTCAGCTTCGGAACGCGCGTCGAAAACGATTCTCGTGGTCGATCGGAATATCTCGTCCCCTAGTGTCAGATCGAGATCGACCCGATACGAACGTACCCGCAGCAATGCGCCGCGCCCCTGCGCTTCGGCCTGCGTGAGACTGGGCATTTCCACGACCCTCCAAATAGCTGTATCGCCGCCGCCGAACAGCTCAGGCGGCCGCCGGGCAGACAATCTTCCGAGCCGCCGAATAGCGCATTCGACGCTCAACCGCGTCCTGTGAAGCAGTTGAACGGGCGGCGCGGACCGCCCGTTGGTTCCGTCGGCGGCCCCTTGGCGCACTGGAACTCGCTTGAACACCTAGTTCGTGGTCGATCGACGACCTACCCTCTGACCAGGAGACGGGGAGGGTAACAGTGATGACGCAGTTCATGAGTTGAACGACGCCTGGTTCAATGGGGACATTTTAATGGGGGACGCGGTCGGCGACGGTTTTGCATCCTCGTGCTGCCGCACAAATCGTAATTCAGGTCTGAGGCGACGACGCCCGAAAACAGCGAAGAGTCGATAGTCGGTAATCGGGGCGGGGCGCCAGGACTCATTCAGGGTAAGTCGCAGGTTTGCCATCCACAACCCGACGGGGGTGCCCATTGACCGGGCAAGCTGACCACGGCTCCAGCCAGGGGCATTCGGCTGATTCGAAAGAACTGGACGAACCGTCGACCGAGTATCCGAAGGCGGACCAGGTCACCTGCGCCGTTCCGTTGGCCGCGTTGCGACCGGCGGACTCGCCGCGGTTGATCGGTGAGGACGCCGAGCACATCCGGGTGCTGGCCGAACCGGATCGCGCGCTGCCGCCGATCCTGGTCCACCGCTCGACCATGCGGATCATCGACGGGATGCACCGGCTCGGCGCGGCCCGCCTGCGCGGCCAGCACACCATCGACGTGGTCTTCTTCGACGGCAGCGAGGAAGACGCGTTCGTACTGGCGGTCAAGGCCAACGTCGCGCACGGCCTGCCGTTGTCGTACGCGGACCGCGAGGCCGCGGTCGCCCGCATCGTCATCTCCCACCCCGACTGGTCCGATCGCGCCATCGCCGCGGCCGCCGGACTCGGCCCCCGCACCGTCGCCACGGTTCGCGGCCGGATCGACGGGCTTCCGCAAGGAACGGCCCGGCTCGGCCGCGACGGGAAGGTCCGCCCGCTGGACAGCACCGACGGACGACGTGTCGCGAGCCGGCTGATCGCGGCCTTTCCGGACGCGTCACTGCGCTCCATCGCACGCGCGGCGGGCATCGCCCCGGCCACCGTTCGTGATGTGCGCGAGCGGATCCAGCGCGGCGAGGACCCGGTGCCACCGCGCCGCCCACGCACCGTCCGGGACGGCCGCACCGAGCGCCGCGAGACCAGCCAGCCCGCTCACGACCACACCGAACGTCTCTCGACGAAGGAGCGCAACGCGGTCCTTCGGAACCTCGAGCGCGATCCGTCCCTGCGCTTCGCCCAGACCGGTACCCGGACGCTGCGCTGGCTCGTCCACCGGGTGATCGCCGAGGAGGAGTGGCGTGAACTGGTCGACACGGTCCCACCGCACAGCGTCTACGTCCTCGCCGCACTGGCTCGCCGGTGCGCCAACGAGTGGATCGAGTTCGCGCACCAACTGGAACAGCGAGTCGGCTCACAGAAGTCGTAGCCCGCCCGTGAATACGACAACGTGTTCAACCGAGCATCGGAACTCAGTTGAACGACGAGCGGTTGTCGAAGGGCGAAGTGTGCGGCAGTATTCCCACGCAGCACGCCATGGGGGCCGAGAACTATTCGCGAATTCCATCGGACCGGACCTCGGCGAGTGACCGTCATCGCCGAAAGCGGCCGTCGCCCGATCGATTCGAATCAAGCCGTCATCGACATCGGTTCATGATTTCCGCGGAAAACCTGTCGCCGACCGGATTCGGCAAGAGGAGAAGAAATGGCAGCACCACTCGCCGAATTCGGTATCGCCGGCTTCGGTTACGCCTTCGGCGAAGACCAGGACGTCGAACACGTCGCCGGCACTTATGTCACGGACCCGGAGCGTGTCGTCCGGTGGGGTTATCGGACCTTCCATCGTGCCGCGGACGGGGTGACGTCGACCGCGCTGGCGGCGGAGGCGTCCCGCGCCGCGCTGGCCAGGGTCGCGATGGACCCCGCGGATGTCGATCTGGTGGTACTGGCCAATTCCGAACTGGCGGAGTACCCGTATTGGGACTCCTCGGCCGCCCTCGCCAGGGAGCTGAAGATCCGGGAGCGGCAGACGATGCTGCTGACCGAAGGCTGCGCCTGCGGGGTGACCGGACTCGGCGCCGTCGCCGGGCAGCTGGCGCTCCAGCCGGAGCTCGACACGGTGCTGTTCACCGCCGTCAACCGGGTCAGCGAATTCCATCGCAACCGGATGAACGTCAACAACGCCGTGCACAGCGACGGCGCGGTCGCCGTGGTGCTGCGCCGAGGCCATGACCGCACCACCTGGCTGGCCACCGAACAGTTCACGGATTCCGACTTCTGCGACTGGTTCCGCACCGATATCGGCGGCAGCGTCACACCGATACCGCCACCCGGGTGGTCGAGTGCGAACGCGCCGAGCGGGACCGAACGCGTGCAGGCCCATTTCCGGAAAGACCCCCGGCAGCTCCAGGAATTCGGCGAACAGCTCAACGCGCGAGTCGTCGAAGTGGTCGAGCGGGCCTGCCGCCGGGCAGCTGTACGGCGCGAAGATCTCGCCCGGTTCATCTACATCAATGACCCGGACGGCATCGCCGACGTCGCAGGTTCGATCGATTTCCCACTGGCCAGGACGAACCACGAGCTGGCGAGCGACCACGGCCATATGGGCGCGGCGGATCAGTTGGTCGCGCTCGGGACGTACCTCGATCGCGGCGAACTGAATTCGGGGGATCTCGTCGCGCTGGCCGGAATCTCCATCGGTATGCGCTGGTATTGCACGATTTTCCGAGTCTAGGCAGGGGTCGATGAAGGATTTCACGGAATTGCTCGGCAGCCTGCGCGCCGCGATCGCCACCCACTCGACGCCGTCGCCGGGCGTGCGACAGCGGCTCGGGGAGGTCGAGGATCCGGCGACGGTCCGCCGGGCGGGTCGCATCCTCGCCGATCTCCCGCCCGCCGGGCCGGACCTGCGACCGGTCCGGGTGGCCGTGCTGGCCACCTGCACGATCGGCCCGTTCGAACATCTGCTCCGCGCCGCGCTGGTCACCACCGGCACCCGGCCCACCCTTCTCCTCGGTGATTACGGCACATTCGAGCTGTCACTGGCCGCGGGCGAGATCGACGGCTCCCCCGACGTCGTCACCTGTCTGCTGGACGAGCGGTACTTCGTGCCCCGTGACTGGAGCGCCGTCGACACGGCGGGCCTGACCGAACACCTGACGGCCCGGTTCGCCGAACTGCGAGGACTGATCCTCGCCTGCCTGCGGCGCACACCGGGCGCGTTCGTGCTGCACACCGTGCCGATGCCCGCCGAACTGCGGGATTCGGTGATCAGCTGGCGGGCACGGGCCGCGATCGGCCGGGCCTGGCACCGGCTCAACGCGGACCTTCTAGGACTGGCGGAGGACGACGGGCGGATCACGGTGGTGGACCTGGCCGGTGAACTCGCCGACCTCGCGGTCGCGGCGAGGGACGAGCGACTGCACCGGTACGCGGACCTGCCGTACACCGACGGCGCGCTGCTCGCGCTGGCGCGGCAGGTCGCCAGGGTGGTCGCGGCCAGGTCGGGCCTGTCCCGCAAGGTGCTCGCGGTCGATCTCGACAACACGCTGTGGGGTGGTGTGCTCGGCGAAGCGGGCGAGGCCGGGCTGCAACTCGGCGGGTTGTACCCGGGGAACTGCTATCAGGACCTGCAGCGGGCCGTGCGCCGGCTGCGTGAGCAGGGGGTCGTCCTCGTACTGGCCAGCAAGAACGACGCCGGCGCGGTCGATGAGGTGCTGATCGGTCATCCGGAAATGCTGCTGCGCCCTCAGGACTTCGCGGTCCGCGCGGTGAACTGGTCGGCGAAGGCGGAGAACCTGCGGCAAGCCGCCGAGACGCTCAACCTGGCCGGGAACGCGTTCGTCTTCATGGACGACTCCCCGTTCGAACGCGGGCACGTGGCCGCCGAGCTGCCCGACGTCGCGCTGGTGGCGGCCGACGGCGACCCGGCCCACCTGGTCCGCGCGCTGCTGCGGCCCGGCTGGTTCGACGTTCCGGAACTCACCGGCACCGACCTGAAGCGTCCGGCGCTGTACCGCTCACGCGCGCTGCGCACCGACTTCTCCACCGGGTTCGCCTCCTCGGAGGACTACCTGCACGCGTTGCGGACGCGGGTGACAGCGCGTCCGGCCACCACCTTCGAGGTGGGCCGGGTCGCCCAGCTTTCCGCCCGTACCAACCAGTTCAACCTGACCGGGCACCGGTTCGACGAAGCCGCCACCACCGCGATGTGCGCCGATCCGGACCGGCTCGTCGCCTCGTTCGCCGTCTCGGACCGGTTCGGCGACGAGGGGATCGTCGGCGCCGCGTGGATCGAGTGCCGAGGACGGGTCTGGCGGGTACTGAACCTGGTGCTGAGCTGCCGGGTGTTCGGCCGGGGCATCGAGTTCGCGATCACGGATTGGATCGTGCGGCGGGCCCGCGACGCCGGGGCCACCGCACTGGCCGGCCGCTACGTGCCGACCGGACGCAACAAGGTGGCGGACGGCTTCTGGGAGAAGGCCGGTTTCACCCCGTCCGACGAGGACGGCCTGTACACCGTGGTGCCCGCCACCGCGCCGAGTTGCCTGCCCACCTGGATCGCCTACCCGGAGACGAGTGATGACCGACATGGATGACACGGCGTCCGTCGTGCTGAACACGCTGAGCGAAGTGCTGAACAAACCGGACGGCGACCTGCGGGCCCGCCCCGTGCTCGCCACCCACGGCTGGGACAGCCTCTCGTCGCTGGAAGTCCTTTCCCAGCTGGAAAGCAGGCTGTCGGTAACGCTCGATCTGCGCAGCTACCACGCCGCGCACACGGTGACGGCCCTGATCGATCTCGTCGCGGTCGCCGCGACGACCAACACGGGCGCCGGTCGGCGCGAATAGCCGGGGAGGATTTGCGGTGCGATTTCAAGAAGTAGAGTTGCTGGCGATCGGAGCGGGCCCGTCGGGCCTCGCGCTCGCCGTCGCGGTCGAGGAGCTCGCGAAGTCCGAGCTCGCCAAGGAAACGCTCATCGTCGAACAGCAGGACGACGTGGTCTGGCAGCGCGGCATGTTGATCCCGTGGACGCAGAGCCAGGTCTCCTTCCTCAAGGACCTGGTGACCCAGCGCAACCCGCGGAGCCCCTTCAGTTTCGTCAACTACCTGCATTCCGTCGGCCGCTTGGACCAGTTCATCAACCTCGGCAGCTTCACGCCGTACCGGATGGAGATCTCCGGCTATCTGGGCTGGGTCGCGAGATCCCTGCCGAACGTGCGGATCGACTACGGACGGCGCTGCGTTTCGGTCCGGCCGTTCGGTATCGCGGACGGGACCGGCGAGTGGCTGGTCCAGATGGCCGACGGCAGTGCCGTGGTGTGCCGTCACCTGGTGGTCGCGGCCGGGCGGGACCCGTACATCCCGGAGACGTTCGCGGCCATCCCGCGCGAGCTGATGATCCACAGCACCGAGTTCGCGGCGCGGATCGGCGAGATCGACCCCGAGCAGACACGCCGGATCGTGGTCGTCGGCGGGGCGCAGAGCGCGGCCGAGATGCTCTGGACGGCACACCAGACGTTCCCCGGGACACAGTGCACGATGGTGATGCGCTCGATCGGCCTCAACGCCTACGAGACGAGCAAGTTCACGAACGAGTTGTTCTACCCGTCGTTTGTGGACGAGTTCCACTCGGCGCGGCCGGAGGCCAGGGCGCAGCTGCTGCGCGAGATGCACCGGACCAACTACGCCGGTCTCACCACCGACATGCTCGACACCCTGTACCGGCAGATGTACATCGAACGGCTCACCGGGACCGAACGCATCGAGATGATCCCGATGGTCGACGTGGCCGAGGCCGAGATGGACGGCCGCGAGATCGTGCTCACTCTCGTCGACCGCAAATCCGGCCATCGCTCCACGCTCCGCTGTGACGTGGTGCTGCTCGGTACCGGTTTCACCAAGCGGATGCCACGGATCGTCGACGACATGGCCTCCGCCGTCGGGATCGACGAGATCACCGTCAACCGCAGCTACCGGATGAGCCTGCCCCCGTCGTTCAGCGGGACCTGTCACCTGCAGGGGGTGAACGAGGCCACCCACGGCATCGCCGACTCTCTGCTCAGTGTGCTGGCCGCGCGGGCGGCGGAGATCGTCACCGACCTGCTCGCCGAACGCCGGACGCCGCCGTTGCCCGCCATCACCGAAGCCGCCGCCCGCCTGCTCGCCGCCACCCAAGGAGCGCAGTGACCATGATGGAGATCCGAAGGCTCGATCCCGCGAACCTCAAGCCGGACAACGGGCTGGCCGCCACCCGGCTGCTGCCGTGGCCGGAGCTGAACGCACCGTTCGAGGGCTCCTGGTGTGTGGTGGCGCCGGGCGCGGAGTCCGGCGCGCACAGCCACCACGAGTACGAGATCTGGGTGGCCATGACCGGGGCCGCGGAGATCGTCTGCGACGGACGCCGGGTGCCATTCGCCGCAGGCGACATCGTGCACTTCCCCCCGGGGTCGCGGCACCAGGTGGTGAACACCGGCACCGAGGAGTTCCGGATGTACGCGGTCTGGTGGGACAGGGACATGGCCGGGCGGTTCGCCACCCGCGACGAGGCCGGCGTGTAGATGTCCACGACCATCGTGGTCGCCGCGACCCCGACGCCCAACGGCGACCTGCACATCGGACATCTGGCCGGGCCCTACCTGGCGGGCGACGTGTACGCCCGGTACCTGCGGGCCACCGGCGCCTCGGTGATCTACACGACCTGCACCGACGACAGCCAGAGCTACGTGGTGTCCACCGCCCGGCGATCGGGCACCACCCCGCGGGCGCTGTGCGACGGCTCCACCGCGGCGATCGGGCGTTCGCTTTCCGCGATGGGCATCTCGATGGCCGGTCTCCCGCCGATCGACGACGTGTACAGGCGCACGGTGCTCGAATTCGTCACCGCCCTGTACGAGGCCGGCCGGTTCCGGAAACGTACGGTGCGGCTGCCGGTCGCGACGCGGTCCGGCACGTACCTGTTCGACGGACTGGTCACCGGCACCTGCCCGGTCTGCCTGGCCGTCAGCAGCGGCGGGGTCTGCGAGGCCTGCGGGCACCCGAACAACTACGACGAGCTGCTCGATCCACGCTCCACAATGGACCCGGACGACCCGGTGTCCTACCGGGACACGGAGATCCTGGTGCTGCCGATGGAGGAGTATCGGGAACGGCTCACCGCCTACTACGCCGCGCAGGCGGGACGGTGGCGTCCGCACGCGACGCAGCTGATCGGTGAGCTGCTGGCCGGGCCGCTGCCGGAGATTCCCGTGACGATCCCGGCCGGGTGGGGCATTCCCGCGCCGTTCCCGGAGACACCCGGCCAGATGCTGTACCCGTGGATCGAGGCGATGCCCGCGGTCATGTACAGCACCTGGTGGTCGGCGGGCGACACCACGGTGCCGGTGGACGAGCACTGGCGCGCCGAACACGACGCCGACGTCGTCTACTTCCACGGTTACGACAACGTCTACCACTGGGGCCTGATGGATCTCGTGTTCCTGCTGGCCCACGGCGACCGGTACGTCACACCGTCGGCCAACGTCTGCAACGAGTTCTACAACATGGCCGGGGAGAAGTTCTCCACCAGCCGCGGTCATCTGATCCGGGCGGCCGAGCTGCTCGCCGAGGTCCCGCGCGACCTGGTCCGGTTCCATCTGGCGCACACCGCACCGGAGCAGGCGCGCACCGACTTCAGCCGGGAAGGGTTGCGTGACACCGGGTACCGGCGGCTCAGCGCGCCGTGGAACGCGTTGGCGGAGGCGATGTCGTCGGCGCTGCACGGGCTCTCCGGCACGCTCCCGGTGTCCCCCGCCGGACGGCGACGAGCCGCGGCCATGCTGGCGCGGTTCCGCGGCTGCTACGAGTTGCCCGGCTACAGCATGAACCGGGCCGCCGAGACGGTGCTCACCCAGCTTGACCGGCTGCGCGGCCTCGACGACGGCTCGGCGATCACCCCGGGTGATCTGGTGCTCGAGACCCGCACGTTGCTCGCGGGGGCCGCCCCGATCCTGATCGACGCGGCCGAGACGGCGGGCGAGGACGGGGTCGACCTGTCCCTCACCGCCGAACCACCCGCATCCGTTCCCGTGTTCCGACTCCCCCGGCTGCCCGAGGAGGCGAGCCATGAAGCTGCTGACCATCGAGACCCGTCAGTACCTGACCTACTACCACTCCCGCTATCGGCAGGTGCAGGCGTTCGGCGTCGACCTGTACGTGATGAACGGTGAGGGGACGGCCGACTTCTGGCCGTCCGACCACTACCGGCTGGTCGGCTCGAAGAAGATCGACGAGATGATCGCCTGCGCCGAGGAATGGCATGCGACCGAGCATTTCGATGGGGTGATCACCTTCTCCGAGGCGGCGGTGATCGCGGTCGCCTCGGTGGCGGAAGCCCTCGGCTTGCCAGGCATCGGCGTCGACGGTGCCCGCAACAGCCGCAACAAACTGCTGATGCGCCAGGCGTACGAACGGGCGGGGGTGCCCATTCCCGCCTTCCGGTTCGTCACCGAACTGGACGACGCGCTCGCGGCGGCCGCCGAATTCGGTTACCCGGTCATCCTCAAACCCACCCTGGGTGCCGGCAGTCACCTGGTGTACCGAGTGGACGGTCCGGAGGAGCTCGCCCGTGACTTCACCACGGCCAGCGAAGGACTTCGGAACATGTTCTGGATCAACGCCGAGGCCGACGACGTCGACCTCGGTCCGATCGGGCTGCTCGTCGAGTCCTTTTTGGATGGACCGGAGTACCTGATGGAGGCGCTCGCCTGGGACGACGAGCTCTACCTCGGTTCGGTGGTCGACCGGATCACCGCGGAGGGCCGTAGTTTCGACGACGACGTGCACCACGCGCCGACCTCCCTGCCCGCCGAAGAACTGGCCCGGGTGCACCACGTGGTCAAGGCGGCCGCCCGCGCGCAAGGACTGCGGCGCAGCGCGATGCACGCCGAAGTGCGTTACCACGACGGCAAACCGCATCTGCTGGAGATCGCGGCCAGGGTCGGCGGCGGCGGGCTGGACACCATCGCCCGGCTCACCGCGGACCACGATCCGATCCGTGCCGTGGTCGACGTCGGCCGGGGGGTCAAGCCGCCCGTCCGCCACTACTGGCCGACCGGGACACACATCACGGCGATGTGCCTGATCTGCGAGAGCGGTGTGGTCGAGCACATCGAGGTGCCGCCGGAGGTCAGCGAATCGGACCGGGTCTTCCTGCTGCAGATCACCGCCCGCCCCGGCGACGTCATCCTCCGGCCGCCCGACGGCAACACCATCTTCGGCTTCCTCGGCACCACCGGTACGTCCAAAGAGGACGCTTACGAGCTGATGACCGAACTGGCGAACAAGATCACCGTCACCTTGGAGCGTGACCGATGAGAGTGGCCAGCCCCCGGCGGTTCCTGATGTGCCCGCCCGACCATTTCGAGGTCAGCTACTCCATCAACCCGTGGATGGAGCCGGACAAGCCGACCGACACGCCACTGGCGATCATGCAGTGGGACCGGCTGCGTGCCCGGCTGGTCGCGCTCGGCCATCAGGTCGACGTGGTACCGCCGCGGCCCGGCCTGCCCGACATGGTGTTCGCCGCGAACGCGGCCACCGTGCTCGGCGGCCAGGTGCTGGCCGCCCGGTACCGGCATCCGCAACGGTTCGGCGAGGCGCCCGCCTATCAAGCCTGGTTCGCCGAGCACGGCTACCCGGTCCGGCGCGCCCGGTTCGTCAACGAGGGCGAAGGCGACATGCTGCCCACCGGCACCCGGATCCTGGCAGGCACGGGCTTTCGCACCGACGAGCGCGCGCACGCCGAGGCCGCCGACCATTTCGGCGTGCAGGTGGTCACCTTGCGCCTGGTCGACCCGTACTTCTACCACCTGGACACGGCGTTGGCGGTACTCGACCACGAAGAGATCATGTACTACCCCGGCGCGTTCTCGCCGGACAGCCAGGCCCTGCTTCGCGAGCTGTACCCGACCGCGATCCGGGCGGACCGGGCCGACGCCGAGGTCTTCGGTCTCAACGCCGTCTCCGACGGCAAGCATGTGCTGCTCCCCCAGGCGGCCGTTCACCTCGCCGAGAGCCTGCGGGCGGCAGGTTTCGAGCCGATCAGCGTCGACCTGTCCGAACTGCTGAAGGCCGGTGGCGCGGCGAAATGCTGCGCGCTGGAGCTCCGCGGGTCGTGAGTGGCGTTTCGGGTTAGAACCCGAAACGCCACTCACGACCACCTGCACCGACCACGCCACCTTCGCCTCACGCCTCACTAACCCTCTTTGCCACTCACGAGGGAACCGTGCAGCCCTCCACAAAGGAGTGACCATGATCAACTACGAAGGCCGGCGGTTCCGTCCGGTCGCCGTCGACGACACCGGCGACGACACCGGCGGTGACCGGGTCGCGGTCTACCGGCAGAACGGCGACCTGATCTGGGGTGAGTTCACCGGCGGCAGAGCCCGGCGCGGCTCGCTGACCGGAACCTGTGGCCCCGACGGCAAACTCGACTTCGCGTACTGCATGGTCCTGGAGAGCGGCGAGGTGATCTCCGGTCACTGCACCAGCGTCCCGCGGATCCTCGACGACGGCCGGATCCAGCTCGACGAGGTGTGGCAGCGCTACGGCCCGCACCAGTCCGTCGGGGTCTCCCGCCTCCAAGAGATCCGGTGATGGCGATGACCCGGACCACCTCGAAACCCGCGACTCGAGGCGAGAAGGCGCGCCGCGGCGGCACGGTCACCTGGGCCTGCGCGCCGGGCTTCCCGCCGGCGGTGATCTTCCCGTTCACCCCGGCGGAACGCATGGGCATGCGCAACGTCCTGGAGTTCCAGGCCCTGATGTACCGCACCCTGTACTTCTTCGGCAGCGACGGCACACCCGAGGTCGACTACGCCACGAGTATCGGCGAGCCGCCCGTGTGGAGCGAGGACGGGCTGACCGTCACGGTCAAGATCAAGCCGTGGAAATGGTCCAATGGCGAGACTCTGTGCGCCGACAACGTGTTGTTCTGGGTGAACCTGCTCAAGGTCAAGGGCGACCGGTACGGCGAGTACACCCCCGGCTACTTCCCCGACAACTGCACCGAGTATGGCAAGTTGTCCGAGGACACCTGCTACTTCACCTTCGACAAGGTCTACTCCCGGCGCTGGGTGCTGATGAACCAGCTCAGCCTGATCATTCCGCTGCCGAAGGCATGGGACCGCACCGCGGAGGGCCCGGCCAACGCCTCCGGCGATCTCGCCGACGTCGAGGCGGTCTACGACTACCTGATGGCCGAACAGGGCGACATCATCGACGAGCGCAACGAACACCGCACCCGCTGGGCCGAAAGTCCTGTTTGGAGTGTCGTGAGCGGAGCATGGCGGTTGAAGAGCTACACCCTGGACGGTGTGGTGACGTTCGTGCCCAACGAGCACTACTCCGGCCCGAACAAACCGCGTCTCGACGAGTTCCGGCAGATCCCGTTCTCCTCCGACGAGGAGGAGTACCGACGGCTGGAGAACGGGCCGGACGGCGAGGACGCGGTCCAGGTCGGCTACCTGCCGCTCAGCTTCGCCACCGGTCACACCGACGATCCGGCCAAGGGCGGGGTGAACCCGCTGGCCGGGCGCTACACGATGGTGCCGCAGGTGGCGTACTGCATCCGGTACACCAGCCTGAACTTCAACAATCCCACCGTGGTCGGCAAGATGTTCGCCCAGACCTACCTCCGGCAGGCACTGCAGTGCACCCTCGACCAGGACTCCGCGGTCCGGGACATCTACCAGGGCTACGCCTACCGGCAGAACGGCCCGATGCCCATGCTCCCGGTCACCGATCTGGTGTCACCGCCGCAGCGCGGCGGGGCGTGGCCACTGCCGTTCGATCCCGACCGGGCCAGGGAACTGCTGTCCGAGCACGGCTGGGACACCAGCGTCACGCCGGCGGTGTGCGTCGATCCGGAGCGGGCGGGCGACGGGATCCCGCGCGGCACCAAGCTGAGCTTCCTGCTGCGTTACGTCGAAGGGCGACCGGCGCTGACCAGGCTGATGACGCAATACCGGCACGACGCCGCCGCGGCGGGGATCGAACTGCGGCTGCAGGAGGTCTACGGTTCGATACTGGTCGCCGAGGACGCGCCCTGTTACCCGACCGACGAAACCCCTTGCCAGTGGGAGATGTGCTGCTGGAACGGCGGCTGGGTCTATCACCACCCGACCGGCGAGGTCCTGTTCAGGACGGACGCGGGCGGCAACTTCGGCCACTACCACGACCCGATGGCCGACGAGCTGATCGAGCGCACGGTCACCACCGACGACCCGGAAATCCTGTACGAGTACCAGGACTACATCGCCGAGCAGGTGCCGGTCGTCTTCAACCCCAACTTCCCGATCCGGTTGTTCGAGGTCGCCGACAACCTGCGCGGCTTCGAGCCGGTCAACCCGTTCGGCATGATCAGCCCGGAGAACTGGTACTACGTCGATGCCTAGCCCCGTCGCCCCCATCGGCGCGCACTCCATGCTGCTGTTCCTGCTCCAGCTGGGACTGCTGCTCGGGCTCGCGCTCGCGCTCGGACGGCTCGCGCTCCGGCTCAAGATGCCGGCGGTGGTCGGTGAACTGACCGCCGGTGTCCTCATCGGACCGTCGGTGCTGAGCCATCTGGCACCCGGCCTCTCGGCTTGGTTGTTGCCGCGCGAGGCCGCGCAGCTCAACCTGCTCGACGCCGTGGGGCAGCTCGGCGTACTGCTGCTTGTCGGGATCACCGGTCTGCACATGGATCTGAAGCTGGTGCGACGCAAGGGCAAACCCGCGGCCTGGACCAGCGCGGGCGGCCTGCTGGTGCCGTTGGGCCTCGGCATCGGGCTCGGCTTCGCGCTGCCGGATTCACTGGTCCCGGCAGGGATCGACCGCGCGGTGTTCGCGTTGTTCATGGGTGTCGCGATGGGCGTGAGCGCGATCCCGGTGATCGCGAAGACCCTGCTGGAGATGCGGCTGCTGCACCGCGACATCGGCCAGCTGATCGTGAGCGCCGCGGCCGTGGACGACATCATCGGCTGGCTGTTGCTTTCGGTGGTGTCCGCGCTGGCCGTCACCGGGCTGGTCGTCGGCCAGGTGGCGCTGTCGGTCGGCGGTCTGCTGGTGGTCTTGGTGCTCACGGTCGTCGTCGGACGTCCGCTGGTCAACGCGTCGTTGCGACTGGCTGCCCGTTCCTCCGAGGCCGGCCCCGGCATCGCCACGGTCGTGGTCCTGCTCCTGCTGGCCGCCGCGGGCACCCACGCGCTGGGCATGGAACCGGTACTGGGCACGCTGCTGTGCGGACTCCTCATCGGCTCGTCCCGGCACATCGATATCGCGCGGCTGGCGCCGTTGCGCACGATCGTGCTGGCGGTGCTCACCCCGATCTACTTCGCCACCGCCGGACTGCGGATGGACCTCACCGCGCTTCGCGATCCCGCGGTGCTCGGCTCGGCAGTGCTGGTGCTGGTCGTCGCGGTCGTCGGCAAGTTCACCGGTGCCTATCTCGGTGCCAGGGTGGGAAGGCTGAGTCACTGGGAGGGACTGGCGCTCGGCAGCGGTCTCAACGCGCGCGGCGTGATCCAGGTGATCGTCGCGATCGTCGGGCTGCGGCTCGGCGTACTGAGCACCGCCACCTACACGATCATCGTGCTGGTGGCGATCGTGACGTCGCTGATGGCGCCGCCGACACTGCGCTACGCGGTGCGGCGTATCGCCGTCACGGACGAGGAACGCGTACGGGAGAAGAGGTTCCATGTCCAGTGAAACGCGACCGCGGCTGCTGCTGATCGCGACCGGCTGGCAGGTGTTCCGGGAGTACCTGCTGCGGTCGATCAGCGCCCGGTACCGGGTCCACCTGTTCCACACCGCCGAACCGCAATGGGAACGGGAGTACATCACCGGCTGGTCCGTGCTGCCCAGCACCATCGACGGTCCCGCGATGGCCCGCGAGGCCCTCCGGCTGAACGAAGCCGAGCCGATCGACGGCGTGCTCTGCTGGGACGAAGGGCGTATCCACGCCACCGCCCATGTCGCGGAGGCACTCGGGTTGCGGTGCGGCGACCCGGCGATGATCTGGCGGCTGCGGGACAAGGCGCAGACCCGCGCCGCGCTGGCCAAGGCCGGCGTGCCACAGCCCCGCTCGGTCAAGGTCCGCACCCTCCCCCAGGCACTGGCCGCGGCGGAGCAGGTGGGATACCCGGCCATCCTCAAACCCCGTGGTCTCGGCGCCAGCCTCGGTGTCGTCCGGGTCGACGACCCCGAGCGGCTGCGCGAGATGTTCGCCTTCACCCGCGACACCAAGGCACCCGACCCGGTCGTCTACGCCAGTGATCACCCGGTCCTGGTCGAACAGTGCGTGACCGGCGAGGAGATCAGCGTCGACTCGGTCGTCCAGGACGGGAAGGTGACACCGCTCTTCCTGGCCCGCAAGGTGGTCGGCTTCCCGCCCTACGCCGAAGAGATCGGCCATTACGTGGACGCGGACGATCCGCTGCTCGCCGACTCCACGTTCACCGCGCTCCTGCAGGACACCCACACCGCGCTGGGCTTCCGGGACGGGTGGACGCACACCGAGTACATGCTGACCGGGACGGGCCCGAAACTCATCGAGGTGAACGGCAGGCTCGGCGGCGACCTGATCCCGTGTCTCGGCAAGCTGGCGACCGGCATCGACCCCGGCGCCCTCGCCGCCGCGGCGGCCTGCGGTCACGATCTCGACGTGCGTCCCACCCGGCGGCGGGTGGCGGGTATCCGCTTCTGCTACGTCGACCGCGACGACACCACCATCGCCTCGATCCATTTCGACCCGACGACGCTTCCGTCCACAGTGGACCACGCGGTCACCATCGCCGCGCCCGGCGCCGTGGTTTCCCCGCCGCCCAAAGGCACCGTTTGGGGTCGCGTCGCCTACGTCACCGCGGTCGCCGACTCGATCGGTGAATGCGCCCGGACGCTCGACGCCGCCCAGGCCTCACTGCGCATCACCACCGCACGTCGTGGCTAAGTCGAACGTGTCGTGTTCGCGGGGAGGCTAGTGGTGGGGTCGATGCCAGGAAATCAAAGGCGCTGGTCCGGCGGTTTTCGTGCTGACTCGAGCACTCAAGTCCGTGAAGGCTAATCACGCGAGTTCCGCCTTCAATCACGCGAGATCGGTGTCCAGACACCGCGACGTCCATCGACCTGGTGGTGGCATCACCTCACGACCCGCCCACCAACCCGCAGGTCAGGCGTAGGTACACAAATGAAGGCCTCCTTGAGGGACTCTGGGTCCCTCAAGGAGTCTCGGGGTCATGGGGTTGTTGCAACACCGTGTGATGGAGGGCGGGGTTGTGGTGGTGCGGGTTCATCGGTGGTTGCCGCGGTCGGTGC
>NZ_QHHW01000039.1:0-166437 GCF_003947325.1 Amycolatopsis sp. WAC 01375
CGTCCTGAGTAAGACCTTGATCCAGACCATTCTGGATCTTTTCCCGCTCCTCGCGCGTCAACCGGGCTCCTGGCATGACGATCTCCCTATCAGCCGCCACCACTTGCAACAACCGATTGAAACCGCCTGGCTTTCGCAACGCCTGATGTCCCGAAAGTGGCTTTCGCGACCCCATCACCCCCGCGGCCGCGAGCGAATCTCCGCGACCCGACACCTTTGCGGTTACCCCTCAGCTAGCCGCGCTTGGCGCGATAAGCCTTGGGGTACAAGCGAAGCCGGTCGGGAACCCGGTTGCCGGTCGCTCTCGTGACCGCGCCCATCCGCTGGAGCCGGCGTTCGTCGCGGTCTGTCCACTTGAGACCCAAGCGATCGCGAAGAGTCTGAGGTAGCAAGCCGATCGCGCACAGCGTCAGTACGTTCCCGCCCGCGGGCCGGACGGGCCGCCAGAAGGCCTCAGGCAAGAACCACCAAGGCGGCGATGGGGTGTCTCGCATGGTGATCGAACGGAGCAGTTCTCGGACCGTATGGTTGTCCTCGAGCCGGTTCGCGACGACGTCGTCGAAGTAGGCCTCGAATCCTTCGAGGTCCTCCGGCATGTGGTGCGCACGGAGGCCGAGCAGCAGGCCAAGCCGTCGCCATTCCGCGTAGAAACGGTGTTTTTCCGTGCGGGACAAGGGATGGACGAAGACCTCGTGCATGCGGACGGTCGTCCAGAACGTCGATCCGTGCACCCACCAGTAGGCCTCGGGGTTCAGCGCGTGATAGCGCTCGCCGTGGTGGTCGACCCCCTTGATCGCCTTGTGCATCTCGCGGAGCCGCTCGGCCTCCGCGATCGCTTCCCGGCCGCCGAAAACCTGGCACAGCAAGGAATCGATGGTCCGGTCGAGACGGCCCCACGGGTCCTCGGTGTAGTTCGAATGGTCGTGGACGCCCGCGCCGACCACCGGATGCGCGACCTGGAGCAGCAACGCCGTCCCCGCGCCGAGCAGCAGCCTCCGGTCGCCGACCACTTGCCAGGCAACGGAATCCGGGCCGAGCGGGGTCACGGCGGGCAGGTGGGCTTCGGTGCTCATGACGACCTCCCGGAAGAGTGGCGTACGGCCACTGTCCCACCTTGTTTACAGGCCGTCAATAGCGGGGAGCAGTGCCTTCACCACGTCGGTCACCCGCTTGCCGGCGCCGGAATAGGTGGTGGACGTCGGTTGGGAAGTCAGTACGACGACGAGGTAGCGGTCTTCTTCGCCGACGACGCCGGAGCTGTGCAGGATCCGGGAACCGCGGCAGCACGCCCAGCCCTGCTTGATCGACCAGGGAAGGTCGCCGACGCCGTCGGGGATGCCGAAGTACTGCCGGATCCCGTCGGAGCCGCTCTCGGTCGCGCCGCTCAACGCGCGCATGATCGTCGTCCGCGTGCCCGCGCCCGCCTGGTCCAGCAGGTAGCGGTAGACCTTCACGACATCCGCGGCGGTGATCCTGGTGTCACCCCAGCGGCCGGGATCTTCGGGCGGACGCGTGCCGCCGAGGCCGATTTTCGCCACCCATCGGGTGACGATGACCGGCCCGCCGTGGGCCGACCACAACCTGCTGGCGATGCCGTCGTCGCTGGCCGAGAGCATCCGCTGCACGGTGCTCGCCGGTGTGCCCGCTTGAAGCGCTTCCAGTGCGATGAGGAGCTTGACGAGCGACGCCGAGGTGTAGGAACGCTCGGATTTGAGGGAAACCACGGTCTTCTCGGCCGTGCGGTCGTAGACGACCGCGCTCACCTGCCCGCCGGGGACGAGGTCCGCGAGGGCCTGGATGTCGACGGTCTTCGGCGGTGGCCCCGGCACCGCCGAGGAGGACGGGGGCGGGGATTCGACCGGCACCGCTTCGGCCTCGATCGTCAGCACCGCGGCCCTCGACGCCGCGATCGCCGCCGGGCCGGAACGCGACGGCGGAACCAGCGTCATCGCGACGATCGCACCCAGGCACAGCCCCACCAGGAGGAAGACCCCGCTTGCTTTGCCCACACAAGTTGTTGCCCGCATCACCCGTTCGTGTTCACGGCTAGGCCATTCGGCCGCCTCGGTTTGCCCGGGAGGGCCTCGGGGTATCCGGGCTCCAGCGTGAATTCAATTCGCCAACTCTGGGAGGCGGAGCAATGGCACGTGCACAACGCGCTCGGATCCGAACGGCGGGACTCCAACCCGCCCAGGTCCTCGCCGGGCTGGCGAGCCTGGCATTCCTGGTGTTCGGGATCGTGGGCTTCACCAGGACCGGATTCGCCGATTTTGCCGGCCGTCACGACGCGACCGTTCTCGGATTCTCGGTGAACCCGCTCTACAACCTCGGATTCGTCCTGCTGGGCGCGATCGGTCTGCTGCTGACCTTCGGCTCGGGCCGGTCCCGGGCCTTCGGTTTCCTGACGTTCATCGCCTTCGGGGCGCTGTTCGTCTGGGGCCTCATGATCGCCGGGACCGTTTCCACGAACCCGGTGTCACAGGCGGGGAACCCGTTCAACCTCAACGGGCCGGACAACTGGCTGCACCTCGGCCTCGCCGCACTCGGGCTGGTGATCGCGTTCCTGCCCGCGCGGCACAAGGTGCTGCTGCCGGAGGACGAGGACGAAACAGTGATGGCGGATCAGGCCGACAGCGCCACGGTCGTCGAATCCCATCCGGACCGCTCGCGATGGCCGAAGCACAAGAAAAACCCGACGGCCGCTCATGAAGAGCGACCGCCGGGCATGGCCCACTAGTCTCAGTAACCGGACTGGGCGGGAGCGTCTTCCTTCTTCTCGGAGGCGTTCCCGCTCTGTGCCGCCTTGTTCTTCACCGGCGCGGTGCTCTTGCAGCCCGCGGGCTCGATGACGAACCAGGTGTCGCCGACGCCGTGACCGTTCGCCTCGCCGGCGTTCGCGTCCTTGGCGTAGCGGTAGACGGCCCATCCGCCGACGGTGACCTGCGTGGTGCCGTCCGCGCGCTTCACCGTGCCGAGCAGCTTCTGGTCGATGCCTTCGAGCTGGACGTCGCCCTCGGCGAGCACCGGCGGCCAGGCCTTCGCGCAGTCACCGTTGCAGGTCGGCTGCTTGTTCTTCTTGTCCTTGGTGAACATGTAGAGGGTGAAACCCTCCTGGTCCACAATGGCCGGTCCGATGCCGTCGACGTTGCTCGCGACCAGCTTCGTGGCGCCGTCTTTTTGTTCGGCCTTCTGCTCGGCCGGAGCCGCCTCGGCCTCCTTCGCCGCCTGGCCCGCCTTGCCGCCCTTGACGTTCGCGGCGTACCAGGTGCTGCCGACGCCCTGCCCCTTCGTCTCGCCCGCCTTGGTGTCTTTGGCGTAGCGGTAAAGCGCCCAGCCGCCGACGGTGACCTGCTTGCGGCCGTCGGCGCGGGTCAGCTCGCCGACCAGGGCCTGATCCACGCCTTCGATCTGGACGTCGCCCTCGGCGACCACCGGCGGCCAGGCCTTCGCGCAGTCACCGTCGCAAGTGGACTTCGGCGGCTTCGCGCTGTCCTTGTCGAAGCGGTACAAGGTGAACCCGTCCTTGTCGACGAGCACCTGGCCGAGGTTCCCGGCTTCGGCCACGGCCACCTTGGTCTCGCCCTTGGCCGCCGGGGCATTCCCGCCGGCCCCGGCCACCGCGGCGGCCGGAGCGACCGCGGGCGCCGCCGTCTCGGTGCCGCCGGAGCAGGCCGACAGCGCCACCAGGCCCACGGCCGCGGACGCCGCTGCGACGACGAAACGCTTGCGAAGCATGGGATTTCTCCTTGTTCGTAGGGGTTCCGCGGCTTGGCGCGGTGAGCTTGTACCCCCTACACGGACCCCTCGCGGGACCGGTTCAAGGAGTTCGCGGATTTTCTTCGCGGGCCTCCAGCGCGGCGTCCGTGAGCACCCCGGCCGAACCGGTGTAGTTCGCGGGATCCAGCAGGTCGGCGAGGGATTCCGCGGAGAGCGCTCCGGTTATTTCCGGCAGGTCGGAAAGTACCTCGCCGAGGGCCCTGTCCTGCTCCAACGCGAGCTTGGACGCTCGGCCGAGGACCTCCTTGGCCCGCGCCTTGCCGAGCAGCGGGGCAAGCACGGTCGAAAGCCGCTCGGAGACGATCTGGCCGTGCGTGAAGGCGAGGTTCTCGCGCATGCGTTCGTCGTTGACGACCAGACCGCGGGCGAGTTCGGCCGCCGTATGCGCGGCGCCGCCGGTCAGGCGCAGGCACTCGCGCAGCAGCTGCCACTCGGCGTGCCACGCGCCCGCGGACCGTTCGTCCTCGGAGAGCAGGGCCTGGGTGACACCGGTGGCCAGCACCGGGACCTGTAACGCGGCCGAACGGATCAGCGTCGCGAGTACCGGATTGCGTTTGTGCGGCATCGCCGAGGAACCGCCACGGCCCTCGCCCGCCGGTTCGGTGACCTCCCCGACCTCGGTGCGCGTCAGGAACTGGACGTCGACCGCGATCTTCCCGAGCGCGGCGGCGGTGAACGAGAGAGCGGCCGCGAGGTCGGCCGTCGGGGTGCGGAGGGTGTGCCAGGGGAGCGTGGTCTCGGCGAGGCCGGTCTCCTGGGCGAACGCCGTCTGAAGCCGCTGCGGATAGCCGTCGGGCAGCTCGGCGAGCCGCGCGTACTCGGCGTACGCCGCCCTCGTGCCCGCCGCACCCCCGAGCGAGACCGGCAGGACGACGCGGTCCAACCTGTCGAGCGCGTCGAGGGTCAGCTGCCGCCAGCCCGCCGCCTTGAGCCCGAACGTGGTCGGGACCGCGTGTGCGGTGAGGGTGCGCCCGGCCATGATCGTGTCGCGATGCGCGCGGGCGAGATCCGCCAGCGCGTTCGCCGTCGCCTCGAGGTCCGCGGTGATGAGCGCCCGGGTCCGCGCGGCGACCAGCATCATCGCGGTGTCGAAGATGTCCTGGCTGGTGGAGCCGCGATGCACGTACTCCGTCCCGGCCGCCTCGGTCAGCTCCTTGATCAGCCCCACGACCGGGTTCGCCGTCTCACGAGCCGCCCTCGCCAACGCGACCACGTCGATCTCGACCGACGCGGCGGCCTCGGTGATCGCCTCCGCGGCGGCCTGCGGAATCAGCCCAGTGCCGGCCTGCGCCCTGGCGAGCGCCGCCTCCGTGTCCAGAAGGGCCCGTACCCAGGCGAGATCACCCGTCGCCGCCTCGGCGGGCGTGCCGGCACGGACCGGGGACAAGAGGCCGGAGTCGGGATCGGCGTTCATCGCCCCAGCATCGCATTTCAAGGTCTCAGTGGCCCGTCCTCCCGTCGATGCGCTCGCGCAGCAGATCAGCGTGCCCGGCGTGGCGCGCGTACTCGGCGATGTGATGCGTCAGCAGCCACCGCAGCGAGAACGGCTCCCCGTCGCGGCGGCTCGTGCCCGTGTCGTCAAGCGACGCGGCCGCCACGATCTCCCGCGACCGCGCACACTCCTCACGCCAAGCCGCCCACGCGGCCTCGACGTCGCCATCCGTGTCCTCGAAGTCCTGCTCCGGCCACTCGTTGGAGTAATAGAGCAACGGGACGTCCTCACCCGCGAACTGCAGGCGGAACCACCAGCGCTCGGTGCCCGTGAGGTGCCTGAGCAGCCCGTGCAGCGACATGCTCGACGGCTCCACCGACCGCAGGGCCATCTGCTGCGGCGTCAGACCCTGGCACTTCAGCTCGAACGTGCGCCGATGCCAGTCGAGCGTGGACGTCAAGATCTCGCGCTCGCTCGCCACCCGCGGAGGCTCCGAACGGTCGCCCTCCCAAGTGGCCGAGTAGTTCTCGTCAGGGATCGTGTCCATGCCCCGACCTTGGCAGAGACCCCCGACAATTCCGTGGCGCTCCGGCGGCGGCCCCGCCATCCTGGTGGTCGGCGGTGGTCTACTAGACTCAGCCGCACGGGCCGTTAGCTCAATTGGTAGAGCTGCGGACTTTTAATCCGTAGGTTCTGGGTTCGAGCCCCAGGCGGCCCACCAAAAGCCCAGGTCAGAGGCACTTAACGATCACCTGTCTGATCATGGTGCCCCTTTGCTGCCCTCTTTGAGGTCACCGCCGAGGACTTCCAGAACCTCAGCGGCACGACGTGACGGCGCCTCCCGGCCGACGTAGGTGTCAGTGGTCTGGGAGACCCGGGAGTGCCCGAGCAAGTCACTCGCGTACCGGGCCGGTAGGGCGTCGGTAAGCACGGTGGCGACGGTGCGGCGGAAGGTACGCGGGGTGAACCAGTCGCCCAGCCAGTGCCGTACCCGGAAGGCTCGCCAGTCGCGGCGGAGGTTGCTGGTCTCCCGGAGGCCACCCTTGGAGTTGGGGAAGATCCAGCCGGTCAGAGCCTCCGGAGCCACGCCACGTTCAGCAGCAATCCGGGCGCGACGGTTCAACAGCATGGTGACCAGCCAATCGGCTAGCACGACGTCACGCTGCGCGTTCTCACTCTTGCCGTCATTGATCTTGGCTCCGTCGGCCTTGGTCCGAACGAAGTTGCCCTCCATGCGCGCGACCTTGGCTTCGAAGTCGATATGCTCCCAGCGCACGGCGATGCCTTCACCAGTACGTTCCCCTGTGCCCGCATAGAACCGCATGATGTCCGGAAGGTCCTGCCGTACCGCGATCTCGTCACCGTCGGCAAGCTCGAAGATCGCCAGTGCTTCGTGGACTTCCAGGGCTCGTGGAGCCTTGCGGCGCTTACGGTTCTCCACGGGACGAGCGTCCCGAACAGGGTTGATCTTCAATGGTCCATTGCGGACAGCGTAGCCCCAGAGTCCTGAAAGGACAGTGCGTGCTGTCTTCGCTGAACTTGCCGACAATGCGCGGTTGATGTCTTGCAAGATCGTGTCAACGCGTCCCGCGTCCAAGTCGCCCATGCTCAACCCGAGCACGCGAGGCTTCACGTGGGCGTTCCAGCGGTGCTCGTAGGTGTCCAACGAGGACCCACTTCGGTTGCCGAGATCGACCTGTTCACGAAACTCAGACAACCATTTTTCGCCCACCACAACGACTTTGGTGTCCATGTTGACTCGTCCTTGGACTGCCTGCCGGTCGCGGATGCGTTCACGAAGCTTGTTCTCTGCTTTGGTCTTCGTGCTATCCCAGACGCGAATCTTGCGCACGATGCCGTCAAGATCACGGTACTTGCAGAACGCGATCCAGTTAGGACCATCGCGCCGACTTGTGATCTTGCCAGCCGTGCCAACCGGCAGGGGTGGGCGTGCCATGTTCTGTCCTTTTAGGCTGCTTCGGGGTCGAGGGATTCGAACCATGCGATGACCTCTTCGGCCTTGTATCGCAGGTATTTGCCGACGCGTTTGCCCTTTGGTCCGTAGTCGCGTGTGCGCCAGTCGTACAAGGTCTTCACAGGGACTTTGAGGTACGCTGCTACGTCGTCGACCGTCCACAAGGGGTTCATGGGTCACTCCTTTCTGTTATTTGCCAATGGTTTCTTCGACCTCCTCTCGTGCTATCTGCTTTCGTTCGCGCGCTTTGGCGGCTGCTGTGTTGGCGAGCATGGCGTCACCGAGGGTGAGCCAGCCGACGCCGTCGAAGATCCAGTTCAGGGTGACGATGGAGTCATCGCCGTCTGGATCTGCGTCGTGGGGTAGTTCGGGCTGGGCGGGTTCGATGGGGTCGCCGCGTTTGAAGGCCTTGCGGACAGCCCGGAGCGCTCCAAGGGTGGTGGAGTAGCGGCGGCTCTTGGTGGAGAAGTGCCCGCCGTAGCCGAGCATGTGCGCCCACTTCTGGAGCTTTCCCCAGCCTTGTGCCCAGGCTTCGCGCTGGGCTTTGGTGCGGCAGTTGAGGGGGCGTGAGCTGAGTTCCCAGCAGGCGAGTAGTTGCCGGGCTTGGTGGGTGTCGTGCTCGGTGTGCAGGTCGATGCCGAGGGAGTCGAGGCGTCGGGAGGTGTGCCCGGTTTCCTCGGTGGCCTTGGTGGCGTATTTGGCCAGGTAGGCAGCGACGGCCGTGGTGGTCAAGGTGCCGTGGTCGTCTGCGTCCGCTGGGCTGAGTTTAACGGTGCGGATGTCGACCTGGGCTCCCCAGTGGATCGGCCAGCCGGACGGGTTCACCGGGTGGGGTTCGGTGGTGAACGAGGTCGTGGCGGCCGCGTGGTCGACGTAGCTGCGCAGGTGGTCGATCGTGATCGACGGATCAGGCGCGAGGATCGCGTCCGGGTTGTCCAGGTCGCGGCCGTCGAGCCGGATGAGCGCGTGGAAGTGGATGACGCCGCGTCGCTGGTATTCGGCGACCTTGGCGAAGGAGAGCCGGACGCGGGTGTCGCGGATTCGGCCGGCATGGGCCAAGGCCCGGTTGAGGGCGATGGTGGTGCGTCGCCAGAGTTCGCCAGCGTGGAAGTTCCAGGCGGCTTGGTGGCGGTAGTCGTAGCAGTCCCGGCAGATCGGCTCACCGACGCGGGGATCGTGCTCGTGGTGGCGTTCCAGGCACGTCTGGGGGCGTCCGTGGGGGCATGGCTCGGTGTTCCGGCGAGCCCGGCAAGGGCGGACTTGGCTGTTGTGGCCGATCACGCGGGTACGGCTCGTATTCGGTCGATGCCCTGAACGCTGCCTGCATGGACTGGCTGTTCAGGGAGTCGCGCTACGAGTCGAGCGATGGGCGGATCACCGAGGCAGACGTACTCGAGGTGCGAAGTGCTGCCCAGATGTTCGACAGCCTGGATCGAACGATCGGCGGAGAGACTCAACGCCTACTTGCAGTGCGGTTCGTGCGCGAACGACTGGCCCCACGTCTCAGCGTGGCTGGAACCGATCCAGCAAGTCGGGCCCTGTTCACGGCGGCCGCCATCTTGTGCGAAGTGATCGGCTGGATGGCGTACGACGCAGAACGGCACAGTGTTGCTCAGCGTTACTTCGTGCAAGCCCTACGACTCGCAAAGGACGCAGACGAACCCGCTTACGGTGCCTACGTCCTGGCCACGATGGCGCACCAGGCGCTCTACCTCAACAGGCCAGATCAGGCCCTCAGATTCGCACTCGCCGCACGCTCGAACGTGCATGTCTCCACGGTGCCCATCGTCGCCACAGAAGCCACTCTCATGGCAGCCCAGGCATACGCTCGACTGGGCAACGAGACAGACTGTCGCGCGATGATCCTGGATGCAGAGCGGTTGTTTGCCCAGGTAGAGGCTGTTAGCACTCCCGAGTGGGCGTCACACTGGACTGATGCAGTGTTCGCAACCTACGTCGGTGTGAGCTGGGTTGACATGGGCAAGCCCCACGAGGCATATGCACCGCTCAAGCTCGCTTGGAACGCTGCCCAAGGACACCCACGACGGCAGGTCTACAGCACTGGCCAGCTTGCTAAGGTCGCAGTGCTCAACGGCGACATCGAGCAGGCGGCCGGCTTGGGGTTAGCCGCGGTTGAGTCCAGCAACAAACAGGCATCGCAACGTTCACTCCAAGTGATCCGAGAGGTAGATGTTCAGCTCAAGCGATACGCCAAGCAACCTCAAGTTCGGGACTTCCGGGAACGTGCCCGGTTGCTGCTGGCTGGGTGAACGCTGATGACTGAGCAGGCACACCACCTCAGCCCCGAGCAGGCTGCCCAATTCTTCCAGGACATGGAGGCCGAGGGGGAACCCGAGGTCGAGTTCAACCCCGGTATCGCTAGCCGTATCGCCAGCAAGACAGTCGCCGCAGGTGTACTGATCAATGACGAACAAGGGCGGATCTTCTTCGTCACCCCAATCTATAAGCCATATCCGGAAATTCCGGGCGGCGTTGTAGATGCGAACGAATCTCCCTACGCTGCATGTCAACGTGAAATCCGAGAAGAACTTGGGATCAACATTGAGATCGGTAACCTGCTTGTTGTTGACTGGATGCCTCAACATGGCGTTTGGCGCGACTCGCTTCAGTTTATTTTTGACGGTGGTGTTCTGAGTGAAGAAGACATCAGGAAGATTCGACTTCCTCCAGACGAACTAAAAAGCTTCGGATTCCATCACCTGGGTGAGGTAAAGGAGATGTTGAAGCCTTCTTTTTATAGAAGATTAGTTCAAGCGAATGATGCAAAGCAGTTAAATCTAGTAAAGTATACAGACTTTGGGCGTTAGGCTTCTGGTTTGCGTGGCATCATTCGGTCAAGTAAACTATTCAACTCGGTTAGCATGCCGAGGCCGGTTTCGTCTTTGGTACCAGTATTCTCTACTGAGAATATCTGTTTTCCAAATTCTGCACGCAGTTCATCCTGGGCTTCTTGTTCGAGGGATGCTACGTAAGCATCTATAGTTAGTAGTCGCACTTCAACTTGCTCTGCGTCATGCGAAACATGCCGATGTTTTGACGACTCTCTAGCGAAGTAAGCTGCTAAGAGCAATGCGGGAACAGAAAATAGCAACCGATCAAAAATTGCTGCCGTTACGCCCGGGGAAACCTTCGTCAAATAAAAGTTTGCTACACCGGTCAATGCTAGCAGTCCTACGGCAATCCAGCGAAACTTGTTCGCTATGGTGCGTTCGCGATCTGTAACTTTCTTGAAGTGCAGTGAAAGACTATTTTCGGCGACCTGTCCAGCAGCCTTTCGGCTGGCATCTAGTACTTGCTCTACCTTCTCTCCTGCATTCTCGACAGATGAACGTATGTCTTCAATCTGAAGCAGGCTAGTCCAACTGCTAATAAAGTTGTTGAAATCGGGCGAAATAACACCGTTTGATCGAAGTCTGCTCTGAGTTTCTCGAAGAACCTCGATGGCTCGCTTTTGGTGGTTTCGAATCTTCTTGATTCGGCTATCAAGTGCGGTGTTTTGTAGTCTCAGGTCGGCCAGGTTATGCTGCATGTTAATTAAGCTGGATAGCAGCATATCGATTGGCTGCAACTCGCTGACTAGACTGGCGAGCGCGAGTTCAAAATCTTCAGTTAAGTACCGGAATACGTCTCCTGATGCAGGCGCGATTGCAATGCGAAATTCTCGCACCAGTTCTGAGGTTGAGGTCACAGCAGAGTCGAGATTCTTAATTGTTGCCGGAAAGTTAAACGATGATATCCGTGCGAATTCTTCTCGCAACCTTCGAGGCAACGCCTCGATTGATGTGGTAATTGAGCGACTGAGGTTCTCTATCTCGTTCAACGATGTTTCTATAGCTTGCATAGCATGCGTCATGACAAACCTTAAGTTGTTGCTAGAGAGGCGCAGACACCTCTGAGGCCGGTGAGAACTTTCTTTACGTCTTCAAGCCGCCCTACCGGGCGGGCGCGCGGTCCGAACAGGCGCGCGGCCGCCCTGGCCGCCTCCGTCTTGGACGGCCGCGCCGGACGCCGTCGGACACGCGCGCAGGACACGGCAGGACGGTTGGTAGAACGCGAAAGGTTGTCACATGTCAGCGCGTTCGGGGACGCCACCCAACCCGATCGCCGGATGGTCGAAGCCAGGCCGGACACGGTCAACCCCGCTTCGCGCCGATCTCGCGCGTGGTCACCTTCCGTAACATCGGTCACCTTGCGTAGGTCGTTCCGGGCGCGAGATCGGTTACAGGGTTGACCGTGTCCGGCCTGGCCTCAGGCGGCTTAGGATCGGGAAAGGAGGCGCGTGGATTGGCCGGCATTGGCGGCTTCCCGAACGCGGCTCGCCTCCCGAGGTGGCGACTGCCCCTTTAGTGCCCCCAAACAGCCAGTTTCGACCAGGATGACTCCGAACTGACCAGCGTTTGCACCTGCGAAATGCCCAGGTGAACGGGGACATTCGGAGTCGTCCGGAACCATCCAGAGTAGTTGATCTTGCATCCGTAGGTTCTGGGTTCGAGCCCCAGGCGGCCCACCAAAAGCATGCTTCTGACCTGCGAAAGCAGGGCGGTTGATGATCTTTCACCCCCCGGCATCGCGTTCGGCAGTACCCGGGATTTTGGTGCTGCCAAGGGGAAGTCGCGCTTCTTCGGACAGCGGGGCCGCTCTGGTTCTGTTCCGGCTCGGCCATTCCCGATGCTGTCGTTCGTGTGTCCGATCGTGTCCCGGAGCCGCGCGGAGGCGGGCCGCCCGGCCGAACTATTCACGTTGGTGATGGCTGCGCGGAGCGGCGGCGGCAAACTGATCAGGCGGTGGGCGGAACCCGTTACGCGGCGGCCTAAGGGGACAACATGACCACGGTTTCTCTGCGTCTGAGGGACCATTCGTATGACGTGATCATCGGCCCGGGCGTGCGGACGGCGCTCGCCGATGTCATCGGGCGGCTGGGCGCTGAGCGGGCCGTCGTCGTGTCCGCTCGACCACGGAAGTCGTTGCCCGACACCGGGGTACCCAGTCTGGTGCTGCCCGCGCGCGACGGTGAGCATGACAAGACCCTCGGCACGGTGGAGGCCTTGTGCGGTGAGTTCGCACGGTTCGGTCTGACCAGGTCCGACGTGGTCGTCTCGTGCGGCGGCGGCACCACCACTGACGTGGTCGGGCTGGCGGCCGCGCTGTACCACCGGGGCGTACCGGTGATCCATCTGCCGACGTCCCTGCTGGCACAGGTGGACGCCAGTGTCGGCGGGAAGACGGCGGTGAACCTGCCCGACGGCAAGAACCTGGTCGGTACGTATTGGCAGCCGAGCGCGGTGCTCTGCGACACCGACTACCTGGCGACCCTGCCGCGGCGGGAGATGCTGAGCGGCCTCGGCGAAATCGCCCGCTGCCACTTCATCGGCGCACCGGATCTGCGGGGGCTCACCCTGGTCGAACAGATCACCGCCAGCGTGTCACTCAAGGCCCGCATCGTGGAGGCGGATGAGCGGGACACCGGACCGCGGCACCTGCTCAACTACGGCCACACGCTGGGCCATGCGGTGGAGAGAGCCACGGACTACGCCGTGCGCCACGGCGAGGCGGTGGCCATCGGAACGGTCTTCGCGGGACGGCTCGCCGGCGCTCTCGGCCGGATCGGGCAGACCCGGGTGGCGGAGCATCGCGACGTCGTCCGGCATTACGGACTCCCCGACGCGCTGCCGGCCGAGGCCGATACCGCCACCCTGATGCGGTTGATGCGACACGACAAGAAGGCGGTCCGGGGATTCACCTTCGTCCTGGACGGACCAGAGGGTGCGGCGCTGGTCAGTGACGTCCCCCCGGACCTGGTCGCGAGCGAGCTGGCCCGGATGCCGCGAACTCCCGTGGCCGACCTGGTCGGTTCGTCCGGTGGGGCTCGCCGATGACGCACTTTCCCCCGCTGGAAGGCTTTCTCGCCGGACGGCTGGAGGCAGCGTTGCGGAAGCCCGCGGCGCAGCAACCGGAGTGGCCCGATCCGCGCCGGGCACGGGACGCGGTGGCCGCGCTGAGCCGGGCTGGGCCGATCGTCCTGCCGGACGAGACCGCGCGGCTGGCAGGGCGGCTCGCCGCGGTTGCCAGGGGCGAGGCGTTCTTGCTGCAGGGAGGCGACTGCGCGGAGACTTTCGCCGGAAACACCGAAGCGCATCAGCGCGGCAATCTCCGGACGCTGGACCGGATGGCCGCGGTGCTCGCCGACCGGGCCGGATTGCCCGTCGTCAAGATCGCTCGAATGGCCGGACAGTATGCCAAGCCCCGCTCCCAAGCCGTCGACGCACTGGGGCTGCCCGTCTACCGCGGCGACATGATCAACTCGGCCGAATCCACGCTCGTGGCCAGGACACCCGCTCCCGAACGGATGCTGCGAGCCCACGCGTGCGCCGTAGAAACCATGGGTCTCGTCCGTGAATTCCGCCGAGGCGGCACGGATGGCGACGAAACCTACGTCAGCCACGAGGCACTCCTGCTGGACTACGAACGGTCGCAGCTGTGGGCCGACACCAGCGGGCCGGAGCCTCGGGTGTCGAGCGGACTAGGGCACTTCCTGTGGATCGGCGAGCGCACCCGCCAGCTCGACGGCGCCCATCTCGCGTTCGCGGAACTGTTGTCCAACCCCATCGGCGTCAAGATCGGTCCGGCGACGACCCCCGAGCAGGCGGTCGAATACGTGCGACGGCTCGACCCGCACGGTGAGCCGGGGCGAGTCACCCTGGTCAGCCGGATGGGGCACAGCAGGGTCCGTGACGTCCTGCCGCCGATCGTGGAGAAAGTCACCGCCTCCGGGTCACAGGTGATCTGGCAGTGCGACCCCATGCACGGCAACACCTACCTGTCGGCGAACGGCTACAAGACGCGCCGGCTTCATCGGATGGTCGACGAGATCACCGGGTTTTTCGAGGTGCACCGGCAGCTGGGCACCCATCCCGGCGGCATCCACGTGGAGGTGACGGGCGATGACGTCACGGAATGTCTCAGTCGTGTCCCGGCCGTCGCGGAAGAGGATCTGCCGAACCGGTACGAGACCGCTTGCGATCCACGCCTGAACGCCAGGCAGGCGATGGGGCTCGCCCGCTCGGTCGCGGAGCTGGTCGCGGCGGCCAGGACATAGCGGGCCGGACTCGACCGCTACGGCGTCTTGTCCACGGCGATGGCCGAGAGTCGCCGACGAAGGAGCGCTACGACCTCCTCGTTCCGGTCGGCCAGGTAAAAGTGACCGCCGGGCAACGTCACGACCTCGGTGGGCCCGGTCGTGTGCCGGGCCCACGCGTGTGCCTCGTCCATGGTCACCAGCGCGTCGCGATCGCCGGTGAGCACGGTGATCGGGCAGTCGAGGACGGCGGACGGATCGTGCCGGTAGGTCTCCACCGCGTGATAGTCGTTGCGGAGGAGGGGAAGGACCATGGCCTGGATCTCCGGGTCGTCGAGCAGCGCCGAACCCGGACCGCCGAGTCGCCGGATGTGGGCGAGCATGTCGTCGTCCGAGGACAGGTGCAACCGGTCGTTCCGATGCCGGGACGGCGCCCGGCGCCCCGAGGCGAACAGGTGGGTCGGCGTCGGCGACCCGGCGGCGGCCAGCCGCAGGGCGACCTCGTACGCCAGCAGCGTGCCCATACTGTGCCCGAAGAGGGCGAACGGCCGATCGTCCACGAGTCGCACCGCGTCGACGATCCGGTCGGCCAGTTCCGGGAGGTTGTCGATATTCGGCTCGTGACGGCGATCCTGCCGCCCCGGGTACTGGACCGCCAGTACGTCGATCTCCGGGGCCAACGCTCGAGCGAGCGCGAAGAAGAAACTGGCCGATCCGCCCGCGTGGGGCAGGCAGACCAGGGTGGACGTCGCGTCGCCTGGCGGGCTGAAGCGACGCAGCCACGTCTGGAATCGCGCCGAGGTCTCCGGCATCGTGGGTGTCTCCCTGGTGTCCTGTCGTGAGTGCCCCGGGCCGCTGGTGACGGCCTGGTGGTTCATTCGTGGCCGCACAGCTGCAACAGCGCCCTGGCGGCCAGGCGGTAGCCGAACGCGCCGAGACCCACGACGACTCCGCTGGCCAGCGGGGCCAGTATCGATTCGTGGCGGAAGCGCTCACGAGCCCAGACGTTGCTCAGGTGCACCTCGATCCACGGTGCGGGATAGGCGGCGAGCGCGTCGCGCAGGCTCCACCCGGCCATCATGAGCGCGCCGGGGTTGACGATCGCGCCGATGGTCGATTTGCGGTGCGCGTGCACCGCCTGGACCAGGCCGCCTTCGTGGTCGTCCTGAACCGGGACGACCTGCCAACCGGCGTCGGCCACTTCGTCGGAGACGAATTTCGCGATGTCGTCGAGGGTGTCGTAGCCGTAGATCTCCGGTTCGCGGTCGCCGAGTATCCCGAGATTGGGCCCGTTGAGCAGGAGCACGGTTTTCACAGGAGGAGTTCCTTCCGGATGCGAGGGTGGACACGCTGGTCAGCAGACCGGCCCACCGGCGACGTGGATGATCTGGCCGGACACGAACGACGCGTGGTCGCTCGCCAGGAAGGCCACCAGGTGGGCGATGTCCTTCGGCTGACCGACCCGGCGCAGCGGAATCGTCGCGGCGACCCGTGCCTGGTGCTCCTCGGCCGTATGGCCGGCCTTCGCGGCCAGTGCCGCGGTCATCTCGGTGGCCACGTAGCCGGGCGCCACGGCGTTGACGGTGACGTTCAGCGGACCGAGTTCCATGGCCAGCGTCTTGGTCAGGCCCTCGATCCCGGCCTTCGCCGCCGAGTAGTTGGCCTGCCCGGCGTTGCCGACCGCGGCGATGCTCGACAGGTTCACCACGCGGCCCCAGCCGAGTTTGGCCATATGTTCGGTGACCGCTTGCGTCATCAGGAACGTGCCGCGCAGGTTCACGTCGATGACCAGGTCCCAGTCGGCGGGCGAGAGCGAGAAAACCAGGCTGTCCCTGGTGACACCGGCGTTGTTGACCAGGATGCCGGGCGGCCCGAGCCGGTCGGCGACCTCGTCGACCGCCTCGCGGACCGAGTCGGCGTCGCTCACGTCGACCGCGACGGCCGTGGCGCGGCCGCCCGCTCGGTCGAAGCCGGCGACCGCGCGCTCCGCGGCCGGCGGATCGATGTCGAGGACGGCGACATCGATGCCCTCCTCGAGCAGCCGTCCGGCCACCGCGGCACCGATGCCCCTTGCCGATCCGGTGACGATGGCGACGCGGTTCACGTCGTCTCGGGTGCCAGCTTGACCGGCAGGTAGCTCATGCCGTTCAGGACGTTGGAGTAGATCCACCGCTCCGGCCCGGTCTGTTCGGCGGACGACACGAGCGTGCGCAGCGCGTCGAGCACCTCCTCCACCTCGATGCGCGCCAGCGTGTGCCCCAGGCAGATATGCGAGCCGAAGGCGAAGGTGAGGTGCTTGTTCGGCTTGCGATCGAGCAGGAAGCGGTCCGGGTCGGCGAAGACCTCGGGATCGCGGTTGGCCGAGGAGATCCAGACGGTGACGATGTCGCCCTTTTTGACCGGCTGCCCGTTGACCGTGGTGTCGCCGGTGGCCTTGCGCCCGCTGTGCAACGCGGGAACGGTCCAGCGCAGGACCTCGTTGGCGGCGGTGTCGAGGCCGACGGTGCCCTCTTTGAGGGCGCGCCACTGGTCCGGCTGCTCGATCAGCGCCTGGATGCCGCCGGAGATGGCATGGCGGCCGGTCTCGTCGCCGCCGATGATCAGCCCGTAGCAGTTGGACATCAGGTCGGCGTCGCTCAACGGCTGACCGCCGACCTGGCAGTTGGCCAGCAGGCTGACCACGTCGTCGGAGTCGCTGCCGCGCCGGGTTTGTGCCAGGTCGGCGAAGTAGAGCAGAATCTCGCTCTTCGCCTGCCAGCTGTCCTCTGGCGGGGCGTCCGCGTAGTCGGAGCTGAACGCCTGCGAGGTGAGTCCGAGCAGATAACTGCGGTCGGCCTCCGGCACGTCCATCAGCCCGCAGATGGCACCCAGCGGGATGTTCGCGGAGACGTCGTGGACGAAATCGCATTCGCCCTTGTCGATCGCCGCCTTGATGAGGTCGTCGATCGTCCGCCGGATCGCCTCGCGGATCGCCTTGAGCCTGCGGGGGGCGAAGGCCGCGTTCAGCACGTTGCGCAGCTGGGTGTGCTTGTCGCCGTCGGTCATCGCGAGCATCGAGCCGGACGCGGAGTCCCCGCCGGTGAGCAGGGTCGACAGCATGTTGCCGCCCTCGGTGGTGAAGTGCTCCTTGTCGCGGTAGATCGCCATCGTGTCGGAGTAGCGGCTGAAGACCCAGAAGCCGGGGCGGTCGTCCTTCGCCGGATGCCAGTAGTGGGGCCGGTCTTCGCGGAGACGGCGCCAAACCTCGGAGAGTTCGTTCTCGGCGTGCAGCACCGGGTCGGCGAGGTCGAGCGAATCGAGGAGCTCGGGGTTGACTACGGGGCGGATCATCGGCGGCCTTCCACGTGAGGAGTCTGGGCGGTCGAGGACGACAGCGAGGTGGCCATCGCGGCGAGGGCACCGATCGTGGGGTTCCCGATGATCTCCTTGGGGGAGACGGCCAGCCCCGCTTCGCGAGCGCGCCGGATCAGCGAGATCGCCAGCATGCTGTCGCCACCGAGTGCGAAGAAGTCGGAGTCGACACCGGCGTCGGTGACACCGAGCAGCTCCTCGAAGATGGCGGCCAGCGCGTGTTCCGCCGGGGTCCGCAGGGCGGGCTGTGCCGTCGCGGGCGGGGAACTCTCCTGCTCGGCGACCGTGGGCAGCGCGGCAAGGTCGAGCTTGCCGTTCGGCGTCACGGGAAGGGCCTCGACGACGACGTACCCGGTCGGCACCATATGGTCCGGCAATCGGTGTGCGGCGTGCTCGCGGAGTTGCTCGCGGACGGGCGCTTCCCCGTCCGCGGCCACGATCCAGGCGACCAGCCGGACGCGGCCGTCACCGTCCTCGCGCAGGCCTGCCACCGCGCGGGCGACCGTGGGCAGTTCTTCGAGTACCGCCGCGACCTCGCGGGGTTCGATCCGGAAGCCACGGAGTTTGACCTGGTCGTCGGCGCGGCCGTGGAAGTCCAGGTCGCCGTCGCCGTGCCAGGAGGCGATGTCGCCGGTGCGGTACATCCGGCTGCCGGGCGGGCCGAACGGGTCGGCCACGAAACGTTCGGCCGTCAACGCGGGCTGGTTGAGGTAACCGTGGGCGACACCATGCCCCGCGACGTAGAGCTCGCCGCGGAAGCCAGGTGGCACCGGCCGCAGCCCGGGACCGAGGACGTAGACGCGGGCACCGGCGACGGGGCGCCCGATCGGGGGGCGGCCGCCACCCGTGAGCGGTTCGCTCTGAGTGGCACAGACGGTGACCTCCGTCGGCCCGTAGGCGTTCACCATCCGGCGGTTCTCGGACCACCGCGCGGCCAGTTCGGCGGGGCATTCCTCGCCGGCGCTGATCAAGCCGCGGAGCGCGGGCACGGCCACGGGGTCGATGCTGGACAGTGCCACCGGCGGGAGAATGGCGTGGGTGATCCGTCGCGCGAGCAGGGCCGCGGCCAGCGGTTCCCCGGCGAGCGGCCCCGACGGCGGCACCACGATCGTCGCCCCCGCGGTGAACGCGCCCATCAGTTCGGCGACGAACGCGTCGAAGCTCGGCGAGGCGAATTGCAGCAACCGGGAGGAGCTGTCCAGTCCCAGCCCTTCACGCTTGGTCGCGGCGAGGTTCGCCAGTCCGGTGTGGGTGACCGTGACGCCCTTCGGACGGCCGGTCGTGCCGGAGGTGTAGATGACGTACGCCGGATCGGTCAGTCTCGGGGTGACTCGCGGAAATCCGTCCGTCCGTTCGCCGATCCCCGGATCCTCGACGAGGACGCGCGGCCAGGGACGGGTCAGCGGGAGATCGGCCGACGCCGAGGTGCAGACGACGAGCGGGTCGCAGTCTTCCAGCATGGCCGCGATCCGCTCCCGCGGATAGCCGGGATCGACGGGGACGAACGCCGCGCCGATCCGGACCGTCGCCAGGAGTGCGGTGATCAGGTCCAGCGATCGTGGCAGCACGAGGGCCACCATCCGGCCGGGTGCCGCCCCCGCCTCGGCGAGGGCGGCCGCGAGCCGTCCGGCACGGCGGTCGAGGTCGGCGTACGAGGTCACTGCGCCGCCGGAGTCCACCGCCGGTCGCCCGGCGTGCTCGTCGACGGCGCGCTGCCACAGCCTGCCCAGCGTCGCGGAGGGCTGCGGGTTCCGGACCGCGTTCCACTTCCGGAGCACCTGGTGGCGGGTGGCCGCGTCGAGAAGGTCCAGCCTGCCGACCGGTCGGCCGGGCGCCTCGCGGAACTCACGGAGCAGGCGTACGACCATGTCGAGCAGACGCTCCGCGGTTTCCGTGCCGATGAGCCGCGGGTCGGTGACCAGGGTCAGGACGAGTTCGCCCGCGTCGTGGCCGACCCTGAGTTCGGCGGTGCGGGGCCGGGGCGGCTCGGCGGGGGTGAAGGTGACGGCGGTGTCGAACGACGCGTCCGCCGCGGCGTCGAGCAGGGCGCGCCCCCGCGGTCCGAGCTCGGCGTGCCCGCCCGAAGCGGTCACGGCGTCCCCGACCCGGTCCAGGACGGTGCCGATCTCGTCACCCGGCGCGACGGCCACCAGCAGCGGCCGGGGCCCGGTTCCGAAGAGCACCGGAGAGCCGGCACCCAGCAGGTGCAGCAGTACCGCCCAGGCGCCGAGCAGCGTGTTCTCCGCGGCCGGGAACTCCGGGATCCGCCGGACGGGCGCCGGTCCGGCGGCCGTGTCGTCGCCACGCCGGCCGAGCCTGTCGCGGAGCAGGGAATCACCGTCGACACCGGCCAGCGACGACTGCCAGAACCGCGCCGCCAGCGCCTGCTCCCGGAGCAGGTTCCGATCCGGCTTCGCCGATCCCAGCAGGGGCAGTTCGGGTCTGACCTCGATATCCACCGGAGCGTGGCGGTCACCGAGCGCGGCCGCCACCTCCGCCCGCAGGTCGGCCGGTCGCGGCGTGCAGCCGGAGGCCGGGGTGACCACCGCGTGGACCAGCGCCAGCCGGTCCTCGTCCTCGATCCCGAACACCGCGGCCTGTGCCACGGTGGCGTGTTCGAGGAGCACGCGCTCGACCGCCTCCGGGTAGACGCGGACGCCTTCACCCTTCAGGACGCCGTCGAGCCGCCCCTCGAGAGTCAGGTATCCCGACTCGTCGAGCCGTCCGATGTCGCCGGTGTGCACCCAACCGTCGCGCACCGTCCGCACGGTCTGTTCCGGGTCGTTCCAGTAGTGGCTCATCGCCCAGCGCCCGGACGAGCAGATCTCGCCGGCGACACCCGGCGGGAGGACCCGGTCGTGGTCCTGTGGATCACGGACGGTGACCCGGACGTTCGCCGGTGGCCTGCCGACCGTGCGGCGCAGGTCGGGGTCGAGGTGATCCTGTGGGGTGAGCAGGCTGATCATGCCGGTCTCGCTCGTCCCGTAGACCTGGAACAGCACCGGGCCCAGTGATTTGGCGGCGGCCGCCAGCCGTTCCGGCGCGGCCGGGCTCCCGGTGTAGAACACCTCACGCAGGCTGGAGAGGTCGTAGTCGTCGAACGCGCGGTGCTCGGTGAGGGCGTAGACCTGCGGAGAAGCGAGGACGAGCCGGGTGACGCGGTGCCGTTCGACGGCCCGGAGCACCGCCTCGGCGTCGAACCCGTGGTGCAGCACGACGCTGCCACCGGCGATGATCGCGTCATCGGCGGAGAAACCGCTGGAGTGGGTCAGCGACCCGGTGATCAGGCAGACCGCGGGCCGGGAGCCGGCGGCGGCCATGTCGTTCTTGACGGCGGACGGCCAGCTGACGCCCTTCGGCCGCCCCGACGAGCCGCTGGTGAAGGTCACCACGGCGGTCTCCGCCTCTTCGGCCGTCGAGTCGTCGAACGGTGTCTCCGGGGACCGGGTCATGTCCAGCACGTCCGGTCCGGACGGACCCGGGGCGGCGAGGGCGAACGCCGATCCGGCCGCGGCACGCAACCCGCGCGCCCGGTCGAGGTTGTCCTGGTCGACCGCCAGCACGCTCGGCCGGAGGTCGGCGAGAATCTCGGCCTGGACGCGAGGACCCAGCTCGTCCCTGGGGTCGGCGGCGTTGATTCCGCGAATGTGGACCGCCGTCGCGCCGAGGAGGTTCACCGCGTACCGGTAGACCAGGGTGGACGGCGTGTTGGGGCTGGTCAGAACGGCGACCGAGGTGCCAGGTCCGACACCGGCCGAACGCAGCGACGCCGCGGTCGTGCGGACCGCTCTGGCGAGCCGCTCGGCCGAGAAGGGCTCGTCTCCGAGCCGGACGGGAATGGCGGCAGGGTCGGCGTCGAGCCTGCCGAGGATCTGGCGGACGTAGTGGTCATGCCCCCGCAACGGTGATCTCCAATGCAGCTCGACGATCGAGGCCGACGGAGCGGCCGTGATCATGGGCGCCGGCACAAACCAGGCCGTCGTGACGGTGTGCAGGGCAACGCTAGGTGCGGGGTCCGCCGCCGCGGATCCCTCGCGTTGACAGTGGTCGCCGGCGCGGACGGGGTTCCCCGCCCGCACTGTCAGCGCGAGCGATGGTGACGCCTGCCCGCCTGCGTATGGTCGCGAGACATGGCTTTCTTGACCTCTCGCGCCGACATCCTGGTGGTCGGCTGCGGTCCGAGTGGTGCCGTGCTGGCGAGCCTGCTGGCCCGGCGGGGCCACCGGGTGATCGTGCTCGAGCGGCATCGCGAGGTCTTCGGGCTGCCCCGGGCCACCAGCTTCGACGGGGAGACCGCCCGGCTGCTGGCGGCGGCGGGGGTCGGCGCCGGTCTGCCCGGCATAGCGGTGCCCGCGACCGGCTACCAGTGGCGCGGCACCGATGGGCAGGTTCTGCTGGACATCTCCTTCAGCGACGTCGGCCGGTACGGGTGGCCGGACGCGAACACGATGCATCAGCCCGCGCTGGAACGGCTGCTCGGCGCCGCGCTGGCGGCCGAACCCGGGGTCGAAGTCCGGCGAGGCCTGTCCGTCGTCGACATCAGCCAGACGGACGACGGCGTCACCGCGAGCGCCGAGGACGAAAGCGGTGCCACCCACACCTTCCGAGCCGGCTGGCTGGTCGGCTGCGACGGGGCGAACAGCGTCGTCCGCGAACTGGCCGCCGTGCCGATGACCGATCTGGGGTTCTCCTTCGAGTGGCTGCTGTGCGACGTCAGGCTGCACGAGCCCCGCGAATTCGTCCCGACCAACCTGCAGCTGTGCGATCCGGCCCGGCCCACGACGCTGGTGGGCAGCGGACGTGACCGGAGACGCTGGGAGTTCATGTGCCTGCCGGGGGAGTCCGCGGCGGAAATGGACAACGCCGAGACGGCGTGGCGGCTGCTGGCGCCGCACGGCGTCACGCCGCGAACGGCGGAGCTGCTGCGGAGCGGGGTGTACCGATCTCATGCCCGATGGGCCCAGCAGTGGCGGCAGGGCCGGGTTCTGCTCGCCGGGGACGCCGCCCATCTGATGCCGCCGTTCGCCGGTCAGGGCATGTGCTCGGGCATCCGTGACGTCAGCAACCTGGCGTGGAAGCTGGACCTGGTGCTCGGCGGCCGGGCCGACGAGCGGCTGCTCGACACTTACACGCTCGAGCGGCGAGGCCACACCAAGGCGGCCGTCCTCGCCTCGGTCAAACTCGGCAGGGTCATCTGCGTGACCGACCCGGCCGCCGCCGCCGACCGCGACGCGGCGATCCGGGCCAATGGCGGTGGCCGCCGGACGTCACCACCCGAAGCGACACCGTTGGCCACCGGTTTCCTCCAGCCGGGCGGTGGCGACGTGATCGTCACCGGCCGGTTCGACGACCTGATCGCGTCGGGTTTCCTGCTGCTCACCACCGAGGAGCCGGACGCCGTCAGCGCGACTCGGCGCGCCTCACTGTCGGGACTCGGCGCCACCGTCGTCCATCTCGGACCCGGCGACCAGGAGGACGGCGGGTACCTGGACTACCTGCGGGACCGGGGCGCGGCGTCCGTGCTGATCAGGCCGGACTACCACGTCTACGGCACCGTCGCCGCGGGCGCGACCGGCGCGCTGGTGGACGGTCTGCTCGACCGGCTGCGGCCACATCGCCCGTCAGACTGAGGGATCCCGGCCGCCATGCCTCGCCCCTAGCGTTGACCGATGTGAGTACCTCCGAGCAAGATCTCATCCGGGCGCTGCGCGAGTCGGTCAAGGAAACGGCCCGGCTGAAGCAGCGGAACAGCCAGCTGCTCGCCGAGGCCTCCGAGCCGATCGCGGTGGTCTCGATGGGATGCCGCTTCGCCGGGGGCATCGCCGGGCCGGAGGATTTCTGGCGGGTGGTGTCCGAAGGCGTCGACGTCTACACGCCGTTCCCCGCCGACCGGGGCTGGGACCTGGCCAACCTGTACGACCCGGACCCGGACACCCCGGGTACGACCTACGTCGACCAGGGCGCGTTCCTGCACGACGCCGCCGAGTTCGACGCCCGCTTCTTCGGGATCTCACCGCAAGAGGCGACCGCGATGGACCCGCAGCAGCGGCAGCTGCTCGAGGTCTGCTGGGAGACGATCGAGCGGGCGGGGATCGATCCGGACAGCCTTCGCGGCACCCCCACCGGCGTCTACGCGGGGATCGTGCATCAGGACTACGCGCCCGACGTCGCGGGTGCGGAGGGTTTCCTCAGCCTCGAGCGCGCGCTGGGCAGTGCCGGCGGCATCACGTCCGGCCGGGTCGCGTACTGCCTCGGGCTCGAGGGGGCCGCGGTCACGGTCGACACGATGTGCTCGTCGTCCCTGGTCGCGATCCATCTGGCGAGCCAGGCGCTGCGCCGGGGCGAGTGCACGATGGCGCTCGCCGGGGGTTCGACCGTGATGGCGACGCCTGGCGGCTTCGTCGGGTTCGCCAGGCAGCGCGGCCTCGCTCGCGACGGCCGGTGCAAGTCCTTCGCCGCCGCGGCGGACGGCAGCAGCTGGGCCGAGGGGGTCGGCGTGGTGCTGCTCGAACGCCTCTCCGACGCCAGGCGGAACGGACATCAGGTACTCGCCGTGATCCGAGGCTCCGCGGTCAACCAGGACGGCGCCTCCAACGGCCTCACGGCCCCGAACGGGCCCGCGCAGCAGCGGGTCATCCGCGCCGCGCTGGACGCCGCCGGGCTGTCCGCGGACGAGGTCGACGCCGTCGAGGCGCACGGAACGGGGACCACGCTCGGCGACCCGATCGAGGCGCAGGCGCTGCTGGCGACCTACGGCCGGGGACGTAGTCCGGAGCAGCCCCTGCTGCTCGGCTCGGTCAAGTCGGTCCTCGGCCACACTCAGGGTGCCTCCGGCGTCGCGGCGGTGATCAAGACCGTGCTGGCGCTGCGTAACCGGTACCTGCCCGCCACACTGCACGTCGACGCGCCGACCCCGCAGGTCGACTGGTCGCCCGGCACCGTCGAGCTGCTGACCGAGGGCCGCGAGTGGCCCGACACCGGACGGCCTGCCCGCTCCGGCATCTCCTCGTTCGGTGCCAGCGGGACCAACGTCCACATGATCCTGGAGGAGGTTCCGCCGGAGCTCGAGCCGGGCGAGCAGGCCGACGGCGTCGCGCCGGAGACGGCACTTCCGTTCGTCGTCTCGGCCAAGACCCCGACCGCGCTGGCCAACCTCGGCCGTCGGCTCACGGACACCTTGGACCAGAGCGACGAGAGCATCGCGCTCGGCGACCTCGCCCATGCGCTGGCGACCGGACGCGCGGTCCAAAGCCACCGGGCGGTGGTGGTCGCCCAGACCCGGGAGGAGCTGCGCGCGGGGCTCACTTCGCTGGCCGATGGCCGGACCGGGCACAGAGTGATCACCGGGTCGGCGGCTACGAGTGGGCCGGGCAAGGTCGTCTTCGTCTTCCCCGGCCAGGGCACCCAGTGGCTCGGCATGGGTCGTCGGCTTCTGGACACGTCGCCGGTCTTCGCCGCCCGGATCGCCGAGTGCCAGAAGGCGCTCGAACCCTGGGTCGACTGGTCCGTGGCCGACGTCCTGCGCGGAGAGGCCCCCGAGGACCTCGAACGCGTCGACGTCGTGCAGCCGGTGTGCTTCGCGATGATGCTCGGCATGGCGGCGGTCTGGGAATCGCTCGGCGTGGTCCCGGACGCGGTCGTCGGACACTCGCAGGGTGAGATCGCGGCGGCGTGCGTCTCGGGCGCGCTCTCGCTGCCCGACGCCGCCAGGGTGGTGGCGTTGCGCAGCCAGCTGATCGCCGAGCTGCTGCCCGCCGGGGGCGGGATGGCATCGATCGGACTGGCCGAGGACGCGGTACGCGCCCTGATCGAGCCGTGGGGGGAACGCCTGCAGGTGGCGGCGCTCAACGGGCCGTCGTCCGTGGTGATCGCCGGCGAGGGCGCCGCGCTGGACGAGCTCGCCGCGCGACTGGCGGACAGCGACGTCCGGTTCCGCCGGGTGCCGGTCGACTACGCCTCGCACAGCCACTATGTGGAAAGTGTGCGATCCGCCCTGCTGGCCGATCTCGCCGCGGTCACCTCCACGACGACGCGCGTCCCGTTCTATTCGACGGTCGAGCCCGGCCGCCGGGACGACGGCCCGTTCGACGCCGGCTACTGGTATCGCAACCTGCGTCAACCGGTTCTGTTCGAACCGGCCGTCCGCGAGCTGATCGCCGAGGACCACCGGGTCTTCATCGAGCTCGGCGCCCATCCGGTACTGCTGCCGTCGATCACCGGCACCGCGGCGGAGCTGGACGCGGACGTGCTCGCGGTCGGGTCGCTCCGGCGGGACGAGGACGGACCCGCCCGGCTGGCCACCTCGGCGGCCGAGGTCTTCGTCCGTGGCGTGCCGGTGGACTGGCAGGCCCTGCTGCCCGAGAACGCCGGAGCGGCACGGGTCGAACTACCCACCTACCCCTTCGACCACCAGCGGTACTGGATCACCATGCCGACCACCGCGGCGGGCGCCGAATCGCTCGGTCAGGTGACCAGCGGCCACCCGCTGCTGGGTGCGGTGGTGGAACTTCCGCAGACCAACGGCGTGGTCTGCACCTCCCGGTTGTCACTGGCGACCCATCCGTGGCTGGCCGGGCACCGTATCCAGGACAACGTGCTCGTACCCGGCACCGCCTACGTCGACCTGGCGATCCAGGTCGGTGACGAGCTCGGCTACGGCGTGCTCGACGAGCTGGTGATCGAGGCGCCGCTGGTGCTCGCGGCGGACGCGGCGGTCAGCCTGCAGGTCGCCGTCGGCGCGCCGGACGCCTCCGGTCGACGGCGGGTGGAGGTGCACAGCTCCCACGCCGACGGTGAGTGGACCCGGCACGCCGCCGGTCTGCTGTCCGACGCGGATGACCAGCCGCCGGGCAGCTTCGACTTCGCTCAGTGGCCGCCCGCGGGCGCCGTTCCCGAGGCGGTCGACGACTTCTACGAGCGTCTCGCCGACCGCGGGTACCAGTACGGGTCGGCTTTCGCCGGGCTGACCGCCGTGTGGCGGCGTGGTGAGGAGATCTTCGCCGAGGCGGCGCTGCCCGCCGACCATCGGGACGACGTGGACCGGTTCGGCATCCACCCGGCGCTCTTCGACGCCGCCTTGCACGCGAACGCCTTCCACCGGCGGGCGGACGACCGCAACGTCCTGCCGTTCGCCTGGAACGGTGTCCGGCTGCACGCCGGTGGTGCCGTCGCGCTGCGCGTGCGGGTCGCGCCGTGCGGGCCGGACGCGTTGTCGTTCGACGCCGCGGACGGGACCGGTGCGCCGGTGCTGTCCATGGAATCACTGGTCTCGCTCCCGATCACGGATCTGAACGGGCGGCAGGGCGGCCGGACGCCGGATTCGCTCTGGCAGGTCGACTGGACGTCGCTGCCCTCGACGCGGCCCGCCACGGCGCCGGGGCACCGGGTCGTCGTCGACGACTCCGGCGATGTGGTGCGGCTGGCGATGGCCGAGGAGCTCGGTGACCCCTTCCCGGACGTCGCCGTCCTGGACGTCGTACCCGGGGCCGAGCCGCTGCCGGCGCTGGGCCGGGTGCTCGAAGTGGTACAGGCTTGGCTGGAGGAGCCGGTGCTCGCCTCGGTGCCGCTGGTGGTGGTGACCCACGGCGCGGTTCCGGCGTCGGTTCCGGTCGTGGATCCGGCGGGTGCCGCGGTCTGGGGACTGGTGCGCTCGGCGCAGGCCGAGCACCCTGGCCGCCTCCTCCTGGTCGACGTGGAGCCGGGCGGGGACCGCGACGGGTCGATCGCCGCGGGTCTCGCCGCCGACGAGCCCCAGGTCGCGGTGCGCGGAGACGTCGTACTGGCCCCGCGGCTGGGTCGCGCCGTCCTCACCGGCGAGCCCGGGAGCGGATTCACCGACGACGGCACCGTGCTGATCACCGGCGGGACCGGCGTGCTCGGCGCGCTGCTGGCCCGGCATCTGGTGAGCGAGCACGGCGTGCGGCGGCTGGTTCTGGCGGGTCGGCGCGGCATGGCCGCCGACGGGATGGCCGAACTGGTGGCCGAACTGGGCGGCCTCGGCGCGTCGGTCGAGGTGGCCGCGTGCGATGTGACCGACCGGGACGCGCTCGCCGCGCTGCTCGCCGCGATCCCGGCCGAGCACCGGTTGACCGGCGTCATCCACGCGGCAGGGGTGCTGGACGACGCCGTCATCACCGGCCTCGACCCGCACCGCCTGGCGCGGGTGTTCGCACCGAAGGCGACGGCACTGCGGCTGCTGGACGAACTGACCCGCGACGACCCGCCCGAGGTCTTCACCGTGTTCTCCTCGGCCGCGAGCGTCTTCGGCTCCGCGGGCCAGGGCAACTACGCGGCCGCGAACGCGTACGCCGAAGCGGTCGTGTCCGCGCGCGCTGCCGGTGGCCTGCCCGCGGTGGCGCTGGCATGGGGACTGTGGAGTCCGGCGACCGGGATGACCGGCAGGCTGGCCGACGTCGACCGGACCCGGATGAGCCGGGGCGGCGTCCGGCCGATGCCCGCCGCCGAGGCGCTCGCCAGTTTCGACGCCGGCATCCGCGCCGGCGCCCCGTTGCTGGTGCCGATCGGTCTCGACCTCGGCGCGGTCCGGGCCGAGGCGGGGGCCGACGGCACCGTTCCGGCACTGTTCCGGTCGCTGGTCCGGCCGCCGCGGCGGACCGCGCGGGCGGCTGACGGCGAGCAAGGGGGCGCGCTGGGCAGGCGGCTCACCGGGCTCACCGCCGAGGAGCGGGACGAACTGGTTCTCGCGCTCGTACGCACCGAGGTCGCGACCGTGCTCGGCATCGCCGACCTCGACGATTCCTCCGACGACAGCCGCTTCGGCGAGATCGGCTTCGACTCGTTGACCGCGGTCGAGCTGCGCAACCGGCTGACCGCGTCGGCCGCGGTCAAGCTCCCGGCCACGCTGATCTTCGACTACCCGACCCCGCGGCAGCTGGCCGCCCACCTGATCGAGAAGGTGCGGGGGCCGGTCGGCGACGCCGCGGTGCCCGCGCCACGGGCCGCGGAACGTCCGCTCCCGGCCGCCGACGATCCCGTGGTGATCGTCGGGATGGCGTGCCGTCTGCCGGGCGGGGTCACCACGCCCGCCGAGTTCTGGGACCTCGTGGCCGAAGGCAGGGACGGTATGTCCCCGCTGCCGTCCGACCGCGGCTGGGAGGTGGACCGCCTCCTCGGTACCGATCCCGATCAGGCCGGTACCACCTACGCCCGGCAGGGCGGCTTCCTGCACGACGCCGGCTACTTCGACGCGGCGCTCTTCGGCATCTCGCCGCGCGAGGCGACCGCGATGGACCCTCAGCAACGGCTGCTGCTCGAAACCACGTGGGAGGCGCTCGAGGCCGCCGGTGTCGATCCGTCGTCGCTGCGCGGCGAGTCCGTCGGCGTCTACACCGGCATGTCCATCCACGACTACCTCGGCGACCTGGCGCGCGTACCGGCCGAGTTCGAGGGTTTCACCACCACGGCGACGGCCGGCAGCGTCGCCTCCGGCCGGGTGTCGTACGTGTTCGGTCTCGAGGGTCCGGCCATGACGGTCGATACCGCGTGCTCGTCCTCTCTGGTGGCGATCCACCTGGCGGCGAACGCACTACGCCAGGACGAATGCGAGACCGCGCTCGCCGGCGGGGTCGCCGTCATGGGTTCCCCGGTCGGCTTGACCGGGTTCTCGCGGGCACGGGGACTGGCCGCAGACGGCCGCTGCAAGGCGTTCTCGGCGGCGGCCGACGGCACCGTGTTGTCCGAAGGGGTCGGCGTCGTCGTGCTGGAACGCCTGTCCACCGCGCGGCGCAAGGGACATCGGCCGCTCGCCATCGTCCGCGGTTCCGCGATCAACCAGGACGGCGCGTCCAACGGCCTCACCGCCCCCAACAGCCTGGCCCAGCAACGGGTCATCCGGGCCGCTCTCGCCGCGTCCGGTATCGGCCCGGACGAGGTCGACGCCGTGGAGGCACACGGCACCGGCACCACGCTCGGTGATCCGAGCGAGGCGCAGGCCATCATCGCGACCTACGGTCACGGCCGTCCGGCCGAGCGACCGCTGTGGCTCGGCTCGGTGAAGTCCAACCTCGGCCACACCCAGGCGGCGGCCGGTGTCGCGGCGGTGATCAAGATGGTGGAGGCGATCCGGCACGGGCAGTTGCCGCCCACGCTCTTCGTCGACGAACCCACCCCCCACGTCGACTGGTCCGAAGGCGCCGTGACACTGCTGACCGAGGGCCGGGACTGGCCCGAGGTCGACCGGCCGCGGCGCGCCGGGATCTCGTCGTTCGGGATCAGCGGTACCAACGCCCACCTGATCCTGGAACAGGTCCCCGAACCGGCGGCGCCGGACGAGGACGGGGACGCCGAGCCGGTGGTGCTGCCGTTCGTCCTGTCCGCGCAGAGCGCGGCGGCCCTCGATGGCCAGGTGGGACGCCTGCGGACCGCCGTGGAGCGGGGAGTGCCGCTTCCGGGTGCGGCCAGGACGCTCATCGCCGACCGCGCGCTGCTCCCGCATCGGGCAGTCGTCGCCGCGGCCGACCGCGACACGCTGCTCGCCGGTCTGGACACGGTCGCCGTCGGCGAGACCGGTCCGGGCACCGCGCTGGGTGCCGTCTCCGCCGGTGCCGGGGCGTCGGTGGTGTTCGTGTTCCCTGGACAGGGGGCACAGCGGGCGGAGATGGGCCGTGCCCTCTACGAGAGGTTCCCGGTCTACGCCACCGCCTTCGACGACGCGTGCGCGAAGCTGGACGAACGGCTGGCCGGCGCCGTGGACCGGCCCGTCCGGGACGTCGTCTTCGCGCGGACCGGCAGTACCGAGGCGGCCGCGTTGAACCAGACCGTCTACACCCAGGCGGCGCTGTTCGCGGTCGAGACCGCGCTGTTCCGGCTCGTCGAGTCCTGGGGCGTACGGCCCGCTTTGCTGCTCGGGCACTCGATCGGCGAGATCACCGCGGCGCACGCCGCCGGCATGCTGTCGCTCGACGACGCGGCGACCGTGGTGGCCGCCCGCGGTCGTCTCATGCAGGCGCTTCCCGACGGTGGGGCGATGGCCGCGGTGGCCGCGACGGAGGAGGAGCTCCGGCCGTTCCTCAACGGGAGGGTTTCCCTCGCCGCGGTGAACGATCCCGCGTCGGCCGTGCTGTCCGGTGACGAGGACGCGGTGGACGCCGCCGTGCGGATGCTGCGAGAACAGGGCCGCAAGGTGCACCGGCTCTCGGTGTCCCACGCGTTCCACTCGGCGCGGATGGACCCGATGCTCGACGAGTTCCGGTCCGCGATCGCGGACGTGGTGTGGCGGCAGGCCCGGATCCCGGTGGTCGCCCACGACGGAGCCGACCTGACGGACCCCGGCCACTGGGTCGACCACGTCCGGCGCACCGTGCGCTTCGCCGACGGCGTCCGCGCCGCGCTGGACCGGGGTGGACGGCTGTTCGTCGAACTCGGGCCGGGGGCCGCCCTGTCCTCGCCGATCCTGGAGACGGCGGCGCGGTCCGGGTACGAACCGCTGTGCGTGCCCGCGCTCCGGGACGGACAGGCCGAGCCGGACACCGTGATCGGTTCGCTGGCCGCGCTGTTCGTGCGGGGAGTGCCGATGGACTGGCAGCCGCTCGTCCCCGAAGACGTCCCAGGCACCCCCAATGTGCCTTTGCCGACGTATGCGTTCGACCGGCGGCACTACTGGCTGACCTCGGCGCGCGGCGCGGTGAACGCGGCCGATCTGGGGCAGGTCGAGGTCGAGCACCCGCTGTTGTCGGCGATCGTGCCCGTTCCGGACACCGGTGGCCTGATCGGCACGGCCATGCTGTCGCTCACGACCCATCCCTGGCTCGCCGGGCACCGGCTGCACGACGTGGCGATCCTGCCCGCCGCCGCGTTCGTCGATCTCGCCGTGCGGGTGGGTGACGAACTCGGCTGCGGCGTACTGGGAAACCTGGTGCTGGAGGCACCGCTCGCGATCCAGCCGGAGACGACCGTCCGGCTGGAGATCGTGGTCGGAGCCGAGGACGGCGGTAGCCGCCCGTTCAGCGTCTTCGGCGCGCGGGACGCCGAGGGGACTTGGGTCCGGTACGCCGGTGGCACGCTGGAATCCGGCGCCGTCATCGACAACGAGCCGGTGCGGCAATGGCCGCCGTCCGGCGCCGAGCGGGTCGTGACCGGCACGGAGACCGTCGGACGCTCGGAGCTGCTCGGGCTGTGGCGTCGCGGCGAGGACACCTTCGTGGAGGTCGCGCTCGCCGACGAGGAGGAGCCCGCCCCGTTCGGCCTCGACCCGGCCCTGCTCGACGCGGTGACCGGTGCGGTGCTCGACCCCGGTTCGCTGGCGACGCGATGGGAGTCGGTGGTGCTGCACGCCACCGGGGCACGCCGGCTGCGGGCGCGTCTCGCCCGGCTGGACCACTATCACTGGAGTCTCGAGGCGACCGATGAGACCGGTGGGCAGGTCGTGTCCGCTCGGTCGGTGGGCGCGACGCAGGTCAGCCAGGACGACGTGGGCGCCCGGTCCGCGACGGACGCCATGTACCGGGTGGTCTGGCAGCCCGTCGCCACCCCCGAGGTCCCTTCCGCTCTGCCCGCGACCGCCGATATCACCAGCGCTGACGGTTTGGCCGCGGTCGTCGCCGAGCCCGCTCGGCTGACGGCCGCCGTGTACGACGTGCCGGCGGGCACGTCGAATCCGGCGGCAGTCCTCGCCGACGTTCTCGCCGTGCTCCAGGCCTGGCAACGCCATGCCCCCGAGGACCTCCGGCTCGTCGTGCGGACCGAGGGTGCCGTCGACGGCGGGTCCGGCGGCGTCACCGACGCGACCGGCGCCGCCGTATGGGGCCTTGTCCGGGCGGCACAGGCCGAGATGCCCGGTGTGCTGCTGCTCGACGTGGAGCCGGGCCTCGACGCCGGACCGGTCCTCGGTACGGCGCTGGCCGTCGACGAACCACAGCTCGCGGCCCGGGATGGCGGTTTCCGGGTGCCCCGCCTCGCGGCGGCCGGGGCACTGGCCGCGGAGCCCGCCTCGTGGAACCCGGACGGGACGGTGCTGATCACCGGTGGCACCGGGTCCCTCGGCGCTCTCGTCGCGCTCCACCTGGTGCGGACCCGCGGGGTCCGGCGGCTGCTGCTGGTCAGCAGGCGCGGTATGGCGGCCGACGGCGCCGAGGCGCTGGTGGCCGAGCTGTCCGAACTCGGTGCCGAGACCTCCGTGGTCGGCTGTGACGTCGCGGACCGGGGCGCGGTGGCGGCGTTGCTCGCCGCGATCCCGCCGGAGCATCCGCTGACCGCGGTCGTGCACACCGCCGGCGTGCTGGACGACGGGCTGGTCGACGCGATGACGCCGGATCGGCTCGGCGCCGTGCTGCGACCGAAAGCGGACGCCGCCCGTCATCTGGAGGAGCTGACCCGCGACCACGACCTCGCCGCGTTCGTGACGTTTTCGTCCGCCGCCGGGCTGCTCGGCTCGGCGGGGCAGGCCAATTACGCCGCCGCCAACGCCTACCTGGACGGCCTGATGGAGATCCGGCGCGCGAACGGCCGGAACGGCGTGTCCCTGTCCTGGGGCCTGTGGGCTCAGGATGGCGGCATCACCGGCGACCTCGGTGACGCGGACCGGGCCCGGATGCGCCGCGGCGGTGTGTCGCCGCTGCGCCACGAAGAGGGACTCGCGCTCTTCGACGCTGCCGTGGACAGCGGTGAGGCCCATCTCGTGCCGATCAAGCTCGACCTCGCCGCCGCGCGGGCCGACGCCGCCACCGGCGGACCGGTCCAGCCGTTGCTGCGTGACCTGGTGCGCGTCCGCCGCCAGGCGGGCAGGCCGTCGACCGGCGGTGACCTCGCGGGCTCGCTGACAGGCCGGTCGGTCGCGGAGCAGGAGCGCACTCTGCTGTCCCTGGTCCGGGCCAGGGTCGCGCTGATACTGGGGTACGCCTCGGCCGACGAGATCGCGCCGGACGCGCCGTTCCAGTCCGCCGGGATGGACTCGCTCGGCGCGGTCGAACTGCGTAACCGGCTCAGCACGGCGGCCGGCTTCGCCATGCCCGCGACGCTGGTCTTCGACTACCCGACGCCGGTGGAGCTGGCCCGATTCCTCCGGGAGCGGCTCACCGGCCGCGACGCGCCGGTGGCGGCCGAGGCCGGGGTCGCGGCGAGCCGGACCGATCCGATCGCCGTGGTCGGGCTCGGCTGCCGGCTGCCGGGCGGTGTCCGTGGCCCTGGCGGGTTCTGGGACCTACTGGCCGCGGGCGGGGAAGGACTCTCCGCGGTGCCTGCCGACCGCGGCTGGGACCTGTCCACCATCCCGGTGGAGGCGGGCGGCTTCTTGACCGACGCGGCCGAGTTCGACGCCGGATTCTTCGGCATCTCCCCGCGCGAGGCGACGGCGATGGACCCCCAGCAGCGGCTGCTGCTCGAGGTCGTTTGGGAGGCCTTCGAGGACGCGGGGCTCGACCCCGCCGCCTACCGGGGTTCCGAGGTCGGTGTCTTCGTCGGTGTGATGGGCGAGGGTTACGGGATGGACGGCGGTGACCCGCAGACCGACGGCCTCCGGGTCACCGGCGGTGCGCTCTCGGTGGCGTCCGGCCGCGTGTCCTATGCCTACGGCTTCACCGGGCCGGCGATCTCCGTCGACACCGCGTGCTCCTCGTCCTTGGTCGCGATGCATCTGGCCATGCAGGCCCTGCGCGACGGCGAATGCTCGCTCGCCGTGGTCGGCGGCGTGACGGTCATGGCCACGCCCAACGCGTTCGTCGAGTTCGCCAAGGCAGGCGGGCTGGCGGTCGACGGGCGATGCAAGCCCTTCGCCGCGTCGGCGGACGGGACCAGCTGGTCGGAGGGTGCCGGCGTGGTGCTGTTGCAGCGACTGGCGGACGCCGAGGCACAGGGCAGCACGGTGGGCGCCTTGATCCGAGGCTCGGCGGTCAACCAGGACGGCGCCTCGAACGGTCTGACCGCCCCGAGCGGGCCCGCGCAGCAACGGGTCATCCAGCGGGCGCTCGCGGCCGCCGGGCTCGCGCCCTCCGAGGTGGACGTCGTCGAGGCGCACGGCACCGGCACCCGGCTGGGCGACCCGATCGAGGCACAGGCCCTGCAAGCGACCTACGGGAAGCGCGAGACGGCGGAGCCGCTGTGGCTGGGATCGGTGAAGAGCAACGTCGGCCACACCCAGGCGGCGGCCGGGGTGACCGGCGTGATCAAGATGGTGCTGGCGTTCCGGCACCAGACGTTGCCCGCGACCTTGCACGCGGACACGCCGACCCCCGAGGTCGACTGGTCCGGTGACACCATCCGGCTGCTGACCGAGGCCCGGCCGTGGCCGTCGCGCCAGGACCGACCACGCCGCGCCGGGGTGTCCGCTTTCGGGGCCAGCGGCACCAACGCGCACTTCATTCTCGAGGAGCCGCCCCGGCGGGCGCCGATCCCCGCGACCGAACCGGCACGGAACGGCACAGGAGGACTCCTGCCGTTCGTCTTGTCGGCAGGCGATCCCGGACGTCTCGCCGCGGTCGGTACCCGGCTGGCGGACGCCGTCGAGGGCAAGCGGCCGCCGCTGCCCGAGTTGGCCGCCGCGCTCGCGTTCGGCCGGACGAAGCACCGGCAGCGGGCGACCGTGCTCGCGGCCGACCACGTCGAACTGATGGCGAAGCTGCGCGCTCTCGCCGACGGCGAGACCGAGCCGGGCGTGGTCACCGGGCGTTCCGGGCCGGGCACCGGCGCGGTGTTCGTCTTCCCAGGCCAGGGCGGCGGATGGGCCGGTATGGGTCGTGAACTGCTGGCCGGGTCGGCGGAATTCCGGGAGTGGGTGCACCGGTGCCAGGAGCTGCTCGACGAGTACGACTGTGACTGGACGCTGGAAGAAGCGCTCGGCGGTGACAACGACCTTTCCCGGACCGATGTGGTCCAGCCTGCCGCGTTCGTGCTGATGACCGGGCTGGCACGGCTCTGGGCCAGTGCCGGTGTCACGCCCGAGGTGGTGATCGGGTCGTCACAGGGCGAGCTCGCCGCGGCGTGCGTGGCCGGGCTGCTCTCGTTGGACGACGCGCTGAGGATCTGCGTGGTGCGCTCCCGGCTGGCCGCGGCGCTGCCACCCACCGGCGGAATGCTCGTGCTGGGCGTGAGCCGTGCGCGGGCGGAGGAGTTGCTGCCCGCCTACGAGGGCAGGCTCGAGCTGGCCGCGGTCAACGGACCGGCGATGGTCGGCGTCTCCGGTGAAGTCGGTGCCATCGAACGACTTGAGGCCTTCGCCGCCGAGCAGGGGATCTGGTGCCGCCGGCTGAGGGCGGACTACGCGTCCCACTCCTTCCTCGTGGACGAGGTGGAGCGCCCGATGCTGGCCCAGCTCGACGGGGTCGGCGAGCGCCCGGCACGCGGGCTCGTCGGCTCGTGCCGGTTCTACTCCACGGTCGAGAGCCGATGGATCGGCCCGGACGAGATTCTCGACGCGGGCTACTGGTTCCGGAACCTGCGCCGACCGGTCGAGCTGGAAGCGGCCGTCCGTGCGGTGACCACCGACATGCGGGCCGTCGTCGAGGTGTCCCCGCATCCGGGGCTGGTGTCGTCGATCCTCGATGTCGTCGCCGACGCCGGACGGCCGGTCGGGGTGATCGGCACGATGCGCCGTGACCAGGGTGGCCCACGCCAGCTGCTGACCGCGATGGCCGAGGCGTTCGTGCTCGGGTTGCCGGTCGACTGGTCGGCGGCCGTCCCCGTCGACGGCACGGCTTGGCGTGAGTTGTGCGGTGAGCTGCCGACCCATCCGTTCGAACGTCGCCGGTACTGGCTGCGTGGCGGCTCCGGCGCCGTTCCGTCGGCGGAGGAGTCGGGGCACCCGCTGCTGACCACGGTGACGGGCCTGCCGGATTCCGATGGTGTGCTCGCCGTCGGGCGGTTGTCCGCGCACCGGCAGCCGTGGCTCGCCCGCGCCGCGGGCCCGGTCGAAGTACCCGCTTCGGTCTGGGTCGAGCTGGCCATCCGGGCCGGTGACGAACTGGATTGCGGCACGGTGGCGGAGCTCGACGTGATCGAGCCCGCGTGGCTGGACCGGGGTGTGTCCCTGTCGGTGCAGGTTTGCGTCGGTGGGACGGATCCCACCGGTCGGCGGCCGGTGACCGTGCGGTCCGCGCCCGCCTCGGCCGGTGGCGATCGGACGGGCTGGACCCTGAACGCGACCGGTCTGCTCGTCTCGAGCCCGGACGGCGGTGACGCGGCGGAGTCCGGTCTCACCGTCTGGCCTCCGGCCGGTGCCGAACCGGTGACCCCGGCCGACCCGCGAGACGACGTCCGTGGCGTCTGGCGGCGAGGGGAGGAAACCTTCCTGGAGCTGGTCCTGCCCGACGAGTTCCGCGAGGACGCCGCGGCCTTCGGCATCCATCCGCTGCTCCTGGACGCCGCGAGCCGCGCGCTGGACGGGGACCGGGCGCCCGGGAGCACGGCACTGTGGCGCGACGTCGAATTGCACGCGTCCGGCGCCACGTCGTTGCGCGTGCGGCTGAGCCCGGCGGGGAAGGGAACCGCGCTGACCGCGGCCGACGAGGCGGGCAGGCCGGTGCTCACCGCCGGCCGGATCGCGACACGGACGGCGTCCCGGCCCCGGCTCGCCACGCCGGGCGGCGCGCTGCGGATCGAGTGGACCGAGCTCGACCGGGAGACCGCCGCCGCCCCACCGCGAACCGTTCCGGTGAACAGCGACGAGGCAGTACTCGACCTCGGCGACGATCCGTCCGCCGTGACCGCCGCCGTCGCGGTCCTCGACGTGCCGCTCGGCGAGCCGCCCGTGGTGGCTTGCCGTCGAGCGCTCGCCGTCGCACAGGCCTGGTTGGACGAGCCCGCGCTGGCCGGTCTCCGGCTGGTGGTCCGGACCAGGAACGCGGTCCCGATCGAGCCCGGCACGATGCTCGATCCGGCCGCCGCGGCGGTCCGGGGCATGATCGCCGCCGTCCAGGCCGAGTACCCCGATCGGTTCGTACTGGTCGACGTCGATCCGGACGAGGATCCGGACGCCGGTCTGGGCCCGGTGCTGGCCGACGGGGTCGCGCAGGCGGCGGTACGTGCCGGACGCGTCCACCTCCCGCGGCTGGTTCCCGTCGCCGAAGCCGGACCCGCGGTCCGCCCGCTCGACCCGGCGGGCACGGTCCTGATCGTGGGCGGCACGGGCCGGGCCGGTTCCCGGGTGGCCCGGCAGCTGATCGCCGACCACGGCGTCCGGCACCTGGTCCTCGCGGGCCGTCGCGGGCCGGACGCCCCAGGGGCGGCGGACCTGGTCGCCGAGTTCGCCGAGCTCGGCGCGTCCGCGACCGTCGTGGCCTGCGACGTGACCGACCTGGACGCGATACGACGGCTGCTGTCCGGGATTTCGGCGGAACACCCGCTGACCGGGGTGGTGCACGCGGCCGGGATGGCCGACCGCACCGCGCTCGCGGAGCTGGACCCGGAACGGCTCGGCGCCGTCCTCGAAGGAAGGGAAGCGTCGCTGCGGCATTTGGCCGAGCTCGTCGCGGATCAGGACCTCGCCCTGTTCGCCGTGGTCACCACGACAGCCGAGCTCACCGGACCGGCCGACCGGGTGGCCACGGGGGCCGCCGACGGGCTCGCACGGGCGGCCGCCATCCGCCGCGGCGCCCGCGTCCCGATGCTGGAGTCCGCGGACGGCACGGCTGTGACGGCGCTGTCCGCGGCGATCGACACCGCCGAACAGTTCCCGGTTCCCGGGAGGCCCGATCTTTGGGGTGCGCCCGCGCCCGGCAAGCCGGTCCCGCCCCTGCTGCGCGGGCTGGTCCGGTCACGGCGGCGGTCCGCGTACCGGGCGGAGGCCGGCGCGGAGAACGCCGGCCGGTGGACGGAACTCCTGAGTGCCCGGACCGGTGCGGACCGGGAGAAGACCATGCTGGACCTGGTGCGGGCGCAGCTGATTCGCGTCCTCGGGCTGAACCCGGACGAACCGGTCGAGCCGGATCGTGGCTTCTTCGAGGTCGGCCTGGACTCCGTGATGGCACTCGAACTGACCCGGCGGCTGAACAGCCACGCCGGCACAGCGCTCACCCCGGCCGCCGTGTTCAACAACCCGACCCCGGGGGAGCTGACCCGGTATCTCATCGAATGTCTAGAACCCTCCGAATGATGGGAGACCCGCGCGTGCGGAGGTATGCCGATATGTATTGGTCGATGTCATGAAGGTCGTTTTCTCCAGTCTTCCCGGGTACGGTCACACTTTCCCGTTGCTGCCGTTGGCCCTTGCGGCACGTGCGGTCGGCCACGACGTCGTCTATGCGACCGGACAGAGACTCCATCCGCTGTTGCGAAGACTTGGATTTCGTCCAGCACCGGCCGGAATGACCATTCCGGAGGCCTTCGAGGCCGCAGCCGGGGGAGACGCGGGGAAGACCGGGGAACTTCCCATTCAGGAATGGCTGCAGCGCGGGATCCGGGCGTTCCACGATGTGTTGCCCCGCCGGATGGCCGCCGATCTGCTGTCCGTGCTGCGGGCGGAGCAAGCCGACTTGGTGGTCTACGAGGCGGGCAACCCCGGAGCCGGGCTGGCGGCGCGCCGCATGGGTATTCCCGCGGTATGCCACTCCTGCGGCGGGGTCGGGTCGGTCGACCAGGACGACCAGTGGCGGAAGGGCATGGGACTTCTCCGTGAAGTCGCCGCCGAGATCGGAGTGGAGCTGCGCCAGGGGCAGCACCTTCTCGGGGACCCGTATCTGGACATTTATCCGCCATCGATGCAGGATCCTTCGTTCCTGGACAACCCCGAACGGGTGTCGCTGCGCCCGGTGCCCTTCTGCGAACCCGGCGAGCTACCGGAGATCATCTCCGCCGGGCGGGGACGAAGAGTGGTTTACCTGACGCTGGGCACCACCAAGATCGGCGACCTTGGCAGGCTGCGCGCCGCCGTCGACGGGCTCTCGGCTTTGGACGTCGACGTGGTGGTTGCCGCGCCGGGGATCTCGGCGGCCGATCTCGGTTCGTTGCCGGAGAACGTTTGTTTCAAAAGCTGGGTGCCGCAAGGTGAACTGCTGCACCTGGTCGATCTCGCCGTGCACCACGGCGGCGCCGGAACCACGCTCGGCCTTGCCGGCGCCGGCGTGCCGCAACTGTTGCTGCCTTTCGGATTCGACGGGTTCCGCAACGCCGACGCGCTGTCCGCTGTCGGGGCAGGGAGACGGTTGCTGCCCGAGGGGGTGGAACGGATGGAGGACGGTCCCGGAGCTGGCGCCGTCGTCCCCGCAGCGGCGATCGCCGCTGCGGCCGGTGAGCTGCTGACCGATCCCGGAGTCGGGCAAGCGGCCAAGGCCCTCGCCGAGGAGATCGCCGCCATGCCGGATCCCGCCGAGATCGTGTCCCGGTTTCCCGAGTTCCTTTGACGCGGTCCCTCGGCTACCCGATCTCGCCACGTGCGTAAAGCCGCCCGTCCTCGGCCGCCGTCGTGCGTTCAGGGGTATAGCGTCAGCAGTTCGGTCAGCGCCTGCCGTGGCGAGTTCATCGCCGCGGTCTCCTTCGCCACCTCCCGTGCCGCCTGCTGGAAGCTCGGGTCGTCGAGTACCTCGCAGGCGGCGAGGCCTACCTCGTTCGGGTCGTCGATCATCCGGGCCGCGCCGCGGCGCGCCGCGCGCTCCGCGTTCGTCGGCTGATCGGCGAACACCGGCAACAGCACGCTGGGTACGCCGGCCGCGAGCGTGGCCAGCAGGGTTCCGACGCTGGCCGAGCCGATCACCACGTCGACGCCGGCCAGCAGTTCGGGCAGCGGAGCGAACCCGACTGCTCGCACCCGCGGACCAAGGTGCGCCTGCTCCGGGCTCGCGGTGACCAGGACGTCGAATCCCGCCTCGGCGACGGATTGGGCGAGGCCGGCGACCAGCGCCGGGTTGCCCTCGCCGACGCTGGTGCCCATGGTGACCAGCGCCCTTGGCACGTTCGGCCGGCGCGGCGGGACAGGACGGCTCGGCTGCCCGGCGACCTCGACGGCCACTCCGCTGAAACGGATCGTGATCCGGCCGGACTCCGGGGCCGGGTCGGTCCGCAGGAGAAGGGATTCGGGGAAGGGATCGAGCAGCGCCAACCGGTCTCGTGGTGTCACGAGACGAGAAGCGTGTTGCTCTCTGGTTCGCTCCCGGATCCCGTCGACGAACTCGGTGGGCAGCGGACCGGAGATCGCGTAAGAGGCCCAAGGCACGTCGAGCCGGGCCGCCAGCAGCGGTGCGACGAAATCGAGCGACTCGCCCACGATCAGGTCGGGTTCGTATCGCTGCCCCTGACGGAGCGCGTCGTCCCAGGTCAGGTCGACTCTGGTACCTGCCAGGAGCTCGACCAGACCCGGACCGAGGGTGCGCGCGGGGCCGGCCCGCTCCAGGTTCACCACGATCAACTCCTTGACGGACGGGCCCGCCGGGAGCAGGCGCCGACCGGCGAGAAACGGCGCCGCGGAGTCGGCGGCCAGGAAGGCGGCTTCGTGACCGGCGTCGATCGCCGCGTCCGCGAGCGGCAGCAGTGGCAGGACGTGGCCTGGCGCGGGAACGGCGGCGAACAGGATTCTCATGAGCCTTCGTGGGCCCTTTCCGTCTCGATTGAGAGCGGGCCGGTCATGACGAGGAAGAGGTTCGCCGCGTCCGGGCCGTAGTCCTTGCAGGCGCCGATCAGGGCTTCGATGTCGTTATCGAGGATGTCCGGAAAGGTCCTGGAACAGCCGCGCGGTCCGCCATCGTTTCCTGCTCGGTGAAGATCGAGGCGAGACCCTATCCGCCACATTCAGCAGGCTATCGGCGGCCGCGCCGAACCGGCATCCCTCGGCTTGACAAGGCTTCGCGCGGCCGGCAAACGGAAGTCCGGCGGCGAAACCTCCTACCCCGACCGTGCCGGGGCGCAGGTCAAATCGCCTTGCCCTCCCCGGCATAGCCTGTTTCCCGGGATATACGGAGACAGTCCGCATAATCGGGCAGCAGGCCGTCCCGCCGCATATCCGCCAGGAGTGGCGCCACGGTATCCCGATCCGAGCGGATGACTTTACGGTCCGACGGCCACGGCAGGTTCAGCGCCGGATCGAACGGATCGATCGCCAGTTCCAGCTCTGCCCGATAAGAGGTGCTCACGAGGTACGACATCACCGTGTTGTCCGCCAGCGCCAGGAACGCGTGCGCCGTTCCGATCGGAAAGTAGACGGCTCGGAAGGACTCGGCGTCCATCTCCACGACATCCGACATCAGGTAGGTCGGTGAGCCGACCCTGAGGTCGACGATCACATCCAGTGCGCGCCCGGCGACGCAATGGACGTACTTGCGCTGTCCGGGCGTGCGGGTGAAATGCAGTCCGCGCAACACATCGAGCTTCGAGACCACGGTGTTCACCTGAGCTACCGGAAACCTGTGCCCGACCGCACCGACAAACGCGTCGTCCTGGAGCGGTGCGACGAACAGCCCACGTCGATCCGGCGCCGGATCCGGCGTGAACTCGAACGCACCGGCCACCTTCAACTCGCGGACACGCACTGGGGCAGCCAACCTTCCGAGCGTACATCGTCGACGCTGCGCTGTTGAGAAACACCGCGCTGTTGAGAAACACCGCGCTGTTGAGAAACACTGCGCAGTTGGGAAACACCGCGCAGTTGAATGTTGACGTGGTCGCTATGTGTCAGTTCGGTAGAAACGGCGACCCTCCTCGGACTGCCACGTGCGGTGGCCGGGAAACCATGACTCCCCTATAGGTCCGCTGAACGAGGTGTCACCTTGCCCAGTTCCCGGACACAGTGGGTGTGGAGGGTTTCGAACATGACGCGGCAGTGCATTCCGATGCCGACCTCTGTTCATTTCGTACGATACCAGGATTCTGTCCATTCGAAGTTTGCGTTGGCAAGTTCTTCGCGTGCTCCCACTGGCAGCGCCGTCGACCCGTTGACATCGTCGTGGGGGCGGGACCGGGACGACCCCCACCTGATCAACGCCGCGCTCGACATCCAGGCCGGAGAGACGCGGGTCGCCCGGTTCTCGTTCGCTGCAGCGGATGTACTCGATCTTCGCCAGGAAACGACGGCCTCGTCGCCCGTCCGCTTCACCGCTTCGCGAGCTCCAAAACCGCGGACTCGACTACCCACCTTAACGTTGTTTGAGCGGCACTGGAGCGGCAGAATAACTGCGGTCCCGCTCGACTTTCGGGAACCGACGGGGGTGCTCACGATGACAACAGGCCCGAGTCTCGCGGAACGCGTGCCGATTGGCCGGTCGGGGCTCCGCACCACGAGGCTCTGGCTCGGTACTGTGAACTTCAGTGGCCGCGTGCCGGACGAAGACGCGCTGCGGCTCTTGGACCATGCGCGCGAACGCGGGATCGATTGCATTGACACCGCGGACATCTATGGCTGGAGGGTCCACAAAGGACACACAGAGGAGCTGCTGGGGCGCTGGTTCGCCCGCGGCGGTGGCAGGCGGGAGGACATCGTGCTGGCCACCAAGGTCGGGGGCCAGATGACCGACCGGCCGGGCGACGGCGGCCTCTCGTCCCGGCATGTCATCGCAGCTTGCGAAGGATCTCTGCGCCGTCTCGGCGTCGACCATATCGACATATTCCAGCCGCATCAGGTTGACCGGACGACGACATGGGACGAGGTCTGGGAGGCGATGGACGTCCTGGTGGCGAGTGGAAAGGTGCGCTACGTCGGATCGTCCAATTTCGCAGGCTGGCATATCGCCGCCGCCCAAGAGAATGCCGCCCGCAGGCACCGGCTCGGCATCGTCGCTCACCAATGCCTCTACAATCTGGCCGTGCGTCATGCCGAATTGGAAGTGATGCCGGCAGCTGAAGCGTACGGGGTCGGTGTGTTCGCGTGGTCGCCATTGCACGGCGGGATGCTCGGTGGCGTACTGCGAAAGTTGCGGGAGGGCACGGCGGTCAAGTCCGCGCAGGGCAGGGCGCAAGCATCGCTTCCCGCGCTTCGGTCGGCTGTCGAATCCTACGAGAAGTTCTGCCAGAGTGTGGGCGCGGACCCCGCCGAAGTGGGGCTGGCCTGGGTGTTGTCTCGACCCGGCGTCACTGGCGCCGTCATCGGCCCTCGTACCCCTGACCAGCTTGACTCCGCACTTCGCGCGACACACCTGAAGCTCGCCGACGACGAAATGGACGAACTGGAGTCGATCTTCCCCGTTTCGTGGTCAGGAGGACCTGCGCCGGAAGCTTGGCTGGGATGATCACCGAGGGACCGGCTGGACAGATCTATCGGAACGGATACCTGGTAAATGCGCATTGATACTTGTCGTATTTGTGGAAATCGCGAGCTCGAATCGGTACTCAATTTGGGAGACCAGTGTCTCACTGGCGTCTTTCCCCGTACTCGGGATGAAGTCGTCCCGGCCTTTCCCTTGGAACTGGTGAAGTGCGCGCCTCCGGGGTGCGGGTTGGTGCAATTGCGGGACAGCGCCGATTTCGAGCTGATGTACAACGACGGCTACGGCTACCGCTCCGGCATTCGCCCCTTCATGGTGAACCACCTTCGCGACATCGTGGCGAAACTCCGGCGTATGGTGGAGATCGGACCGGCGGACGTGGTGGTCGACATCGGCAGCAACGACGCCACTCTGTTGCGCGGTTATCTCCCGGATGCGCCGAAACTGGTCGGCTTCGACCTCGTCGGTAAGAAGTTCGGGCATCTCTACCCGGCGGAAGCGGACCTGGTGAGCGACTTCTTCACCGCGGAGGAGTTTTTCGCCCGTTATGGCGATAGACGGGCGAAAATCGTCACGTCGGTTGCCATGTTCTACGACTTGCCGCAGCCGATGCGGTTCATGCGCGACGTCCACGACGTCCTCGCCGACGACGGCGTCTGGCTCATGGAGCAGAGCTACCTGCCGTCGATGCTGCAAACCGGTTCGTACGACATCGTGTGCCACGAGCACCTCGAGTACTACGCGCTCGAGCAGATCGAGTGGATGGCCGCACGTACCGGTCTGCGCGTGCTGACCGCCGAAATCACCAGCGTCTACGGTGGCAGCCTTCGCGCGGTACTTTGCCGGGACGGAGCCGGGCACGCGGCCGACGAGGGGGCGCTGGACCGAATCCGGAGGGGCGAGGCCGAGGCAGGGTTGGCCGACCGTGCCCCCTACGAATCCTTCGCGCGACTGGCGGAGCGGCAGCGAGAACAACTCGTCGAGTTCCTGGCGAAGTCACGGGCACAGGGACGTACGACTCTTGGCTACGGCGCCTCCACCAAAGGCAACGTCATCCTCCAGTACTGCGGACTCGGCACAGCCGACCTCCCGGTCATCGGCGAGGTCAGCGCGGAGAAGGCCGGGTGTTTCACCCCTGGCACCGGGATCCCGATCGTGTCCGAGGATGACGCGAAGGCCCGCCGGCCGGATCAATTGCTGGTACTGCCGTGGATCTACCGTGACGGTTTCCTCGAACGGGAGCGGGATTTCCTTGCCGCAGGCGGCAAATTGGTCTTCCCGATGCCCGCCCTCGAAGTAGTGTGACGTCCCCGCGCCGAGAACGGCGTGCCGTTCTCGGCGCGGCCTGGCCGCGTCTACCGGACGGCACGCCAGAGCGGAGCCGATCCGAGCAGGCGAGCCAGCGCGACCGCGCCGTGCAATGTGGACAGTGGGCCCAGCTGTGACGCCCGCACCACGGGGGCAGGCACACCCGGCCGGGCCAAGGCCGCCACGTGGCGCGCGACCCGGTCGGCGAACCCGGGCACTCCGGCCGCGAAACCGCCCCCCAAGATGACGTTGCCAGGGTGCAGGAGCTCCTGGACCCCGGTGATGGCCACCGCGAGCAGGTGGCAGGTGCGGTCCACGGCCTGGACCGCCCACTCCTCGTGGGCCAGTAGGCCATCGCAGAGCTCGGCTTGCCCGACCGGGGTGCCACGCAGCCGGGTCGCCCGAGCCAACGTGGCAGGCCCGGACGCGCCGGCCTGCAGGCATCCGCGGCGCCCGCACCCGCAGAGCCGCCCCTGCGGGTCGGTCACCACATGACCGAGTTCGAAGGAGCCGCGCTCCGGCCCCGGCACGAGCGTGTCGCCCGCGACCAGGCCACCGCCGATTCCCGTGCCCACTCCGACGTAGAGCAGGTCGGGGCAACCGAGCGCCCGCGCCTCGGCCAGAGCGCCCAGATCCCCGTCGTCGGCCCAGCGCAGGGGGGCGTCCCCGAAGACCGAGCGGAATGTCCGCCGCAGATCCAGGCCGATCCACTCGGGGCGGTTCGGCCAGGCCGCGACCAACCCGTCCGTTCCCACCGTGGCCGGTAGCGCGACCCCGATCCCGGCGTAGCCACCCGGAAACCGCAGCCGGAACCGGGCGATCTCGGCCGCCAGTTGGGTCAGGTCGGACTCCAGGCCGCGCCCGCGCCACGGGAAGACGTGCTCGCGGACTTCCCCGCCGTCGGTCTCCGTTCGCAGCGCCACCTTGGTGCCGCCGAAGTCGATGCCGAGCCAGGTCGACGTCACCGCCGTCCCGGCACCGACACCGGTGGGCACATCGGCAGCAGTTCACCGGGGGAGTGGATGACCAGATCCGGACCGGCCGCCATCAGGTCGTCCTTGTCGACGGTCGCCCAGGTCGCCGCCACGGAGGTCACCCCGGCGCCTTGGGCGCTGCGGATGTCGGCCGGGGCATCGCCGATCATGATGGCCGCGTCCGGCTCCGCGTCGAGGAGGCTGAGCGCGCGCAGCACGATATCCGGGGCGGGTTTGGCGTTGACGACCTCATCCGAGCCGACCACGTGGTCGAAGTGCTGGATCAGATCGAGTGTGGTCAGCAGGGAGCGAGCCCTCGGCCCGGCCTTCCCGGTGGCCACGGCGAGCCGGAACCCGCGCGTCCGGAGCGTCCGGAGCAGATCGGCCACCCCGTTCACCACCGGCACCTGATCCGCGAGCCGGTAGCTCTCCCGGACGAACGGTTCCTCCATCTCCAGTGGCAGGCGCATGCGCCGCATGATCTCCGGGAAGTACAGGCCCTGGTAACGCTGGTATTCGGCGAACGGCGCCGGTCCGGTACCGACCACTTCCGCGTATGCCGCGGCGAAGGCCCGTCCCATCACCTCGTGACTGTCCACCAGGACGCCGTCGAGGTCGAAGATCACCACACTGCGCATCGTTACGTTCTCCATCAGGTCGCCGCCGCTGCCGTGACCGGTCCGGCGGGCAGGAGCGGGGTCGCCGAGGCCGCGTACAGTGCCTCGATCGTGCCGACGATCCGCCGTACGCCCGCGATCGCGGATCCGCGCGCCGATGGATCGGCGAGGCGGTCCCTGAGGTCGTCGAGCTGACGGGTGTACTCGGTGCCGATCGGCTCGGCCGGGACCGCGACTTCGCTCGTCCGGCCTCGCCGTACGACGCTGAGCCGCGGCCGGGGCTCCCGATTCGGGCTGAAGCCGAAGGTGGTCCGGAGGGTCGCGGAGCCGGCGCTCCCGTCGACCCGGATCTCGGTGACGTCATGGCTCGCCGAGTGCGCCGCCCAGCTGGCGCGAAGGCCCACGGACAGACCGGATCGGGTGACCAGGAACCCGCGCACGGTGTCCTCGACGTCCGCGTCGAGTTCCGGCACCGGCTGATCGTGCCGCCAGGCCGCTGTCCAGCGCGGGTCGTTGACGTGGTCGTGCGAAGTGGACGCGACGACCTGGTCGAAGGCCACCGGCCCGGTGATGGTCTCCAAGACGTCGAGCAGATGCCAGCCGAGGTCGAACAACACGCCGCCGCCCGCTTCCGCCCGGCTGGTGAACCAGCCCTGTGACCGGGGCACACCACGAGCCCTTTCCCACACCAGGTCGATGTGGCGCAGGTGGCCGAGCTCGCCGGCCAGAGCGGTCAGCTCCCGCACGTCGGCGCGGCACCGGAAGGCACTTCCCGCCAGCAACCGGCCGCCACCCGCCCGCTCGGCTTCGGCCAGTGTGTCCGCCTCCGCACTCGTGAGGCAGACCGGTTTCTCCACGAAGGTGGCGAGACCGCGGCCGAGAAGCCGTCGCGCGATGGCCGCGTGAAGGTGGTTGGGCGAGGCGACCAACGCGAGGTCGGCGTCTTCGGCTCGCAGCGCGTCGACTCCGTCGAAGGACGGACGGTCGGTCGCCGCGGTGAACGCCTCCCGCTTGACCGGATCGGGGTCGACCGCGGCCACCACTTCGTAGTCGCTGCTCGCCATCAGACGAGGAAGCCAGATCTCCCGGCCGGACCACCCGAACCCGACCAGTACGGTGCGGATCCTCATCCGGCGGCCACCAGGCCTGCCACGATGTCGGCGGTGTCGCTGAGCGCCTGCTCCGACGCGAGGAGGGTGCGGTGGTGCAGCCAAACGCAGTCCTGGCTGATCGCGTCGGCGTTGGGGCACCGCTTGGCGAGGGCGTCGACGGACTCCTCGGGGGCGCCCATCTCCCAGAACGCCGCGGTGCGGTAGATGGCGCGGAAGCCCGCGAAGGCCGGGATCCCCGCGTCGACCAGCCGGTCGACCAGCAGGTTGCGCCGCTCCTCCGACCAGCCGGGAAGCCGGAACATCGCCATGTAGTGCGGATTCCGGTCGGCCCGCGAGTCGCCGCCCTGCGGCCGGACACCGGGAATCCGGGCCAGGAGCGCCGACAGGAACCGCCACCGCTGTTCCCGTAGATCGATCTGACTGTCGAGCCTGCCCAGCTGGGCACGCAGGACGGCGGCCGAGAACTCGTTCATCCGCATGTTCGTGCCCGCCACCTGGTGGTGGTAGCCGCGGTCGGTGCGTGGCCTGCCGCAGGAGTGGTGCAGGAACGCCTTCTCGTACTCGTCCGCGTCCGGGAACAGCACCGCGCCGCCTTCGCCCGCGGTCATCAGCTTGCCGTTCTGGAAACTGAAGGACGCGACCGAGCCCAGCTCGCCGACGCCCTTGCCCTGCCAGCGGGCACCGTGCGCGTGGGCCGCGTCCTGCAGGATCCGGACGCCGGCGTCCGAGGCGAGCTTGTCCAGTGCGTCCATGTCGGCCATGAGACCCGCCATGTGCACCGGCATGATCACCTTGGTCCGCGGCGTGATCGCGTCGGCGGTGGCGGTCACGTCGATGTTGTAGGTGTCCGGGTCGACGTCCACCGGCACGGCGACCGCCCCGATCCGCTGAGCGGCCTGTGACGAGGAGATGAAGGTGAACGCGGGCACGATCACCTCGGTACCCGGCCCCACACCCATCACCTGCAGGGCGAGTTCCAGCGCGTGCGTTCCGTTGGTGACGGCGAGGGCGTGACCGGCACCGTGGTATCCGGCGAACTCCCGCTCGAAGCTCTCCACCTCGCTGCCGCCCATACGCCACCACTGGCCCTGGGACAGCGCACGATCGAGAGCGCGGCGTTCGGTGTCATCGAATTGCGGCCAATCCGGAAAGGTCGGCCCGGGTTGCGGACTCATTTCTGCCTTGCTCCTTTTGTCGATTGGCCTCACGATACGAATTGCGGCTCCGTCGTCACCATCCCTCAAGCTGACGGCGATTCCCGGAATTCACTGACGCCCCATTTCGGGAATTCGAAGTGAAGGGGGCGTCTTTCGGAGAGTATTCGCCTCGGGAAAGTGCTCAGGTGCGGGTGATCGTGGCCAGCCAGGCGGGCGCCCCGGCCGCGTCCCTGGTGTTCTCCAAAGTCGCGGATTCGATCGAGTCGACCCGCCAGCCGTCGGCGAAGGTGGCTCGGATGTCGTCCTGGTTCACCCGCAGAGCGCGGATCCCGCCCTGTGCCTCCCGTCGCGGTCCGCGGCCGGCTTGATGGCGGTCGCTGAGGCAGAGCAGGAACAACCGTGCGCCCGGCGGCATGACGGTGGCCAGGCCGGCGGCGTACCGGATCCGCTCCGGACGGCTGAACGCGTGGAAGAGCGCGCTGTCGAGCACAGTGTCGAACTGCTCGTCGAGGTCGCCGATCTCGAGTGCGTTCCCGACCTGGAAGCGCACTTCCAGGCCGCGTTCGCGTGCTTTGCGTCGCGCGGTCTCGATCGCTGTCGGCGCCGAGTCGATGCCGACCGCCGGGAGACCGAGCGCCGCTGCCATGAGCGCGACCTCGCCGGTGCCGCAGCCGATGTCGAGGGCACGGCCGCGGAAGGCACCTGCCTCGGCGAGCTCGCGCATGGCCAGCTGTGGACGGCCGATGTCCCAGAGCGGTACCCCGGTGTAGTGCGTGTCGTAGCTCTCTACCTGGCTGCCACCCATATCCGCCTGGCTCCTTTTTGTCGATTGGCCTCACCGTACGAAGTCCGGCGACGGCGCCACTATCCCTCAAGCTGACAGCGATTCCGGGAATTCGCCGCCGTTCCATTCCACGAAGCCGGCCGCGGCCGGAAAGTGTTCCCGACGCCGGACAGTGCGCGCCATCGCGCGGGTTGACGGTGTTCCCCGCGTTTCCGTCGCGCATTCCCGCGCGGTGACAACTAGCAATGTGAGGGATGTCCGTCCGGTTCGGCTCGGAACTACCGTGACTGACGGGTAGCGCGGAATCGGGCCGTACGAGAGAAGTGAGTTCATGAGCGTAAAGCAGTCCGAACGGACACTGTCCAACTTTCTCGCCTATCTCGACGAGCTGCGCGGGCGTGGAGACGTGCATTTCGACGAGAAGATCCAGGCGTGGCACGTGCTCGGGTACCACGACACCTATCAGGTGCTGACCGACCCGGTGACGTACTCCTCCGATGTCGCTCCGCTGGCGCCCAAACAGGAGGACTTCGACCTCTTCAAGAAGGGCAATTTCGTCCGGGCGGACGACCCGGCGCACCGACGGCTGCGCGGCATGGTCAGCAGGGCGTTCACCCCGAAGATGATCGCCGATCTGGAGCCGCGGATCACCGAGGTGACCATGCAGTTGCTCGACGACGCGGACGCGCGTGGCAACCAGTGGGACCTCATCGAAGAGCTGGGCTACCCGTTGCCGTTCATCGTCATCGCCGAGATGCTCGGCATCCCGGTCACCGACCGGGCATTCGTCCGGCGGCTGTCCGACACCTTCTTCGAGGTGCACAACGTCGATCCGGAGGCGTCGCTGGACGAACTGGGGGAAAGCGCGGTCAACAACGTCGCGCCGCTGCTGCGTGAGCTGAACCTGCACCTGCTGGAGTTCGTCCGAGACCGCCGTAAGAACCCGGGCGACGACCTGACCAGCAAGCTGCTGGCGGTCGAGGTCGACGGTGCGAGGCTTGACGACGAGGAGACCGTCGGTTTTCTTGGTTTGCTGCTGCTGGCAGGCCACGTCACCGCGACCTCCACGGTCGGCAACACGGTTCTCGCGCTGCACGAGAACCCCGAGGTGTGGGGACAGTTGCGGGCCGACCCGGGGCTGATCCCGGCCGCGATCGAGGAGTCGATGCGCTACCGGCCGCCGTTCCCCCGTCTCGGGCGGCAGGTCACGAAGGACACCGAGATCGGCGGCCAGAAGATCCCGGCCGACGCGTTCGTGCTGGCGTGGCTGACCACCGCGAACCGCGACGAACGCGTCTTCGCCAACCCGGACCGGTTCGACATCCACCGGGACTCCAACCCCCACCTGACGTTCGGCAAGGGCATGCACTTCTGCCTCGGTGCGCCGCTGGCGCGGCTCGAGGTGAAGATCGCCATGCGCATCCTGATGGAGCGGTACAGCGACATCCGCGTACGCGACGACGTCCCGGTCAACCTGCGCAACCCGTGGGCGATGATCGGCGTCAACCGGCTGCCCATCGAGGTCCGCCGGTTCTGACGCCCCCGGCGTCCACCCTCAGTACCGAATCCGTGGGTGAACCGCGGAAGGAGATCCTCATGGCCAACCCGTTCGAGGTGGAGTCCGGCGACTATTTCGTGCTCCGTAACGACGAGGGCCAGTCCTCGCTCTGGCCCCGCTTCGCCGAGGTGCCCCCGGGCTGGCGCGTGGTCGCCGGCCCCGACACACGGCAGGCGTGCCTCGCCTCCATCGAGCAGACCCCGTGACCGGTTTCTGACCGGGTGCGCGTGAAGGCCCCCTTCCCTCGGCTCAGCCGAGGGAAGGGGGCCTTCACGCGCACCGGGTCGAGTGGGCGTGAGGGCTGCGGCGCTCTCCGGTCCGTGAAGGCCTCCTTGCCTACCCTGAGGGTAGTGAAGGGGCCCTTCGCTACCCGGCGGTGTGGCCCCTGGTGCCTGTGGGGCAGCCGTGACATCAGTGCCTCGTCAGAAGTCCGTGAAGGCCTCCTTGAGGGACCCTGAGTCCCTCAAGGAGGCCTTCACGGACCTCCGCCGCGAAACGCCACGCCACTCACGACCGCCACCCGGTCCAGCCGTTCGCGCGCCCAGGCGAGCACCGGTGCCGTCGACGTGTCGGGCACCGCTTCCGCTCCGGTGATCAGCCGCCGGAGCCGAGTGCCCGCTCGATCAAGCTGTCGACGTCCATGGCCTCGATCAGCTCGTCGTCGGCCGCCTGCGCCGAGTCGACGTCCTCGGCCCCGTTCGTCGCGGTGTCGGCGAGGCCGAGCAACGCATCGAGGACACCGGCCTCCTTGAACCGCTCGAACGGCACGGAGGCAAGGATCCGCCGCACGTCCTCCTCCCGGGAATCCACTTCGTCCTCGGCTCCGAGCAGTTCCGAGCGCAGGTATTCGACCACCGCCCGCGGCGTCGGGCAGTCGAAGATCAGGGTGGCGGGCAACCTCAGCCCGGTGGCGGCGATCAGGCTGTTGCGGAAGTTGACGGCCGCCAGCGAGTCGAAACCCGCTTCCTGGAACGCCTGTGCCGGACCGACTCCGTCGGCACCACTGTGCCCGAGGACCGTGGACGCCTGGCTCCGGACCAACTGGAGCAGGATCCGATCCTGTTCGGCCTCCCCCGCCGCGCGCAGCGAGGTCGTGAGCGACGACGCGCTTTCCGTCGAGTCGTCGGAGGGTTGCGCCGCCTCGATCGCCGCCGCGGCCTCCGGCAGGTCGTCGAAGAGCGGGCTGGTGCGGGCCGACGTGAACGGCACGATGAAGGCGCGCCAGTCCATGTCGGCGACGACCACCGATTCCGTTGCCGCCTGGATCGCCCGGTCCAGTGCGGCCATCGCCGTGTCGGGTGTCATCGGGATGACGCCGCGCCGCCGGAGCTGGGCCAGTGTCTCCTCGTCCATCCCTCCTCCTGCCGCGGTCAGCGCACCCCAGGCGATCGCCTGCGCCGGAACGCCGTCCGCCCGAAGACGCCGTACCAGCGCGTCGAGGACCGCGTTCGCGGCGCCGGCGGCCGCTTGACCGCCACCGCCCCAGATACCGGCGATCGAGGAGAACACGACGAACGCGTCGAGCGGGAATTCCGCCGTCAGTTCGCTCAGCCGGACCGCGGTGTCGACCTTGGCCAGGAACACCTCGGCGACCTCGACGCCGGTGGTCTCGTCGATCGGGCTGGTCAAGGACATGTCGGCGGCGTGGACGACCGCGGTCAACGGCGGGCCGGGAGCGTGGACGAGATCGGCGAGCGCGTCCCGGTCGGTGTCGGCGCACGACTCGACGACGGTGCCGGTGTCCAGCTTCGCCAGCTCGTCGCGCAGTGATCCGACGCTTCCGCCGGGTTCGTTCGCGCTGGTCGTGACCACCAATCGCGCGGCGCCGGCCTGCGCCAGCCACAACGAGACGTACCGGCCGAGGCCTTCCGCGCCGCCGGTGACCAGGATCGTCCCCCTCGGCCGCCAGCGCCGTTCACCGGTCTCGGCCGGACCGGTGGCCCGCCGCAGGCGCCGGACGTGGACGCCGGACCGTCGAATCGCCACCTGGTCCTCACCGGACGTCCCGGTCAGCACACCGAGCAGATGCCGGACCGCTCGGCCGTCCGGTTCGGCGGGAAGATCGATCAAGCCGCCCCAGCGGTCCAGGCGTTCGAGTGCGGCCGCCCGGCCGAGGCCCCAAACCGCCGCCTGGGCCACCTGCGCGGCCCCGGCCCCCGCGTCGCGGGCATCGACGCTGACCGCGCCCTGGGTCAGGCACCACAGCGGTGCCGTGGCACCGGCCGCGGCGAGCGCCTGAATCAGGGTCAGGGTGGAGGTGGTGAGTGCCACCGGGTCCGGCCGGTCGCTCTCGGCCGGATCCGGGAGGGCGAGCAGGGACAGGATCCCGGCCACCTCGTTGTCGGCAAGGACTTCACCGAGCCGCCGGGTGAGTTCGGCACCGGGCAGGCCGGTTTCCACCGCGCAGGGCAGCACGTCGAGGCCGTTGGCCCGCAGCTGGTCGAGCAGCGAAGCGTCCCCGGCCGCGGGGGTGAGGACGAGCCAGCGGCCGGCGGGCACACCGAGGGCCTCGCGCTGGGGTGGGACCCAGCCGATCGCGTACCGGAGGTTTTCCGAGACAGACCAGGTGTCGCGGGCCCTTCGCCAGCCGGCGATGGCGGGCAGCACCGCGTCCAAGGCCTCACTCTGGTCGGCGGACAGCTCGAGCATGGCGGCCAGTGCCGCGGGATCGGCGTCTTCGACCGCGGTCCAGAAGCCGGCATCCACCGCCGGGCCCGCCGGTCCGTCGTCCTCCGGAGCGGCGTCGGTCAGCCAGAAGTGCTTGCGGTCGAAGGCGTAGGTGGGTAGCTCGGCCGGGTGCGGGAGCCGTCGCGCCGGTAGTGCCGAGCTCCAGTCGAGCGGCACCCCGCCGGCGAAGAGCCGCGCGGCCGAGGCGAGGAAAGAGGCCGGACCGTCGGCGTCCCGGCGCAGCGTGCCGGAGACGATCGGCCGTCCGGCGCCGCGGGATCGGTCGTCCTGGCCCGGATCGTCGATGACGTCGGTCATCGGTTGCGCCAGTACCGGATGCGCGCTGACTTCCAGGAACACTCCGAAGCCCTGTGCCTGCAGACTGGCGACGGCCGGGCCGAAACCGACCGGGCGCCGCAGGTTCTGATACCAGTAGTCCGCGCCGAGCGAATCGCCGTCGTCGACCCAGCCACCGGTCACCGTCGAGTAGAACGGAAGGTGCGGAGGCCGGGTGCCGATCCCGCTCAACGCCTTCGCCAGAACGTCCTCGATGCGCTCGACGTGCCGGGTGTGCGAGGCGTAGTCCACCGGCACCGTGCGGGTGCGCACGCCTTCGCGCGTCAAGACCTCCAAAGCCTCGGCCAGCGCCTCCTCGTCACCGGCGATGACGACCGAAGACGGGCTGTTCACCACGGCCACCTCGAGCCGCCCGGACCAGGCAGCCAGCCGTTCGTTCGCCTCGTCCGCGCCGAGCAGCACCGACGCCATGCCGCCCCGGCCGGACAGGGTGGTCGCGATCGCCTGGCTGCGCACCGCGACGACGCGGGCCGCGTCGGCCAGCGACAGAGCGCCCGCGACGCACGCCGCCGCGATCTCCCCCTGGGAATGGCCGACCACCGCGTCGGGCCGTACGCCCATCGATTCCCAGAGTGCGGCCAGGCCGACCATCATCGCGAAACTCGCCGGCTGGACGACGTCCACGCGATCGAGGGTCTTCTCGTCCACCTCGCCGCGCAGGACATCGGTCAGCGACCAGTCCACCCAGGGTGCCAACGCCCGCGCGCACTCGTCGATCCGCGCACGGAAGACCGCGGAACCGTCCAGCAGCGTCCGGCCCATACCCGCCCATTGCGAACCCTGGCCGGGAAAGACGAAGACCAGCCTGCCGGGTGCGCCGGAGCCTGCCACGCTGCCCGTGGTCAGGTTGGGTGCCGCCTCGCCGCGGGCGAGCGCGGCGAGACCGGTCAGCGCCTCGTCTCGTGAGCTCGCCAGCACGACCGCGCGCTCCGGCAGCGTCGCCCGGCCGCGCACCAAGGCGTCGGCCATCGACGGCAGCACCGGTCCGCCGGTCTCGGCGGGATCGTCCAGAGCCGTCCGCAGCCGGGTGGCCTGCGCGCCGAGTGACCGGACGCTCTTGGCGGACACCACCAGCGGCACGACGTTCGTCACGAGTCCCTTCACCCGGTCCGGATCCTCGGGCGGTGCGGTCGTGGCTTCCTCGGCCGGGGCCTGCTCGAGGATCACGTGCGCGTTGGTCCCGCTGGCGCCGAACGCGGAGACGCCGGCCCGCCGGGGCCTGCCGGTCCGCGGCCACTCCCGCTGCTCGGTCAGCAACGCGAGGGTGCCGGACGACCAGTCCACCTGTTCGGTCGGTTCCTCGACGTTGATGGTCGGCGGCAGCACACCGTGCCGCAGCGCTTCGACCATCTTGATCACGCCTGCCACGCCGGCGGCCGCCTGCGTGTGCCCGATGTTCGATTTCAAGGACCCGAGCCACAGCGGCCGCCGCGCGTCCCGGGCTTCCCCGTACGTGGCGAGCAAGGCCGCCGCCTCGATCGGGTCGCCCAATACCGTGCCGGTCCCGTGCGCCTCCACCGCGTCGACGTCGGCAGGCTCCAGTCCCGCCGACGCGAGCGCCCGCCGGATGACCCGTTGCTGCGCCTTCCCGTTCGGCGCGGTCAGTCCGTTCGACACACCGTCGGAGTTGACCGCCGATCCGCGAATCGTGGCCAGTACCCGGTGGCCACGCTGCCGGGCCACCGAGAGCCGCTCCAGGAGCACGACGCCGACGCCCTCCGACCAGCCGGTGCCGTCCGCGGTGGACGAGAACGACTTGCACCGGCCGTCGGCCGAGAGGCCGCGCTGGCTGGAGAACTCGACGAACGCCTCCGGGCTGGCCATCACGGTGGCCCCGCCTGCCAGCGCCATCGTGCACTCGCCGCGCCGGAGGGCCTGTGCGGCCTGGTGCATCGCGACCAGCGAGGACGAGCACGCGGTGTCCAGGGTCACCGCCGGTCCCTCGAAGCCGAAGACGTACGAGATGCGGCCCGAGGCGACGCTCGGCGACGTGCCGGTCATGACGTATCCCCGGACCTCCTCGGGAATCCGGTTCAGCCGGGTCGCGTAGTCGTGGTGCACGATCCCGGTGAACACGCCGACCTCTTCGCCACGGGCGGACAGCGGGTCGATGCCTGCCCGTTCCATGGCCTCCCAGGACGCCTCCAGCAGGAGCCGTTGCTGCGGGTCCATCGCCAGCGCTTCACGCGGGGAGATCCCGAACAGCCCGGGGTCGAACTGGGCGGCGTCGCCGAGGAAGCCACCCGACCGGGTGTAGGTGGTCCCGACGTGCGCGGGATCCGGGTGGTAGAGCCCGTCGGTGTCCCAACCGCGGTCGACCGGGAAGCCGGAGATCGCGTCGCGTCGCTCGATGACCAGCCGCCACAGGTCGTCCGGGCTCTCCACACCGCCGGGCAGCCGCACGCCCATGCCGATGATCGCGATGGGCTCGTCGGAGGCGGCCGGCGGTGCCGGAGCGCGATCGGGCACCTCGGCGACCTCATCCGCCACCTCGCCGCCAAGACGCGCCGCGAGGACCTTCGGGGTCGGAAAGTCGAAGACCGCCGTCACGGGCAGGTCGACGCCCGTGAGATCCCGCAGCCGGTTACGCAGCCGTACGCCGCCCAGTGAATCGAAACCCAGGCTCTTGAACGACTGGTCGTCGTCCATCGTGTCGAGATCGGCCTGCTGGTAGCCCAGCACGACCGCCACCGACTCCCGGATCACCTCGAGCGCGATCCGCTCGCGTTCGTCCTGGTCACGGGTCGTCAACCGGTCGGCGACGCTGCCTCGCGCGTCCTCCTGCCCGGCCGGGGCCGCGGGGACCGCGTCGCCGAGTGGCGCTTCGTCGAGCCAGTACCGCCGGCGCTGGAACGCGTAGGTCGGCAGCTCGGTGGCCAGGACCGTGGCGGAGCCGGCCGGACGGCCGATGATCTCGGGCCAGTCGAGGGCAACCCCGCGGACGTGCAGTTCGCCGAGGGCCGCGACCGTGTCGGCGACCTCCGCGCCGTCCGCGCGCAGCGTCGCGACGCAGGACACCGCCGAAGTGTCGAGGCTCTCGGACGCCATCGTGGTGAGCACGCCCCCGGGTCCGAGCTCCAGGAACGTCGTCACGCCCTGATCTCGCATCGAGGTGACCGCGTCCCCGAACCGGACCGTGGCCCGGACCTGCTCGACCCAGTAGTCGGGCGTGGCGAAGCGCTGTCCGGCGTCCAGCCTGCCGGTGACCGTGGAAACGACGGGCAGCCGGCTCTCCCGGTAGGTCAGCGCTTCGGCGACCTTCCGGAACTCGGCGAGCATGGGCCGCATCAACCGCGAATGGAAGGCATGACTCACCGGCAGCCGCCGGGTCTTGTGGCCGAACTTGGCGAGATCGCTCGCCACCCACAGCACGGCCACCTCGTCACCGGACAACACCAGTGACTGGGCGCTGTTGACCGCCGCGACGTCGATGACGCCGGGCGCCTCCAGCAGTTCCGGGGTCACCTCGGCCTCGGTCGCCTGGACGGCGACCATCGCTCCGCCCGGTGGCAGCGCCTGCATCAACCGGGCCCGCGCGGCGACCAGCCGTCCCGCGTCCGCCAGGTCGAGCACCCCGCTGACATGCGCGGCGGTGATCTCTCCGATGGAATGGCCCGCCACCAGGTCCGGGCGCACTCCCCACGACTCGTAGAGCCGGTACAGCGCGGTTTCCAGTGCGAACAGGCCGGCCTGGGTGTAGATCGTCTGGTCGATCAGCCGACCGGCCTCGGCGTCGAGGGCGTCGAAGACGACGTCGGACAGCGGCGCCGTGGAATGACCGGTCCAGTGCTTCTCGACGGCTTGGCAGGCGTCGGTGAACGCCTCGGCGAAGACCGGGAAACAGGCCGCGAGGTCCCGGCCCATGCCGGGCCACTGACTGCCCTGCCCGGTGAACAGGATGGCCAGCTTGCCGTCGGCCGGGGCGCCGCCGATGGCCGGAGCGGAACCTTCGGCCAGACCGCGCAGCCCGGCGGCCAGCTCGTCCCGGTCCCGGACCACCAGGACGGCCCGGCGGTCGAGCTGCGCCCGGCCGGTGGCCAGCGCGAGCGCGAGGTCGGCGGGCTCCAGCTCCGGCCGCGCCGCCATGAAGTCCGCCAGGCCGCCGGCCTGTGCCCGCAACGCGGCGGGAGTGCGACCGGAGACCGGAACCGGTACGCGGAGGTCTGCCGAAGGCCGATCGGTCACCTCACCGGCGTCCTGATCGGCGATCTCGTCGCCCGCCTCCTCCAGGATGACGTGCGCGTTGGTCCCGCCGATGCCGAACGACGACACGCCTGCCCGGCGCGGCCGTCCGGCACGAGGCCAGTCGCGGCGTTCGGCGAGCAGCCGCACCGCGCCCGCCGACCAGTCGACGTGGGTCGACGGCCGGTCGACGTGCAGCGTCCTCGGCAGGACGCCGTGCCGCATCGCCAGCACCATCTTGATGACGCCCGCGACGCCGGCCGCGGCCTGGGTGTGGCCGATGTTCGACTTCACCGAACCCAGCCAGAGCGGACGGTCGGCGGGCCGGTCCTGGCCGTAGGTTTCCAGCAGCGCCTGCGCCTCGATCGGGTCGCCGAGCGTGGTCCCGGTGCCGTGCCCCTCGACGGAGTCGACCTCGTCGCCCCGCAGTCCGGCCGCGGCGAGCGCCTTGCGGATCACGCGCTGTTGCGACGGGCCGTTCGGCGCGGTGAGGCCGTTGGAGGCGCCGTCGGAGTTCACCGCCGTCCCGCGGACCAGCGCCAGCACCCGATGGCCCCGCGCGCGGGCCTGGGACAGCGGCTCGACGAGAACGAATCCGACTCCCTCCGACCACCCGGTACCGTCGGCCGCGTCGGCGAACGCCTTGCAGCGGCCGTCGGGCGCGAGCCCACGCTGCCGCGAGAACTCGACGAAGGTCTCCACGGTGCCCATCACCATCACGCCGCCGGCCAGCGCCATCGAGCACTCGCCGTTCCGGATGGCCTGCACGGCCAGGTGCAGGGTCACCAGCGACGACGAGCAAGCGGTGTCCACGGTCATCGCCGGGCCTTCCAGACCGAGGTGGTAGGCCACCCGCCCGGAGAGGACACTGCCCGAGCCGCCGGTCAGCCGGAAACCCTCGACGCCGGACGCGTGGTGCGTGCGCACGGTCCAGTCGTGACTGTTCACTCCGACGAAGACGCCCACATCCTGGGCGTACAGGCTGTGCGGGTCGATACCCGCGCGTTCGAGCAGCTCCCACGAGGTCTCCATGACCAGTCGCTGCTGGGGGTCCATCGCCAGCGCCTCTTGCGGCGAGATGCCGAAGAAGCCGGCGTCGAACGCGCCCGGGTCGTCGAGGAAGGCGCCGTGACGGACGTAGGTGGTGCCGAGGTGGTCCGGGTCGGGATCGAAAAGCCGGTCGGTGTCCCAGCCGCGGTCGGTGGGGAATTCGGTGACCGCGTCGGTCTCCGCGGCGAGGATTCGCCACAGGTCCTCGGGGCTGCGTACGCCGCCGGGGAACCGGCAGGCCATCGCGACGATGGCGATCGGCTCCTCGGTCGTCGCCCTCGGCTCCGCGGTGGCCGGTCCGGCCTGCGCGTTGTCGAGGAGCTTGGCCTGCAGATGGGCCGCCAGCGACCGCGGCCGCGGATAGTCGAAGATCATCGCGGGGGACAGGGCCAGTCCGGTCGCGGTGGCGAGCCGGTTGCGCAGTTCGAGCGCGGTGAGCGAGTCGAAGCCCGAATCCTTGAACGTGCGGTCGAGCCGGATCGCGTCGGTGCTCGGATGGCCGAGGACGAGGGCGGATTGACGGCGGATCAGGTCGACCAGCGCGTCGAGCTGCTCGGCGGCGGGCAGCTCGCCGATCCGGCCGGACGGGGAGGCCTGCGCCGCCGGAGCGGGCCGCACGGTCGCACCGCCCCGGTCGACCGGCGGCCTCGCCGGTACCAGGCCGCGCAGCACGGACGGCATCCGCGGGTCATCGCCCGCCGGGAGCGCGGCCAGGTCGAAACCGGCCGCGACCACGGCCGCGTCGTCGCCCGCCAGCAGGCACTGGTCGAGCAACGCCATCCCGTCGCGGTCGGACAGGCCGATCATGCCGATGTCCCGGTTCCGCCGGTGGTCGGCGTCGCCGAGGTGGCTGGTCAGGCCACTGGCCCGGTCCCAGTAACCCCAGGCGATCGAGACGGCGGGCAGGCCGGCGTTCCGCCGTTCCCGCGCCACGGCGTCCAGTGCCGCGTTGGCGGCGGCGTAGTTCCCCTGTCCCGGGTTGCCGAGCACACCCGCGGCCGAGGAGTAGAGCACGAAGGCGGCGAGATCGAGGTCGCGGGTGAGGTCGTCCAGGTGACGGGCAGCGTCCACCTTCGCCCCGAACACGGTGTCGACGCGGTGCGGGTCGAGCTCGGTGATCACCGCGTCGTCCAGCACCCCGGCGGTGTGCACGACCGCGGTCAGCGGATGCTCCTCGCCGACCGTGGCCAGCAGCGCCGCCACCTGCTCGCGATCCGCCACATCGGCGGCCACCAGCCGGACGGTCGCGCCGAGCCCGGCCAGTTCGTCGTGCAGCGCCGCGGCGCCGTCGGCGGCGGGGCCGCGGCGGCTTGCCAGGATCAGCCGTCGGACACCGTGCTCGGCGACGAGGTGCCGCGCGGTCACCGCCGCGAGAGTTCCGGTACCACCGGTGATCAGTACGGTGCCGTCGGGATCGAGCGGCCGGGACGCGGGTGAGGGCTCGGCCGCGCGCCGCCGCGTCAGCCGGGGCACTCGGATCCGGCCGTCCCGAAGCCTCAGCTGCGGTTCACCGCTGTGCACGGCCGCGGTGATCGAGGCGGTCGCCCGGTCCGCGTGGTCGGCGGCCACCAGCACGAGCTTGCCGGGGTGCTCGGACTGGGCGGATCGGACCAGCCCCCGGACGGCACTGGTGGCGATCCCGTCCTGGTCGGGAGTGACGATCACCAGCCGGGCGTCGTCCTCGTCCGGCCGGGTGAGGAACGCCTGGATCAGCTCGAGCACCTCGACGACCGCGGCGCGCGGATCTTCGTCCGAGACGTCGGCCTCGTGGATCAGCAGCGTCGCGTCGGCGAGGCCGGGCGCCGAAGTGTCCTGTGGCGTCGGGTGGTCGACCCAGTCCAGGCGGAACAGGGCCGCGGTGGACGCGCGCTGTCCGGGAACCAGTTCCGCCACCGCCAGCACCGGCCGCCCGGCCGGATCGGCCAGTTCGACGCGGAAGGCCGTCCGGTCCCCGGCGGGCGTGGACCGGACGCCGACGGTGTCGGCCCCGGCGGCCAGCAGCCGGACGCCTCGCCAGGTCTTCGGCCGCTGACCGGCCGCGAGCACGGACCGGACGGCCGCGTCGAGCAGTGCCGGGTGGATTCCGTAGCGGTGCGCGTCCGGTCGCTCGGCGTCGTCGAGAGCGACCTCCACCGCGGGGGTACCGGTGGCCTCGGCGGCGGATCGGGCCGCCGGTGCCACGGTGGCGGTGGCGTGCGGTGTCCACTCTTCGGGGGCGCTCGCCCCGGACGGACCGGAGTGGACCGTCAGCGACCGCCGGTGGGCGGCGTCCGGCCGCCCCACGACGATCCGTACGTTCAGGCCGCCGTGGGGTGGCAGCACGACGGCGCGGTCGACGGTCAATTCCTCGACGACCGGGGCGCCGACCAGGTCGCCCGCCCAGAGCGCCAGCTCGACGAGGGCCGCCTCGGGTACCGCGTCGCCCGCCGACCACGACAGGGTCGACGCGGACCATCGCCCGGTCGCGATCAGGCCACCGGAATCGGGCAGCCGGACGAGCGCGCCGAGCAGCGGATGCCCGGCGTCGTCCAAACCCATGCCCGGCGCGTCGGCGGTCGACACCGGCCGCCGCCAGAAACGCTGTCGTTCGAACGGATAGGTCGGCAGGTCGATCCAGGTGGCCCGGACGTCTTCGGCGGCGAGTAAGCCGCGCCAGTCCACCGGGAGGCCGCGGACGAACAGCTCAGCCATCGATCGCGCCAAGCGTCCGAGCCCGCCGTCGTCCCGGCGCAACGAACCGGCGACGACCGCTTCCGAACGCGCTTCGTGTACGGCCTCAGTGACCGGCTGAACGAGTACCGGGTGCGGACTGACCTCGATGAACGCGCCGAAACCCTGCTCCAGCAGGCGGTCGATCGTCGGCCCGAAACGGACCTGTTGCCGCAGGTTGCGGTACCAGTAGCCGCCGTCCAGCGCGCCGTCGGCCCGGCCCCCGGTCACGGTCGAGTGGAAGGCCACCGCCGGCTCGACCGGCGACAGATCGGCCAGCGCCACCGCCAGCCGCTCCCGGACGGCCTCGACCTGGTCGCTGTGCGACGCGTAGTCGACCGCCACCCGCCGTACGTCGACACCGGACTCGGCCAGCTCGCGCACCACCTCGGTCAGCGCCTCCGGGGCACCGGAGAGCACCACCGAGGACGGACCGTTCACCGCGGCGACCTGTACCCGGCCGTCCCATTTCGCCAGCCGAGCGGTCGCCTCGGACGCGTCGAGACGTACCGATGCCATGCCTCCCCGGCCGGACAGGGTCTCCGCGATCAGCTGGCTCCGGACCACGACGACCCGCATCGCGTCGCGCAGGGAGAGCGCCCCGGCGACGTAGGCCGCGGCGATCTCGCCTTGCGAGTGGCCCACCACCGCGTCGGGCCGGACGCCCACCGACGCCCACAGCGCGGCGAGCCCGGCCATCGTCGCGAAGCTCGCCACCTGGACGACGTCGACGCGATCCCTCAGTTCCTGATCGGCCTCGCCTCGCAGCACGTCGATCAGCGACCAGTCCGCCCATTCGGTCAGCAGCCGGGCGCAGTCCTGGACGACCTCCGCGAACGCGGGGGAGGTGTCGAGCAGCTCGCGCCCCATCCCGGTCCACTGCGCGCCCTGGCCGGGAAAGATCAGCACGACGCCGGACGAGGCACCGGAAGTGGCGCTGTCACGCACGACGAGGGGACTGGCCTCGTCACGGGCCAGTGCGCGAAGGCCGGCCAGCGCCTCTTTCCGTGAGGCCGCCAGCACGACCGCGCGTTCGTCCATGGTCGTTCGCCGAGCCGCCAGTGCCACGGCGACGTCGATCCACGACGACTCGTCGGCGGTCTCGATGAGCGGGACCAGCCGGTCCGCCAGCCGGTTGAGCGCCGGCGTCGCCCGGGCCGACAAGATCAGCGGCACGATCGACGGCGACGGCACCGTCGCGTCCTGCCGGACGGCAGGCTGCCGGGGTGCTTCCTCCAGGATCACGTGGGCGTTCGTTCCGCTCAGGCCGAAGCTGGAGATTCCCGCCCGGCGCGGACGATCACGGTGCGGCCATGGCCTGCTTTCCGTCAGCAGCGCGACCGCACCGGCCGACCAGTCGACGCGCGAGGTCGGCTCGTCCACGTTGAGTGTCGCCGGGAGCACACCGTGCCGAAGCGCCTCGACCATTTTGATGACGCCGGCGACGCCCGCCGCGGCCTGGGTGTGGCCGAGGTTCGATTTGAGCGAACCCAGCCACAGGGGCTGATCGGCGTCCCGGCCCCGGCCGTAGCCCGCCAGCAACGCCTCGGCCTCGATCGGGTCGCCCAGCACGGTCCCGGTCCCGTGCCCCTCCACCGCGTCGACGTCCGCCGGCCCAAGGCCCGCCGACGCCAGCGCCTGCCGGATGACTCGTTGCTGCGCCTCACCACTCGGTGCGGTGAGGCCGTTCGACGCACCGTCGGAGTTCACCGAGGAGCCGCGCAGCACCGCCAGGATCCGGTGCCCGTTGCGGCGGGCGTCGCCGAGGCGTTCCAGCACCAGCATCCCGGCGCCTTCCGCCCACGCGGTGCCGTCGGCGGCCGCGGCATAGGACTTGCACCGGCCGTCGGCGGCCAGTGCGCGCTGCCGGGAGAACTCGACGAAGGACTGCGGGGTGGCCATCACCGTGGCCCCACCGGCCAAGGCCAGCGAGCACTCGCCGCGACGCAGCGCGTGGGCGGCCAGATGCAGCGCGACCAGTGAGGACGAGCATGCCGTGTCCACGGTGATCGCCGGTCCCCGCAAGCCGAGCAGATAGGAAATCCGGCCTGACGCGACGCTGCCCGCGGTGCCGGTCGTCTGGAAGGCTTCGAGCTCGTCCGGTACCGGGCCGGCGGCGCCGTAGCCCTGCTCCATCAGGCCTGCGAAGACACCGGCATCGGTGTCCCGCAACGACGACGCGTCGATGCCGGCGTGCTCCAGCGCCTCCCAAGCGGTCTCCAGCAGCACCCGCTGCTGTGGGTCCATGGCGACCGCCTCGCGCGGGGAGATCCCGAAGAAGCCGGCGTCGAACTCGGCCGCGCCCTCGAGGAACCCGCCCCGGTCGACGTACGAGGTCCCTGGCCGGTCGGGGTCGGCGTCGAAGAGCCCCTCCAGGTCCCAGCCTCGGTCGGCGGGGAAGGGCCCGGACGCCTCCCGGCCCTCGCTGACCAGACGCCACAGCTCGTCCGGCCCAGTGATCCCGCCCGGCAGCCGGCAGGCCATCCCGACGATCACGATCGGCTCGTCGGTCCCCGGCGAGGTGCCGACGGCGGTCTCGGCCGGGGCCCCGGCGGTGTCACCGACCAGTTCGGCGTGCAGGAACGCGGCCAGCGCCCGCGGCGTCGGATGGTCGAACACCGCTCCGGTCGGCAGCTTCAGACCGGTCCGGGCCATCAGCCGCGTACGCAGTTCGACGAGCGCGACCGAGCTGAACCCGAGATCCCGGAACGCCCGGTCCACCGGGACGCCGACCTCGCCGGACCGGTCGAGCGTCGCCGCGGACTCGTCCTGGACCATGGCCTGGAGCAGCGCGCGTTGCGCGTGCCGGTCCAGGCGGGCCAATTCTTCCCGGATGGCGGGCGTCGAGTCGCCGAGTCCGTCCCTGACGAGCGGCTCCGGGAAGAGATCACGCAGGAGTGCGGGCACGGCGGTCCCCGGCTCCGGCCGGTGCGCACGCAGGGCGAACAGCGGCGCCGGGTCCGTGGTGGCAAGGAGTGTGTCGACCGCGAACAGCCCGTCACGCAACCAGGATGACCCCGGGGTGTCCGTGGCCGGTTCGGTCCAGGTCAGTATCGAGCCCGCCAGCCCGCGACGGCGACGATCGTGGACGACGGCGGCCACCATGGCCGCCGAGACCTCCCGGCCGGGGTCCGCCGCCTCGGTGGCCTCGTCCGAGTCGACGATCGCGAGGAACGAAGTTCCGGTGGAGTCCGTGGCGGCGCTCAACTTCCTGGCCAGCTCCGGGTCGCCGTCGGCGAGGATCACCGCGGCGGCCGGGCCTGCCGCGATCGACGGCTCCCACCCGGTGGCGCCGGAGAGCAGCAGCAGCCGCTCGTCCGGGACCACGGCGGCCAGATGCCGCGCCACCGCCGCGCCGCGCACGGTGTCGGCACCCGTCAGCACCACGACGCCGTCGGAGCCCGGCCACGCGTCCCGCGTCGAACGGTCCGCCACCGCCTGGCGGGTCAGCCGGGCCACCAGAAGCTCGCCGGAGCGCAGCGCGCAGCGCGGTTCATCACGCAGGACCGCGTACGGCACGGCGTCGATCGGCGTTTCGCCGTCCAGGTCGACCAGGATCGCCCGGCTCCCCAGAACTCGGTCGATCGCGGTCGCCAGCATGGCCTGAGCCGGATCGGCGGGTTCGTCCAGCGCCGACACCGCCACCGCCCGCCGGGTCAGCAGGACCAGCCTCCCCGATCCCGCCCGGGCGGCCCACGTCGTCACCTCTTCGACCAGTCGCCGGGTCGCGGCGCGGCGCTCATCCCAAGTGCCCACGGTGCCGGGCGCGAGCAACACCGTCATCTCGGCGGCGCCTGCCGTGGCCAGCTCGGCGTGACCGGAGGAGAACGGCCCCCCGGCGGCGGCCGGGCCCACGAACGCCCACGTCGACGGCGCGGGGCCGTCGGTGCCGGGTGACGGCGCGGGCACCCACTCCAGGCGCAGGACCCCGTCGTGCGACCCGCTCGCGGTGTACCGCAGCGCGGCGGGCCGACCGGCCAACCGGCGGCGCTGGATCTTCCCCGAAGCGGTCCGCGGGACGGCGGCCACCTCGTAGACCTCTTCGGGAACCTTGAACGCGGACAGCTCCCGGCGGCACCGTTCGAGCACGGCGCCGATCTCGACACCCGGCGGATCCGCGACCACGTAGGCGACGGGCACCTCGCCCAGCACCTCGTGCGGCCGTCCGGCCACGCCGACGTCGGCGATCCCCGGAGCGCCGCGAAGAACCGCCTCGATCTCCTCCGGATGGACGTTCTCTCCGCCCCTGACGATCAGGTCGCTGATCCGGCCGCGGATGGTGAAGTACCCGGCGGCGTCCCGGCTGGCGAGGTCACCCGTGCGGTACCAGCCGTCTCGGAACGCGGCCGCGGTCACCTCCGGTTTGTTGTGGTAGCCGGACGTCACGTTCGGGCCGCGTACCCACACCTCGCCCTCGACGTCGTCCGGCACGTCGCGGCCGGTCTCCGGGTCGACGATCCGGACATCCACCCCGGGCACCGGAAGCCCGCACGACCCGTCGACGGGGACTCCTCCCGGCGGGTTCATCGTGATCGCCCCACACGTCTCGGTACTGCCGTACGCGTCGACCAGCGGCGCCCCGAAACCCTCGCGGAACGACCGGCACAGTTCGGCACCGGCGACCGCGCCCCCCACCAGCCCGATCCGCAGCGCCGGGAGGGTGATCCCGCGCTGCCGCCGTGCCTCGAGAAGGTAGTGATAGGTGGTCGGCACCCCCGCCACGAAGGTGGCCTCGGTTTCCCAGGCGGCTTCCAGGAACTCGTCCCCGGAAGGGCTGTCCATGATCCGGGCGGTCGCACCGACCACGGTCACCGCCAGCACGCACGCGATATGGGAAAGGCTGTGGAACAAGGGCAGCGGCCACAGCACGCGATCGTCCGCCGACAGCCCGGGGATCGGCACGTAGCTCGCCGCCACCGAGTACAGGCAATTGCGTTGGCTGGACAGCACTCCCTTCGGTTCTCCGGTGGTCCCGGAGGTGTAGAACATCCAAGCCACTTCGTCCAGGCCGAGATCGTCACCGGCGGGTTCCGCGGGCTCGGTCTTCGCGAGTTCTTGGTAGGCGTGGACGGACGAGTGCGCGGGTACCTCGCCGGTCACCAGCAGGCGTGCGCCGGGGGCAAGGGATGGCGAGCGCAGGAAGCCCGCCGCGTGGACGGGGTCGGTGATGACGGCGACCGCCTCGCTGTCGAGCAGGAGATAGTCCAGTTCGGAGTTGGTGGACGCGGGGTTGACCGGTACCCCGATCGCGCCCGCACGAAGGATGGCGAGGTAGCTCTCGAGCATCTCCACGCTGTTGCGCAGGCAGATCATCACCCGGTCGCCGCGCCGTACACCGAGGACGGCCAGATGTCCGGCCAGCCGCCGGGTCCGCGCCTCCAGATCGCCGTAGGTGACCGCCCGCTTGTCGTCCTGGAAGGCGACCTTCTCGCCGAAGCTGTCCGCGTGTCCCCGCAACACCAGGGGGAGGGCTTTGATCAGTTCGGCGCGCACGGAATCACACGTCCTCTCGTAGAGCGGACCCATCGGGCAGTGGATGGACGAAGCCCTTCGGCCCGCATTCGGAGGCTAAAAGCGGCGGTGCTGACCTGGGATCCCTCAGCCTGGTAGACGCCTCACCGCCGCGCGTCCGCTGTCCACGGAAGGCATCCAGGCGGTGGCGCACGACACCCGGTCTGGTAGTGTCTTGTCTTGGCCGTGACAGACAGTCGAGGAGGTGAGTCCCGTGAACGTTGGTACGACGAAGTGGGTGCTCTCTCCCTGTCACGGCAGGTGACTGACTTAGATGTCACAGGAGCGCCCCGCAATGGCACTCCTGAAAGGCGACAGCGATTAACGTTAAGCATCGCATCCCGGACCCCGTGATCACGAGGGTCGCAACAGATCAGTGGCACGCCGTCGAAGACGATACCGTCGTCGGTCGCGGTGACACTGCGCGCAAAGTGGATCGGCGGCTGTACATCAGCATCGACGCATGGGATGACGCGGTTTTCGACCGGCTGGCCGCCGCCATGCTGGCGGAGCTGCCGTCACCGCTGTACACGCTCGTCGACGACGGCGACTCGGAAACGATCTCGAACTGGCAGCGGGCGGGTTTCGTCGAACACCGACGCGAGCGGGAATACGTGCTGTCGTCCAGCGACGCGCAGACAACCGCGCAGCCCCCGGCCGGAGTGACCCTCGTCGGCGGGGATGGCGTGTTCCGCGCCGAAGTCGACGGCGCCGAGGTCGGCGCGATCTCCTTTGTAACGCTGATGCGGGACGACGGGACACCGCGGATCGCGCGGATCGTCTCCATCACTGTCCGTGCCGAGCAGCGGCGCCGTGGCATCGGCCGCGCGCTGCTGGTTCAGGCGCTGAACGCTGTGCACGCTCGCGGGTTCGCTCTGACGTCGGTCGACGTCGACGAAAACGACACCGCGGCAATCCTGTTGTTGGAAGGTATCGGCGCTCGCCGTGCCAGTAACACCCTGGAGTTGATGTGTCGAAAGTAAACCGGGGTATCGAAGTCGTCGGCACCATCGTCGAGTGCCTCAAAGACGCCAAGTTCACCGTGGAGCTCGAGAACGGGCACAAGGTACTCGCCCATATCAGTGGAAAGCTGCGCAAGCACTACATCAAGATCTTGCCGCAGGACACGGTGACGGTGGAGCTGAGCCCCTATGACCTGACCCGTGGCCGGATCACCTTCCGGCACCGGATGCAGTAACGCCCGCCTGAACTACGTCAAGGGCCCCTTCATCGCGTCTAGCGCGGTGAAGGGGCCCTTGACGCGCAGGCCCGCGGTGGCCGTCCGGCCCTGAAGTCCGTGAAGGCCTCCTTGAGGGACACCGCATTTGCTTACCCACTACTCGCGGCGCGCGCTCTGAGATCTCCTTGGTCGTCGTGTGGCCTCACGCGAGTTCCGCCTCCAATCACGCGAGTTCCGCGTTCAATCACGCGAGTTCCGCCTCCAATCACGCGAGATCCGCCTTCAGTCACGCCTGATGTCCCGAAAGTGGCTTTCGCGACACGGCCGCCGGACAAGGCCAACTGTCCCTTGTGGACGGAATGGCGAGACCTGACGGCCCAGTCCGGGCCCGCGTCGGCCTGCCCACGGTCGTGTCGCGCGGCACCAGTCAGGTTGACAGTCTTTCCCGGCGACGCCAGGACTTCCTTGCCCGGCCTGTCCTCGGCTGCCTAGCGTTGCATCCGTGACGACGCACACAGTAGAGTCCACAATGGACACTGTCCGGCCGGGATTCCTCGATCCCGGCGCGGCGCCCGCCGCCAAGATCGATCCCGGTGACGAGGTTCTCTACCCTGACACCTGGACGAACTGGCAGAACCGGTTGCGGTACGGCATGTCCTCGGCCGACCGTGCGCGGCTGCGCAAGGAGCACCCTGGCTGCCCGTTCCAGATCGTCGGTCCGGTCGAGGTGGCCGGTGCCGAACCAGGCGACGTCGTCGAGTGCCGTCTGACCGAACTGCGGCTGAGCGACTGGGGCGCCAACGCCTTCCCCACCAGGGCAGGCGCGCTGCCGTACGACTTCGACGAGCCGTACTTCCACGACTTCCGGTTCGACGAGACCCGCACCCGGGCCGACTACGTACACGGGATTTCGCTGCCACTCGACCCGTTCGCCGGCATCATCGCGGTCGAACCGCCGGGCGACGAGGAGACGAGCGCGCTCATCGGCGGCGACCACGGCGGCAACCTGGCCCTTCCCGAACTCACCGTGGGTTCCTCGCTGTTCCTCCCCGTCGCCAAGCCGGGGGCCCGGATCTGGCTGGGCGACATTCACGCCCTGCAGGGCGACGGGCTCGTCGACCAGACCGCCCTCAAGTCCACGGCCGAGCGCTTGCGGATGCGGTACGACCTCCACAAGCAGGTGGGCCTGACCCGGCCGCTCGCCGAGACCGACACGTTCTGGGTCGGCATCGGGCTGGCCGATAGCCTGGAGGCCGCACTGGTCGACTGCCTGCGCGGCCTGATCAGCTGGTTCAGCGCGGCGTCGGGCGTCACCCGTGCCGAAGCCCACGCCCTGTGCAGCATGGCGGCGAGTTTCCGGGTCACCCAGTACGCGGACCAGACCGAGCCACACCACGTCGACGTTCCCTTGCCGCCCAAGGGGGTGCACGCCTTGCTGCGCAAGGACATCTTCCCGGCCGATCTGCGTGCCCGGGTCGACCGTTGGCTGCGTCCCGCGGCCTGACGCGTATTCGTCTTCTCGGTGAAATGTCAGCGGCCGCTCCGTTCGCGGTCACCCGTGCAGTCAAGGTGAGGGATGGGGACCGTGGCACTCGCCGATTAGCCTGCGCCTTGTCGCGCTCGTCCAGTGGTCATCGGTTTTCCCGGACAGGAAGGCGAAACCGGGTAATGAGTACTACACATGTGCATTATGTTCAGCAGTTGCTGACCCATTTCGATGCCGAGCCGGATCGCGCCGCGATGGTCAGCGGTGACGCCCTCCTCACCGCCGGGGAATTGGCCGATGCCACCCGGCGGGCCGCGGCCACGATGCGGCACCATGGCGTCGAGCGCGGCGACGTCGTCGGCATCCTGACCGAGCCGAACACCGCCGCCACGCTGATCCTGCGGTGGGCGGCCAACCTGATGGGCGCGACCGCGGCGCATGTGCGCGGGATGAACGCGGTCGTGCCCGACGACGAGTTGCGCATGGAGCTGCAGCGCGCCGTCGTCGCGGATGTCAGGGCGAAGATGCTGGCGGTCGACGCGGCCAACGAGGAACGGGCACGTGGCCTGCTGGCGGACGCGAGCGATCGGCCGATTCTCGCCGTGCTGGGCGCGGGGCGGCCGGACACCGTGGATTTGACCGCCGGTTCCGGCGACGGCGCGGGCCCGGCCGCGGACATCGTCGACGGCGACCTCGCGGTGATCACCCAGACCAGCGGGTCGAGCGGCCTGCCGAAGGGTGTTTGCTGGACCTTCGGGGTCAAGAACGAGATGGCCACGTCGGCCGTCGGCCGCAGCGGCAGGACGAACCTCCTGATCACCGCACCGCTCACCCATTCCAGCGGGTTCGGCGCGGACGACGCCCTCATCACCGGTGGCATGGTCGTGCTGCATCCCGGTTTCGACGCGGGAGCCGTCCTGCGCGCGGTCGCGAAACACCGGATCGGCCGGCTCATCATCGGCACTCCGCAGGTGTACGCGCTCGCCGAGCATCCGGACCGGCCCGGTACCGACCTGTCCAGCCTGACCGAGCTGATCTACACCGGCAGCCACGGGGCACCGCTACGACTGCGCGAGGCGCACGAGATCTTCGGTCCGGTGCTGATCCAGGTGTACGGCACGACCGAAACCGGCGTGCTCACCATGCTCTTCCCGCACGACCACGACGACCTGCGCAAGTGCGGCACCGTCGGCAAGCCGGTGAATCCCGAGGCGCTGAGCGTCCGGCACCCGGAGACCGGTGAGGCGCTGGCCGCCGGTGAGGTCGGCGAGATCTGCGCGCTTCCGCGCTGGCCGATGGCCGGTTACTGGCGCGAGCCGAAGCTGACCGCGGCGCTCTCCCGTGACGGCTGGGTCCGCACCGGCGACCTCGGGCACTTCGACGCCGACGGTTACCTGCACCTGAGCGGCCGCCTCGCGGACATGATGAAGGTCAAGGGACTCCGAATCCATCCCGAGGCCGTCGAAAAGGTGCTCAGCCAGGTTCCCGGCGTTTCCCAGGTCGCGGTGTGCGGGGTGGAAGACGCCGATCGGGTGGAGCAGATCTACGCCGCCGTGGTGCCCAAGCCCGGTGCGGCGGTGGACGCCGAGGAGCTGCGCCGCCAGGTCGCCGAGGCACTGTCCGACAACCACGTCCCCAGCCTGATCGAGATCTGCCGGGAACTGCCGGTGACCGGTCCTGGCAAACCCGACCGTGCCCGGCTGCGGGCCGATGCCCGCGCGGCACTGGTCCGGCCCGTCTCCCGGGTCTAGGGGCACGTTTCACAAGCCGAGTCCGCGGTTAGGTCGTGAGTGGTAAGTGTCGTTCTGGCGGACCGGTATTTGCCTACCCACTGGTGCCGGTGTTACGGCAGGGGCCGGGCGTGGAGGATTGGGGACGTTGAACGTCCCATCCTCCGTTGATCAAGATCCGGGGCCGGCACGACGTCGTGACGATGTAGGAATCGGGACACTCAACGTCCCAATTCCTACATCGTCAACCCTCTCGGCCTGGTCCAGCGTAGGTAGGCAAATACCGGTCCGCCCTAACGACACTTACCACTCACGACCCCCGCGACCCCTTCGGCCAAGTCCACGACCATGCCACCTTTGCCTTATCTCTCGAACAAAGGGGCGAGCAGCCACGAGGAGTTTCCTTTGTGGACGGTACAGGCATTTCCCCGAGTATTACCCGGGTCGACCGGTGTCGGCCTTTCCGGGAAACGGCGGGTGCAGTCAAGGTGAGGGATGGGATCGGGGCATCCGCCGATTAGCCTGCGATTCATCTTCTTTCGATCGCTGGTCATCGTTTTTCCCGGACAGGAGGGCGAAACCGGGTAATGAGTATGACGAATGTGCATTATGTCCAGCAGTTGCTGACCCATTTCGATGCCGAGCCGGATCGCGCCGCGATGGTCAGCGGTGACGCCCTCCTCACCACCGGTGAGCTAGCCGATGCCACCCGCCGGGCCGCGGCCGTGATGGGCGGGCAGGGCATCACCCGTGGTGACGTCGTCTGCGTCCTGACCGAGACGAACACCGCCGCCACGATGATCCTGCAATGGGCGGTCAATCTGGCGGGGGCGACCGCCGCGCATCTGCGCTGGGTGCGCCCGGACGGACCCGACGACGAGTTGCGCACGGAGCTGCGGCGCGCCCTCGGCACGGATGCCGGTGTACGGATGCTGGCGGTCGACGCGGCCAACGAGGAACGGGCGCGTGGCCTGCTGGCGGACGCGAGCGATCGGCCGATTCTCGCCGTGCTGGGCGAGGGGCGGCCGGACACCGTGGATTTGACCGCCGGTTCCGGCGACGGCGCGGGCCCGGCGACGGACCTCGCGGACGACGACCTCGCGGTGATCACCCAGGTCAGGCTCCCGAGCGGCCGGAACGGCGTCTGCTGGACCTTCGGGGTCAGGAACGCCATGGTCTCGGCGGCCCCCTGCCTGCCACCCATGGCAGGCGCGAGCGCCGACGGCCGGACGAACCTCCTGATCACCACACCGCTCATCCATTCCGACGTGTTCGCCGCGGACGACACGCTCGTCAGCGGTGGCATGGTCGTGCTGCAGCCGGGCTTCGAGGCGGGGGCCGTGCTGCGCGCCGTCGCCGAGTACCGGATCAGCCGGCTTTTTCTCGGCACTCCGCAGATGTACGCGCTCGCCGAACATCCGGACCGGCCCGGCACCGACCTGTCCAGTTTGACCGAGGTGTTCTACTCGGGACGTCCCGAGCCGCAGCGGCTGCGCGAGGTCCAGGAGATCTTCGGCCCGGTGCTGATCCAGGTGTACGGCACGACCGAGACCGGCGTGCTCACCATGCTCGCCTCCGACGAGCACGGCGACCTCGGCGCCCGCGGGACGGTCGGCAGACCGGTGAACCCCGGGGGGCTGAGCGTCCGGCACCCGGAGACCGGCGAGGCCCTGGCCGCCGGTGAGGTCGGCGAGGTCTGCGCGATTCCGAGCTGGCCGGCGGCAGGGTATTGGCACGATCCGGAGCTGACCGCGGCGCTCGTCCGCGACGGCTGGGTCCGCACCGGCGACCTCGGGCACTTCGACGCCGACGGTTACCTGCACCTGAGCGGCCGCCTCGCGGACTTGATGAAGATCAACGGCGTCCACATCCATCCCGAGGCGGTGGAGAAGGTGCTCGGCCGGCTTCCCGGCGTGTCCCAGACCGCGGTGTGCGGGGTCGAAGACGCCGATCGGGTGGAGCGCATCTACGCCGCCGTCGTGCCGGAGCCCGGTGCGACGGTGGACGCCGAGGAGCTGCGCCGCCAGGTCGCCGAGGCACTGTCCGACAACCACGTCCCCAGTCTGATCGAGATTCGCCGATCACTGCCGAAGACCGGCTGGGGCAAACCCGATCGGGTCCAGCTGCGGGCCGATGGCCGCGCGGCGCTGACCCGGCCCGTCTCCCGGGTCTAGGGACCGTATGCATCTCCGTCAGGCGCAGACCAGGGAGGGTCTCGTGAACCGCACCTCCATCATCCGTTACACCGACCATGTTCCCGCCGACCTGCGCCGGTCATGGGCCGCCGCGGGCCACTATCCGGACCAGGACCTGTATTCCCTGTTCCGTGGGCACGTCCGGCGCGCGCCTCAGGCGCCCGCCGTGCTGGACGCCGAGGGGACGGTCAGCTACGGCGAACTGGACCGGACCGCCCGGCGACTGGCCGCGGGGCTGGCGCAGCTCGGCGTAGGCCCGGGCGACGTAGTGGCGGTCCAGCTGCCCAACGACCGTCTCGCCTGTGCTGTCGACCTCGCCGTCGCCGCGGTAGGCGCCATCGTGCTGCCGTTCCCGCTCGGCCGTGGCGACCGCGACGCGGTGAGCCTGTTGCGCCGCTCCGAGGCGGTCGTGGTGATCACCGTCGCCGATCACCGCGGCTATCCCTGCGCCGAGCGCATCCGGAAACACGCCGACGCCCTGCCGATGCTGCGTGCCGTCGTCGTCGCCGGGGACGGTGTCACCGGGACGCCGGGCTGTGTGCCGATCGAGGCCCTGTTCGCCGCCACTTCGGACGAGTTCGCGCCGAGGGAGATCGATCCCGACGGACCGGCGCGGATCCTGGTCACCTCCGGGTCCGAGGCGGAACCGAAGATGGTCCTGTATTCGCACAACGCGCTGGCCGGCGGGCGTGGGGTGATGATGGCCGGTCTGCACCGGGGAACTCCGGCCTCGATGCGCAACCTCTTCCTCGTCCCGCTGGCGTCGGCTTTCGGCTCCAGCGGGACGCCGGTCACCCTCGCGACCCTCGGCGGGACCCTCGTGCTGAGGCCTGCCTTCGACGCCGCCGCGACGCTGCGGACCATCGCCGACACCCGGCCCACCCACCTGCTGGGTGTGCCGACGATGCTGCGGATGCTGCTGGACTGCCCTGGGCTCCCGGACGCCGACCTCAGCTCCCTGCAGGCCGCCGTGCTCGGTGGGTCCGCGCTCGACCTGGACACCGCGCGGCGCGCCGAGGAGCTCTTGGGGTGCACGGTCGTCTCCCTGTACGGGTCGGCCGACGGAGTCTCGTGCAACAGCGGTCTCGGCCGTTACGACGGTACGGTCGGCCGTCCCGACCCCGCCGTCGCGGACATCCGCGTCTTCGGCCAGGACGGAGCCGAGCTGGCGGCCGGAGCCACCGGCGAGGTCGTCGCCCGCGGCCCGATGTCGCCGATGAGTTACCTCAATTCCGCCGAGCTGGACAGCACGCTGCGCACCGCGGACGGCTGGACCCGCACCGGAGATCTCGGGCTGATCGACGACCGCGGCAGGCTACGGATCGTCGGCCGCCGCAAGGACGTCGTCATCCGCGGCGGCCTCAACATCAGCCCGGCGGAGGTCGAGTCGGTGCTGATCACGCATCCGGCGGTCCGTGACGTTGCCTGTGTGGCGGTGGCGGATCCGCTGTACGGCGAGCGCGTCTGCGCCTGCGTCGCCACTTCGGCCGAGCTGAGCCTCGCCGAGGTCACCGCGCACCTCGCCGCGGCCGGGATGGAGCCACGGAAGTTCCCGGAACGGCTGGTGCTGCTGGCCGCCCTGCCGCTGAGCGCCGCGGGAAAGGTGGACCGGCAAGCGCTTCGGGTGCTGGCCGCGAACGAGGGATCCGACGCGACCCGGTGAAAGCCGGTCCAGAACAGGGGATGTCATCGCATGACTGAGGGAATCTCGGAACCGATCTCGTATCTGCGGCACTGGGATCGCACCGAACCGTTCGACCCGCCGTCGGTACTCGGTGAGCTGGTCCGGACGCGGCCACTGGCCCGGATGGTGTACCCGGACGGTCACGTCGGCTGGCTGGCCACCAGCCACGAACTGGCCCGCGAGGTGCTCAGCAGTCAGGCGTTCAGCCACCGGTTCCACACCACCCACGCCCCCGTGACGAAGAAGGGCGAGATCTTCCCGTCCGTGCCCATCGTGCCGGGTGGGTTCATTCACATGGACCCGCCGGAGCACACCCGCTACCGGAATCTGCTCAGCGGCGAGTTCAGCGCCCGCGCCACGGCGGCGTATGCCCCGCGGGTGGCCGAGCTGGCCACCGCGCAGCTCGCGGAGGTCCGGGAGCACGGCTCGCCGGTCGACCTCCTGCCGACCTATGTCCGGCCACTTTCGCTGCGGGTGCTGTGCGAGGTGCTGGGGGTCCCGTTCGCCGGCAGCTCGGTCCTGTCCGCACTGAGCGACAGTGCCACCGACGACGAGGTCAGCCTTGAGGCGGAGCGGGAGGCCGGGACGCGGGCGTTCTTCCACCTGCTGGACCTCGTGGGCAAGGCACGGGTCGAGCCGGGCGAGAACGTCATCGGGCGGCTGGCGGCCGAGCCCGAGCTGACCGACCGCGAGATCACCAACATGCTGCTGATCGTCTTCGCGGCGGGCTTCGCCAGCTGTGAAGGCGCGCTCGCGTCGTCGTTGCTGTCACTGCTGTACCACGGCGACCAGCTCGAGAAGCTGCGTTCGGCCGCCGGTACCGGCGGCTCGGGCGGCATCGAGGGAATGGTCGAGGAGCTGTTGCGGTACACCTCGGTCAACCAGTTCCAGATCTTCCGGACCGCGCTGTCCGATGTGGAGCTCGGTGGAGAGCTGATCCGCGAGGGGGAGACGGTGACGGTCGCGTTGCCGTCGGCCAACCGTGATCCGGCCAAGTTCGGTTGTCCCGACGGGTTGGATCTGACCCAGGACGCGTCCGCTCAGCTGGCCTTCGGGTACGGCGTGCACGCTTGCGTCGGGCAGCGACTGGCCCGGCTCGTGCTGGCCGAGGCGCTGACCGCGCTGGTACTCGGCCTGCCAGGACTCGCTCTGGACGTGCCGCTGCAGGAGGTTCCGGTCCGGCTGAAGACACCGGTGCTGAGCGTCCTTCGACTGCCCGTGCGTTATTGATCCCGACCCGTTCGCGGGCGGCCGGATGGCATCCGGCCGCCCGCGAACGTTTTGCCGGCTCTACCGGTGCGAACTCGGCGCCCGATCGGCGCACGCCAGCAGCGAATCGCGGACGTGGTCGTGGATCGAATCCATCTGCTCGGTGGTGAAACACTGCGTGCTGTACGGCATCTCGAGACTGAACCGGCCGTAGATCGTCGCGGGCGACGCGAGCAGCGGGCCCGCCCCGCGCGCCGGGTCCCACCGGCTGGACAGCGGGAACTTCGTCATGTCGGTGATTTCCAGGCCCTTCGGCGACGGCGGCCCGTCGATCTTCCCGACGTTGGTGAGCACCAGGCTGGTCGGCCACAGCTGGGGGTGGGGGAGCAGCCTGTCCAGTGCCTGCATCTCCAGCGCCGCGTCACCTCGTTCCATGGCGGCGCGCAGCTCGGTGGTGAACCGGTGCCCGAGTTTGACCAGGTCGACGCCGTCGGGCACGTCGAGCAGATCGCGGAACCAGGAGACCATCGGCACCATCGCCTCGTGGCTGAGGCCCGGCGCGACCTGGTCGCGCAGGTCGACCGTGCAGAAACTGGACAGCCGGTGCCCTGCCAGCTCTTCGGGCAGACCGTCGCGGACGGCCGCCAGCAGTGCCGCGGCGACCAGCCCGTTCATCGACACTCCGGCGTCCTTGGCGAAGGCCAGCAGCCCGGTCGTCTCCGCTTCGGTCAGCCGGAGCCGCCGCGACGTCATCAGGCTCTCCGGCGGCACCGCCGAAGCGGACCCGGCCGCACGGAACGGCAGAGACGCCACCGGTGCGCCTTCGGCACGCTTGAGCCGCTCCTGGACATAGGCGTCCAGTTCGGCTTCGCTGCGCGACGGCAGCCAGTCGTCGAGCGGCGACGGCCACTCCTGCGGCCCCGGTGCCGGGCCCGAGTAACTGCCGGACTGGATGTCGATGTAGCGCTGCCAGATCCGGCTGCAGAACGCGGTCGCGCTGCGGCCGTCGGAGATCGCGTGGTCGACGCCGAACATCACGACGTCCTCGTCGGAGCCGGTCAGCAGGACGGCACGGGCGAGCGGGCCACCGAGGTGCAACGGCTTGTTGTACTCCTCGATCCGCGCACCGGGCTCGTTGCGCCGGACGTGCAGGCGCGGCAGCTCACTCGGGTCCAGCAGGCTGAGGTAGTAGTCGTCGCCGTCCTTCTCCAGCCTGCTGCGCAGGCCAGGGGCCTCCGCGAGCACAGCGGTGAACGCCGCGTCCAGGATCTGCGCGTCGACGCCGCCGCGCACCACGCAGATCTGCAGCGCCTGCGTCCTGATCTCGCTGACGTACATCCGTTCCGACCGGGCAATCCGTCGGCGCATGCCTTCCTCCTCGGTTGTTGTGCTCAGCCGACTTCGCCGGCCAGGATCATGTCGCGGTGCGCGCGCCAAGCACCGTCGTCGCTGAGGGTGCCTGCCTTCTCGATGCCGGCCCGGACGGTCAGATATCGACGGCCCTTCAACACGACCTGGCCGTCGGAGACCGCTCGGCTGTAGAGCCCGCCGTCGTCGTCGCCTGCCGCGAGCGCGGCGTTGATCGCCTTTTCCGCCGGCGCCCAGTCCGACCGGTCGCGGACTTTCGCGGTGAACTCGTAGACCGTGCTCCACTGGCCGAGCCTGGGACGGCGCCGCAGCGACACACCGTCGCCGTCAGGGACGAGCCGGTACCGGCAGCCGTACTGACGTTGCTCGACGCCACCGCCGTCGAGGTTCAGCGGCTCGATGAACGACGGACCGGCGTACCCGATGTCGGCCAGCCAGGATTCGCCGTCCACGCGGGCCAGGATGAGCATGTGCTCGACCTCGACGCCGTAGGACTGGCGACCCTCCGCCGTCGTACCGGCGATCAGGTCGGCATCGAATCCGAGGTCGCGCAGCAGCCGCAGGAACAGCCGGGTCAGCTGGACGCAGCCGCCGCCGTTGCCCGCCGCGACCACCGAGTCGAACGTCGCGTCCTCGTCGAAGTCGACCAGATCGACCAGCCGTCCGCTCGGCGCCGGCACGGCCAGCGAGCCCACGCTGTTGAACGGGATGGCCTCCATATGCCGCTTGTGGAGTGCGACCAGGGTCGCCGGCTCCGCGGCCGGGCGGCCGGTGGCGGGGTCGTAGCCCAACCGCCGGAGGTACGTGTCGCAGTCGTACATCGTCCGTCCCCTCTGGCGCCGATTCGGGGGTCGTGAGTGGCGATTCGGGTTCTAACCCGAATCGCCACTCACGACCCCCTCGCGCCTTCACTCCACCAGCAGCCTCACGATTTGCCTTACCCCGCAAGGGAACCGATCTCGACGACCACCTTGCCGAGGGTGCCGCCCTGCACGGCGTCCTGTGCCTCGCCGGTGTTCGGGTGCGGAAACCGATGGATCGGCAGCCCGGCCTCCTCGCCCACGGCGAGTGCCCCCTCCGCCGCTGCTCTCGTGATGTCGGCGGACGCGAGGTCCTTGGCCGCCACGGGCAGCGTCATCACCAGTACGAATTGAAGGCGCGTGTTCCGGCCGATCACCTTCTTGGTCGGGAACGCCAGCACGCTGTCCCCTTCGGTGCCGTACGCGGCGATGGTGCCGTTCGGTGCCAGCACCTCCACGGCGGTGTCGATGTTCTTGGTCGCCGCCACCTCGACGATGAGGTCCACCCCGTCGGGCGCGACGGCGCGGATATCGGCCTCCGCCGTGTCCGACCGATAGTCGACGGTGTGTGCCGCGCCGGCGGCGCGGGCCAGTTTCGCTTTCTCCTGACCGCTGACCGTCGCGATCACGGTCGCCCCGGACCAGGCGCCGAGCTGGATCGCGGCATGGCCGACGGCTCCGGCGCCACCGGCGACCAGCACGGTCCGTCCGGTCAGGGTGCCGGGGCCGAGCCGGTCGGGGCCCTTCTGCCCGGTGAGCAGGCAGCGGTGGGCGGCGACCGCCGGGAGGCCGAGGCAGGCGCCTGCCTCGAACGAAACGTTCGACGGCAGTGGCACCGCCTGGCGGGACGGGACGACGGAATACTCGGCGGCCGTGCCGTGGGGGCGTTTGTACGCCGCCTCCCATACCCACACCCGCTGGCCGATCCGTTCCTGGTCGACGCCCGCTCCGACGGCGTCGATCACTCCGCTGCCGTCGTTGTGCGGGATCACCTCGGGGAACATCAGGGTGCCGTTGCGGTGACCGAACTGCCTGCCCTTCCAGTCCGAATGGTTCACCCCGGAGACCGCGACCCGGACCCGGACCTCACCGGGCCCCGGCTCGGGTACCGGCCGGTCGACGAATCGGAGAACGTCAATTCCGCCGGTCGACGAATATACGATCGCCTTCATGTTGAAAGATCATTCGACATATTTTCCACTCGCCAAGGTAAGTGGTGCGGACACTGTCAAACCAAGTGATGTCGCGGCCGACAAGGCCAAGCCGGCAGGTCGGAACCTGCCGGCTTTCGCATCCGGCCAGGACCTCTATTCGCCGGACTCGCCGTTGTCTTCGAATGAAGACACCAGCGGCCGCAACGGGGTGAAATCGTGCCAGGGATTCTGGATGATCTCACGCCACGTCGCGTCGTGCCCGCGGACCTTGAGCCGGAAGTAGACCGTACGCCGGATGGAGTCGGACAAGTTGCTGCCGACGTTGTGGCCGACCATGTAGTGCTTCAGCAGCATGTCACCCGCTTTGGCGTGCACCTGCTCCCGCTCGGGCAGCTCGATGTCCGGGTAGGAGGTGAACGCGTCGGGCCCCTTCTCGCGGAAGTACTTCGCGTGAGCGCGGTGCGTTCCCGGCCAGACGTAGAGGTTCCCCGTGTCGTCGCCGTCCTGGTCGGTGAGGAAGAAACCGGCGAGCATGGTGAAGGTCCGCGGGGGTTCATCGGCCTTTCGGCGCATGCCGCCATCGATATGCGGCATTCCCCGGTCGTCGGTGTAGGGCGGATAAGTCATCGCGATCTGCGTCTGCCACGGATATTCCATGGCACCGTCACCGGTGAGTTCTTCGGCGAGCTCGAACGCGGGGGTGTCACGCAAAAGCGCCGCCAGGTCCGGCTCCTCATCCCATTTCGGGAACATGAAGTGCGGTCCGGCGTGCCCTTCCTCGGGCTGATGCTTGCGCAGCTGTCCGTCCACCGCCGCGTTGGCCGCGGCCAGGATGTCCGGAGGGACGACATCCGGGATCACGAGGTAGCCGCGTTCGGCGAACTCCAGCAACTGTTCGCGCGTCAACTTCCGCCGCACGCTCAACGTTTTCGAGTCGATGCTGCCCGGCATGGCCTCGGTGGGTGGGGCAGGCGCGGCGCGCCTCGCCGACTCCATGATCGCCCGCTCGATCGCCTCCGTGGCAGACGCGCCACCGCGGGTCAGGGCGGCAATCGCCTGCTCGATCCGGTCGTCAACGCGAATGGTGATCGTGTCGTTTTCAGCCACGAATTGGCCACCCTTCCTGTCACATCTGATGTCTGGGACGTTCAGCCGATGCTATGGCGGGGCCGGAGTGATCCGTATCCCTCGGTCTGACAGCACCAAGGGCGAATGCCACGTAGCTTGAGTTGATCGTGAGCGGCTGCCGGTCTGCTCGATCAAGCCGGACAAGTCACCGGCAGTGGACCCGGGGCGACTGTCCACACGGGACGCTTGTCCGGATCTGGGTGCTCGATTTGGGTGCTCTGCGCAGCTGTAAGAGGGGGTCGTGAGTGGCGATTCGGGTTAGAACCCGAATCGCCACTCACGACCCCCGGCACCGACCACGCCGCCCTTGCCCATCCCTCCATAGGACCGCACATTTCGTCATCAATCGGACATCCAGTCACCGAAATCCGTCCACAGTGGACGCTAGGGGCGTGCCGGCTCCCGTCGGCCGGCGCAACCGAGCGCTTGACCTGCGGCAACCGTCGCCAGCTGTGTGTGGTGGCCGGGCGGTTCGAGACCGTCGACGCCGGAAGCGTGACCGACCCGGGGCGGGCACGCCATCCCGTGGGTTGACTGTGCGCTCAACGGTTCACCCGCGACAACTAGCAGCGTGTGGGATGCCAGTACCCCGCTGTCCGGACGTACCGTGTCCGCTGAGCATCGCGCCACAGGAGTGGGTTCTTCATGGGGTGACGAAGTCCGAACGGACATTGTCTGCTTTTCCTGCTCACCCAGGTATTCCGCGCGAGGTTTCGAGTATCCGGCCCGATGGCGGCCATCTCGGTGATTCACGAGTTGTGGGCGAAAAACCTGCCGTGCGACGCCGTACGGCTACCGAATACGCAAGAAATATCAGCGCCGGTTCGATCGGATCGGCTGGGGTGATTCGCCCGCGAGGGAGGACGACGGTGACGATCCGGGTATGGGACTACCTGCCGGAGTACCACGACGAACGCGAGGAAGTGCTCGCCGCGGTGGCGAAGGTGTTCGAGTCCGGCCAGCTGATCCTCGGCTCGAGCGTGGCCGGGTTCGAGGCGGAGTTCGCGGCGTACCACGGTGTCGCCCACTGCGCCGGTCTCGACAACGGCACCAACGCACTCAAGCTGGGGTTGCAGGCGCTCGGTGTGGGTGCGGGGGACGAGGTGATCACGGTCGCCAACACCGCCGCACCGACCGTGGTGGCCATCGACGGGACGGGCGCGAAGCCGGTTTTCGTCGATGTGCGCGAGGACGACTTCCTCATGGACACCGACCAGGTCGAGGCCGCGATCGGCCCGCGCACCCGGGCACTCCTGCCCGTGCACCTGTACGGCCAGTGCGTCGACATGGCCCCGCTGAGCCGATTGGCCGCCCGGTATGGCCTGGTCGTCCTGGAAGACTGCGCCCAAGCGCACGGCGCGCGCCACCACGGACGGCAGGCGGGCGCGATGGGCGATGCCGCCGCCTTCTCGTTCTATCCCACGAAGGTTCTCGGCGCCTACGGTGACGGCGGCGCCGTGATCACCGCCGACGAGTGCACCGACCAGAACATCCGGCGCCTGCGCTACTACGGCATGGAGGACCGCTACTACGTGGAGCGGACCCCCGGGCACAACAGCCGCCTTGACGAGGTACAGGCCGAGATCCTGCGGGGCAAGCTGCGCCGGCTCGACGCGTACGTCTCGGGGCGCCGCGCGATCGCGCGGCGCTACGACGAGGCGCTGAGCGACCTCGCCGCGCCCGGTGGGCTCGTGCTGCCCGCGGTGTCGTCAGGGAACGAGCACGTGTACTACCTGTACGTGGTCCGCCACCCCAGGCGGGACGAGATCATCGAGCGGCTGCGCGCGTACGACATCGCGCTGAACATCAGCTATCCCTGGCCGGTGCACACGATGGCGGGATTCGAGAACCTCGGATACGCCAAGGGTTCGCTGCCGGTCACCGAGAAACTGGCGGACGAGGTGTTCTCGCTGCCGATGTACCCGTCGCTGTCACTCGACCGGCAGCAGGCGGTGATCCGGGCACTTCGCGAGGTGCTGGCCGGTTTCTGAGACAACCCATCTGGTACGGAGGGAACACATGCCGGGAGAACTGGCGACCGCAACTTGCCGAGTGTGCGACGGCGATGTCCACGAGTTCCTCGACCTCGGCCGTCAGCCGCTGTCCGACGCTTTCCGGGAGCCAGGCAGCGATGCCATGGAGTTCTTCTTCCGGCTCGCCGTGGGCCGATGCGAGTCCTGCACGATGGTCCAGCTCACCGAGCCGGTACCGCGGGAGAAGATGTTCCACGAGGATTACCCGTACCACTCGTCCGGTTCGGCGGTGATGCGTGAGCACTTCGCGAGCGTCGCACGACGGTTCCTCGCCACCGAGCTGGCCGTGCCGGACCCGTTCATCGTCGAGATGGGCTGCAACGACGGCGTCATGCTGAGCACGATCCACCGGGCAGGCGTACGTCATCTGGGCTTCGAGCCCTCCGGGCGGGTGGCCGAGCTGGCCCGCGCCGAGGGCGTCCGGGTACGTACCGAGTTCTTCGAGGACGCGACGGCGGCGGAGGTCCGTGACGCGGAAGGGCCGGCGCAGGTCGTCTTCGCGGCGAACACCATGTGCCACATCCCGTACCCGGATTCGATCTTCCGCGGCGTCGACGCGCTGCTGGCACCGGACGGCGTGTTCGTGTTCGAGGACCCGTATCTCGGTGACGTGGTGGAAAAGACGTCCTTCGACCAGATCTACGACGAGCATTTCTTCCTGTTCAGCGCACACTCCGTGCGGGCCATGGCCGAGCATCACGGATTCGAACTGGTCGACGTGGAACGGCTGCCGGTGCACGGCGGCGAGGTCCGGTACACCCTCGCCCGGGCAGGGAAGCGCACGCCCAGCGCCGCGGTCGCCGCCCTGCTCGCCGAGGAGGACGCCCGCGGATTGTCCGGCATGGCCACCCTGCGCCGGTTCGCCGACGGCGTGATGCGCGTGCGTGACGACCTGGTGGAACTGCTGCGACGGCTGCGCGTCGACGGATCCAGCGTTGTCGCCTACGGTGCCACGGCGAAAAGCGCCACCGTCACCAACTTCTGTGATATCGGACCGGAACTCGTCTCCTACGTATGTGACAGCACGCCCGCGAAACAGCACCGGATGACGCCCGGCAAGCACATCCCGGTACGCCCGCCGGCCGCGTTCCGCGATCCGTACCCGGACTACGCGCTGCTCTTCGCCTGGAACCACGCCGACGAAATCATGGCGAACGAGCAGGAGTTCCGGCGCTCCGGCGGGCGATGGATCAGCTACGTGCCGAACGTCCGGGTGCTTTGAGGGGATCGAGGGCCATGCTGGAACACGACACCGCGTTGATGGAGACGGAACGAACCACGCCGTGGCAGGCGGTGCCACCCGGCGACCTGAGCACCGCGACCACCGAGCCGGGCCGGGAGTTGCTGACCGTCCTGGCTCGGCACCTGTCCCGGATTCGGGCCGAGGCGGCGCCGAACGACCGGGACGGCACGTTCCCCGCCGAGACGTTCCGCGGTTTCGGGCGTGACGGCGTGCTCGGCGCGACTGTGCCCGCGGAGCTGGGCGGGATGGGGGTCAGCCGGCTCCACGACGTGGCGGTCGCGCTTCTGCGGGTCGCCGAGGCGGACGCCTCGACCGCATTGGCCCTGCACGCCCAGTTCAGCCGGGGGATCACCCTGACCTACGAGTGGCAGTACGGTCCGCCGCCGACCCGGCAACTGGCCGAACGGCTGCTGCGCGCGATGGCCCGGGGCGAGGCGGTGGTGTGCGGCGCGGTGAAGGATCACGGGCGAGAGGTCACCCGGCTGCGCCCCGACGGCTCCGGTGGCTGGCTGCTGTCCGGTCGCAAGACGCTGGTGACGATGGCGCCGATCGGGACGCATTTCGTCGTGTCCGCTCAGGCGCCGGTCGACGGCGGATCAGCGCGGCTGTACGCCCCTATCGTGGCAAGGGAAACCCCGGGGCTCACCATCGTCGACGGATGGAACGGCCTTGGCATGCGCGCGTCCGGCACGCTCGACGTGGCTTTCGACGACTGCCCGGTGCCCGCCGGCGACGTGCTGGCGCGTGGCAGCGTCGGTGCGCACAACGACGCGGTCCTCGCCGGGCAGGCGATCAGTTCCATCGCGATGCTCGGCATCTACGCCGGGGTCGCGAAGGCCGCCCGTGACCTCGCGGTGGACACGGTCGCCCGGCGGTCGGCCGCACCGCCCGCGGCGTCGCGCACCCTGGTCGCCGAGATCGAGGCGCGGCTGTACGCGCTGCGGGCCACGGTGTCGGCCGCGCTCGTCAACGCCGACGAACTGTCCCCCCGTCACGACATGGATCCGGATGAGCGCGGCCGTCGGCTGATGACCCCGTTCCAGTGCGCCAAGCAAGTGGTCAACGAACTGGCGGCCGCGGTGGTCGACGACTGCATCACCGTGGTGGGCGGGGCCACGTATGTGGCGGAGCACCCGCTGGCCCGGCTGTATCGGGACGTGCGCGCCGGCCGGTTCATGCAGCCGTACACCTACGCCGACGGCGTCGACTACCTGAGCGCGCAAGTGCTCGGCCTGGAAAGGGACAACGACTACGTGAGCCTCCGGGCCACTCGGCCGCCGGACGCTCGGTGAAGGGCACGACACCACGCGTCGCGCAGTCCGGTGCCCGGCGTCGTCTCGAAGGGGATCCAAGATGGTGATCGCAACGCAGTTGGCGGCGCGGGATGACACCCGGCTGCCCGCACGGCTCGCGCGTTCCCGGCGGGCGGCCGCCACCGGCACGGACATGCGGACCGAGGACTTCGACGCCTGGCTCGCCGGACGCCGCCGGGCGCACCGCTTCATCGTGGAGCGGGTGCCGCTCGGAAAGATCAAGGGCTGGTCGTCCGAATCGGACAGTGGCAACATCGTGCACCGCAGCGGGCGGTTCTTCAGCGTGGAGGGGCTGCACGTCGCGATCGACGGCCGCGAGTGGCAGCAGCCGATCATCGTGCAACCCGAAGTCGGGATCCTGGGCATCCTGGCCAAGGAGTTCGACGGCGTCCTGCATTTCCTGATGCAGGCCAAGATGGAGCCAGGCAATCCCGGCCTGTTGCAGCTCTCGCCGACGGTGCAGGCCACGCACAGCAACTACACCGGCGTGCACCGGGGCGCCGACGTGAGGTACCTCGAGTACTTCACCCGGCCTGCCAGGGGCAGGGTGCTCGCCGACGTGCTCCAGTCGGAGCACGGCTCCTGGTTCCTGTGCAAGTCCAACCGCAACATGATCATCGAGACCTTCGACGACGTGCCACCGCACGACGACTTCTGCTGGCTCACTCTCGGGCAGATCGGCAAGCTGCTGCACCGCGACAACATCGTGAACATGGACGCACGCAGCGTCCTCGCCTGTGCCCCGACGGCACCCGCCGAGCCGGGCGCGGTGCGCTCCGACACGGACGTGCTGTCGTGGTTCACCAACGAGCGGGCCCGGCACGACGTGCGGGCTCTGCGCGTCCCGCTCGCCAAGGTCAGCGACTGGGTTCGCACCGACGACGACATCCAGCACGTCGGGAACCGGTACTTCCGGGTCGGTGGGGTGTCCGTCGAGGCAGGGAACCGTGAGGTGACCTCGTGGATGCAGCCGTTGTTCGAGCCGGTCGGCTTGGGGCTTTGCGCATTCCTGGTCCGCCGCTTCGGCGGGGTGCCACATCTGCTGGCCCATGCCAGGGCAGAGGGTGGTCTCCTCGACACCGTCGAACTCGGACCGACGGTGCAGTGCACCCCGGAGAACTACACCCACCTGCCGGAGCGGGAGCGGCCGCTGTTCTTCGACCTGGTGCGCCGCGCCGGGGCGGACCGGATCCGGTATGCCGCAGTGCATTCCGACGAGGGTGGCCGTTTCTTCAACGCCGTCAGCCGCTACCTGCTCGTGGAGGCCGACGAAACCGAGGTGGGCGCCGAGCCGCCGCCCGGATTCGCCTGGGTGACTCCCGGCCAGCTGAATTCGCTGGCGCGGCACGGGCATTACCTCAACATGCAGGCACGTACGCTGCTCGCGGTCGTCGGCTTGCTGAACGGGCTGCTGTAGGCCCGCACTATCCGGCGTTGTCGGCGAACGCGTCGACGCAACGCCGCAGTGCGGTGTGCAACGGCACCCGGGGGCTCCAGCCGGTGGCCGCCCGGAACCTCGACGAGTCGATCACGACGCTGTGCATGTCGGTGGCCGTGGCGAGATCGGGCGGCGGTACGCAGACGACGGGCACCGGCGGCCGCCCGAGGCGGGCGCCGACCAGTTCGGCGATCGTCCGCAGCACGTCGCCCAGTGGCACACCGCGCCCGGTGCCGAGCAGCCAGTGCCTGCCCGCGAGCACGTCCGCGTGGTCGATCCCGGCGAGGAAGGCGTCCGCGGCGTCGTGCACATACAGCAGGTCGCGCTCGACGGTGCCGTCGTTCCACAGTGTGAGCTCCTCGCCGGCGAAGGCCTTGCGCACCATGGTGGAGACCACGCCGCGGCCGTTCAGCCGCCCCTGTGGGCTGTCCCCGTACACGGTGGGCAGCCGCAAGGAAACGCCGCGGACCAGCCCGGCGGCGGTGGCCGCCTTGAGCAGCTGCTCCGCTGTCTGCTTCTGCCGGTCGTAGGTGGTCACGGGCCGGTCGGGTTCGGTGCCGTCGAGGGGCATCCGCTCCGGCAGACCGGCCTGCGAGGTGGAGCCCGCGAACACGATCGTCGGTGGCCGCCCGATCTTCCCGGTCAGCTCGATGAGATCGCGCAGCACGCCGACGTTCACGTGTTCGGCGGCCAGGTTGCCGTCGGCCTCACGCCAGCCGGCGGTGTGCATCAGCAGATGGACCACCGTGTCCGCGCCGGCCACAGCGGCTTCGAGCCCCTCGGGAACCGTGAGGTCGGCGGTCAGCACCTCGACTTCAGCCACGGCGCCGGGCGGTACCGGCTGCGGCCGGCGGCCGACCGTACGTAGCCGGATCGGTCGCCGGGCGAGGGCTTCGACCACCGCGGCGCCGACGAAGCCCGAACCACCCAGCACCGCGATCAGCGGCCGGTCCCCGCCGTCACCGGCGGCGCTCACCGCGGCACCGGGGCGGCGCGGTACAAGGCCTGCCAGTAATAGCTCCACGACACCGAGCGTTCCTTTGCCACGCACTGCCACCGCTCGCCGGGCCGGTACGCGGACACGAAAGCGGGCACCTTCTCCAGTACCGCCTCGCTGTCGTGGATGTCGATGACATCGCGCAGCAACCCGGAGCTCAGCGCCAGCTCCACCACCGCGGCGCCCTGCGAGTGGCCGTCCAGCGTCTTGTCGAGGTATTTGCCGACCGGGTTGTTGACGTAGAAGTGCGCGCAGGTCGCGTCGATGAGCCCGAGGTAGTCCCGCACGGTGCCGGGATTCATCTCGGCGAACGAGTCGATGTTCACGCACAGGTCGAAGCGGGCACCGCGCACTTGCTCGTCCACCTCGTCGATACCGACGAAACGGATCTTCGCGAACTGCTCCGGCTCCAGCACGGTCCGCAGGTACTGGCGCGACAGTGCCAGGGTGTTCGGCAGATCGACGATCGTGTATCCGGCGACCTCGTGGTTGGACATCAGGGTGTGGCAGGTCCGGCCGTAGCCGGCGCCGATCTCCACGATCCGTGCGCCGTCGAGGGGCAGGTTCGCCGCCATGAACTCGACTTCGTGCACCGCCTGCAAGTAGTCGAGGCACACTGGTTCGCCGTCGCACCGCACTGAATAGGGGTCGCCGACCTCACGGTTGCGCGTGCGGCGCAGCCTCTCCCTGTTGGCGGGGCTGAGTCGCATGCCCAGTGCGAACGTGAGCGCTTTCAGGTATCGCACGCCGTTGGGCCGCGGATTCCACAGCGCCAGCTTGAAGTTGACCCCGTTCGACTTGAACCCGGCGAGGTCGGCCACGGCCTCCTCGGTGATATGCGCGTCGTTGATGTGCAACCACTGCGCGCTCGGGCCGTATCGCCGGTGCGCCTGCTCGGTCATGACCGCGTCTCCTTCGCCGATGCCGCCTCGCCTGCCGTGCCGCCGGCGCGCGGTCGGCTTGCCCCGCGTCGACTCTCGTACGGGTCGGGTACGCGGAATTTCATGGCTCTTTCCTACACCCGCCGTGGCGGGTCCGGCAGCCGGTCGAGTGAGTAGTTGTCCGCCTTCGGCCGTCGGTCAGCCCCACGGCGTCCTTGCGCATCGGTTACTCGCCGGATAAGAATCAGAGCATCGATCACTCGTATGGGGGAATTACCGTGATGGGAAACTTCACTCGCCGTAGTGTTCTCGGCCTCGCTGCCACGTCCGCGATCGGTGCCGTGACCGGCGTCCTCGGGCCGACCGCATCCGCCGCCGGCAGCACCGTCCGGCGCGGCGGTGGCGCGGTCGACTGGACCTCGCTGGGGCGTCACCTCGACGGTGACCTCGTCCTGCCGTCGGATCCGCGCTACGAGCTGGCCCGCCAGCAGCAGCTCAGCCAGTTCGACAACACCAATCCGATGGCCGTCGCCTACTGCGAAAGCGCAAAGGACGTCCAAACCGTCATCGCTTTCGCCCAGGACAACGGGGTGCACACCGTTCCCCGCAGCGGGAGGCACAGTTTCGGGGGCTATTCGACGACAAAGGGCATGATCCTGGACGTCTCCCGGCTGAACCAGGTCATCACCGACGGAACGCACGTCACGATCGGCGCGGGCACCCAGCAGGCCGACGCGCTGACCGCACTGGCCCCCTACGGGCTGGCCCTGGTCAGTGGCATGTGCCCGACGGTGGGTTCCGGCGGTTACATCCAGGGTGGCGGTATCGGTCACCAGACTCGCAAATACGGCATGGCCTGCGACCGGCTGGTTTCGGCCGAGGTGGTGCTGGCGGACAGGCGCGTCGTGCGGGCCTCGGCCCAGGAGAATCCTGATCTCTACTGGGCGCTGCGCGGCAACGGCGGCGGCAACTACGGCGTCGTCACCAGGTACACGCTGGAACCGGTGCAGCGCAACACTTTGGTCGGTTACCGGCTCATCTGGTCGGGAGCCGACTCGGCCGCGCTGATCGAGAATTGGCAGCATTGGGTGCTGACGGCACCCGACGATCTTTCGTCGGTCCTGATGGCCCGCACCGCGAGTCCGCCCTCACCCAGCACGATGGTGACCGTCTCGGGCACCTGGTACAGCACCATGGACGAGCTCAACCGCCGCCTCGACGAGCTGGTCGCTGCGACCGGCGTGACGCCGCTCAACCGGTCCGTCTGGGAGTTGCCTGCTCAGCACACCATGACGCAGCTCTATGGTTACGCGGATCCCGCCACCGCGCAGGGCCACCGGGTCGGCGCCACTTCCGAGGCGACGGCACCTCGCTGGAACTACTACCGCACCCGGTGCCGGATGTTCGGCTCAGCGGTGCCTCGAGCCGACGTCGAAGACCTGCTGGCCGCCCTCGCCGATCCGGCGCGTTTCCGCAACGGGCAGTCCCGCATGCTGTACTTCGAAGCCCTCGGGGGTGCCGCGAACACGCGGGCCCGCACGGACACCGCTTATGTGCACCGGACCACCAAGATGCTGGCCGGTCTCACCGCGGAACTGCGCGACTTCGCCTACACCGACGAGGACACGGCGGCGTGTGAAAGCTGGCTCGCCGACGGCTTCGCGGTGCTCGACCGGCATTCCCTGCGCGAGAGCTACCAGAACTACATGGACCCGGCGCTGCGGGACTGGCGGACCGCCTATTACGCCGAGAACTATCCCCGGCTGGTGCGGATCAAGCGGGCTTACGATCCGCACAAGTTCTTCCAATTCGCCCGCGGCATCGGCTGACCCAGGTAGCGACCGGTCCGTGAAGGACTCCTTGAGGGACCCAGAGTCCCTCAAGGAGTCCTTCACGGACCTCGAAAGGTTCACGACCACTTCTGTCCATAATGGACAATCCTGCTGGAAACGCGACCGCTCTCGGTCCGGCGCAGTCAAGGTGAGGGATGGGGGCGGCGGCACCTGCTGGTTAGCCTGTGCTTTGTCTTGTTCGATCTTTCCAGGCAGGAAGGCGAAGCCGGGAATGAAGATCGTTTTCTCCAGCCTGTCCGGCTACGGTCACGCTTACCCGTTGCTGCCGCTGGCCCTCGCTGCCCGGGAGGTCGGCCATGACGTCATTTACGCGATCGGCGAGAGATTCCATCCGTTGTTGCAGGAGCTCGGATTCCGTACTGTGCCGGTCGGAATGCCGATCCATGAAGCCTTGAGTTCCGTTCAGGCGGGCAAGGACAGGGATACCGGCGACCTACCGTGGCGTGGCTTGCTCGATCCCTCGGTCCGGGCGTTCAGTGAGCTGTTACCCCGCCGGTTCGCCGCCGACCTGATGCCCGTGCTGCGGGCGGAGCGCCCCGACCTGGTGGTGTACGAAGCGGGCAACCCGGGAGCCGGGCTCGCGGCCCATCGCCTGGACATTCCCGCGGTATGTCACGCCAACTCCCGTGCGGACGCGGTCGACCGAGAAGACCGATGGCGGCAGGTGGACATGGAGCTCCTCCGTGCGGTCGCCGCCGAAATCGGGGTCGAGGTGCCCGAAGGGCGATACCTCCTGGGTGACCCGTACCTGGACGTCTTTCCCGCCTCGCTGCAGGAGACGTCGTTCTTGGCTCGTCCGGAACGGTTGCCGCTGCGCCTCGTCCCGTTCAGTGAACCCGGTGAGCTACCGAAGATCGCGCTGGCCGAGCGGAAACGCCCGTTGGTCTATCTGACACTGGGGACCGTGCTGGGCACCGTCGCCGCCCTGCGTGCCGCTGTCGATGGGTTGTCGGCATTGGACGTCGAGGTTGTGGTGGCGGCCTGGCCCAACCTTTCGTTGGACGAGTTCGGTGTGCTTCCCGAAAACGTGCACCTGGAACGCTGGGTGCCGCAAGGGGAACTGCTGTCACTCGTCGACCTCGCCGTACACCACGGCGGCCCCGGGACGACCATCAGCGCTGCCGCCGCCGGGGTTCCACAACTGTTCCTGCCCGTCGGGTTCGACAACTTCGCCATGGCCGGCGCGGTGTCCGCCACCGGTGCCGGGAGGCAGTTGCTGCCCGAGGGGGTCGAACTGGAAGACGACCGTCGCCGCACTGACATCGTCCCCGCGGCGGCCATCGCCGAGGCAGCGGGCGGACTGTTGGCCGATACGGATGCCGGACAGGCGGCCAAAGCCATCGCCGAGGAGATCGCCGCCATGCCAAGCCCCACGGAAGTCGCGTCCCGGCTTCCCGAGTTTTGCTAGCGCGCCTACCGGGTCGTAGGAAGAGAGTGAGTTTTCATGGGTGTCACCCAGTCGGAACCGACGCTGTCCGATCTTCTGGGCTATCTCGACGTGTTACGAGCACGTGGAGACGTGCATTTCGACGAGAAGATCAAGGCGTGGCACGTACTCGGCTACGACGTCACTCAGCAGGTGCAGATGGACTCGGTGACCTTCTCCTCCGAAGTCGCCCCGCTGGGGCCGGTGCAGGAAGACTTCACGGGCAACTTCCTCCGGGCGGACAATCCGGCTCACCGGCGGCTGCGCGGCGTGGTCAGCAAGGCGCTCACCCCGAAGATGATGGCCGACCTGGAGCCGCGGATCGAAGAGTTGACGACGCGGCTGCTCGATACCGCCGATGACGGCGGCCATCAGTGGGACTTCATCGAACAGCTGGCCCACCCGTTGCCGTTCATGGTCATGGCCGAGATGCTCGGCATTCCCGCCGAGGACCTGGAATTCGTCCGGAAGCTGTCCGACTCCGTCGTCGAGGTGCAGAACTCCCCCGCGAAGGAGTCGCCGGACGACCGGCGGGAAAGTGCGTCGAACGACGACGCGCCGCCGCTGCGTGAGTTGAAGCCGTTGCGCGAGTTGAACTCTCACTTACTGGAGATCCTCCGCGCCCGCCGCGAGAACCCCGGCGACGACCTGGTCAGCAGGCTCATGACGATCGAGGCCGACGGGGAGCGGCTGGACGAGGAAGAGGCCCTCGGTTGTCTCAACGTGCTGGTCGCCGGCCACCACACCACCACCGCCGCCATGGGCAACACGATTCTCGCGCTGGACGAGAATCCCTCGGTATGGGACCAGTTGCGGGCCGACCCGGCGCTGATCCCGGCCGCGATCGACGAGTCGGTGCGCTTCCGGCCGCCGTTCCCGCGCTCACCCCGCCAGACGACGAAGGACACCGAGCTCGGCGGCCAGAAGATCCCGGCCGGCGCGACCGTCCTGGTGTGGCTGACCACGGCGAACCGTGACGACCGCGTCTTCGCCGACCCGGACCGGTTCGACATCCTCCGCAAGCCCAATCCGCATCTGTCGTACGGCAAGGGCATACATCACTGTGTGGGCGCGCCACTGGCGCGACTGGAGACGAGGATCGCGATCCGGCTTCTCCTGGAGCGCTACCAGGAGATCCGCGTGCGCGACGACGCTCCTGCCGGCCTGCGCAATCCCTGGGCGGTTTCGGGCGAAAGGCCCGGCCGGTGGGGTATCGGTGACGTGGTGAAACCCCGCGTCGTCAACAAGCTGCCGATCGAGGTCCGCAAGTATTGAGCGGAAGTCCGCGACCGCTCGAACCGACGACCCAGGCCCCGGTCACGAAGACATCGTGACCGGGGCCTGGGTCGTTGTCAGTTGCGGTAGCGGAAGGTGATCCGGCCGCGGGTGAGGTCGTAGGGTGTCAGTTCGACCAGCACCCGGTCTTCGAGGTAGATCTTGATGTAGTTCTGGCGGATCTTGCCGCTGATGTGGGTCAGTACCCGGTGGCCGTTCTCGAGTTCGACGGTGAACATGCCGGCCCGCAGCGCCTCGATGACCTTGCCTTCGACCTCGATGCCGTTCCTGTTCTTCTTCATCGGACCAGCTCCAGGTTGCTGCCCACCGGCTGGGCGCCGACGCTTTTCAACAGTGCCGAGGCCGCGTGGTTGCTCTCGTGGACTTCGGCCCAGGCGGTGGAGTGTCCGTCGCGGCGCAGTGTCCCGAGTGCGTGGGCGAGTAGTGCCCGTGCGATGCCGCGACGTTGCTCGCCTGCCCGGACCGCGACCAGCGCGATGCGGGGGTGGTGCACTGTTTCCACGCGGATCAGGCCGAGGTAGCGGTCCGGTGTCGCGGCGACCGCGTAGGTCGAAGGGCCGGTGCTGGTGTCCTCGTCTTCGGGACGGGAGACCAGTTCCGCGGGCATTGTCTGCCACCACCCGACGGCCGCGTCGACTTCTTCACGGATCGCGCGGTCCGCTGCCCGCAGCAGGCTTTCGTCGGCCTGGTCGGCAGGCACGATCGTCACCCCGGAAGGCGGCAGGGCCTGTTCGAGTCCGGTGGCCTGCGGGTCGGTCGGTACGGTGTATTCGAACTCGCGACGCCGGATCGCGAAACCGGCGCGTTGCCAGCAGGCTGTGAGTTCGGTGTCGGCTTCGTCGACCACCGTGTACAGCGGTGTCGGCAGTTCGGCCAGCATCGCTTCCGCGAGCCGGTCGAAGATGGTGTCGTGCCAGGCGTCGATGCTGACGAACAAGCGTCCGTCGGGCCGGTGTTCCGCATAGGTGCGGCCGACCGTTCGGTTGTCGTCCAGTGCGTGCCATTGATTGTCCGCGACGCGGGTGATGGTCACCGCGTTCTCGTTCAGGCTGGTGAGAGGCTTTGTATTCATCGGAATTCCTTCCAGGAGGGCCTTGATCTCAGGCGCTCCTGGCGACACCGAAGGTCAGCCGCCGGACCGTGAGAGGCTGAGGGAGCACCCATGGGTGATTGTGTTCACGGGTCTCACCTCCTTGCACGAATTCACGGTCGCCATGAACCTAGCAGTGGGCGACCGCCTCGCGCAAATCCTTTGAGATACCCGCGCTTTCCGGACAGTGGACACTCGGCACCCAGGGGGCCGTCGGCCGCACTGGAGGCTGGCGGGACAACGCGTTCGGGTAGGCGCGAACTATTGCCGAAATGCGGTGAAGCCTTCTTTGAACAGCGGTTCTTCACTCAGGACTCGGCTTCGGGACCGCGAAGTCCACACCGAATACCTGAAACACCACATCGAGGCATAAGAAGCCGCTAAAAGACTGTTCCGGCCGGTGGCACTTCCCCCAGTGGCCGGAAGCGCGGGCACCGGGGAGCCGGGTCGGTCAGCTGGTGGGTCCGCGGCCATCGAATCGTGCACGTCCTGCGGCCTCCGTGAGAGTGATGAGTTCCGCGCATCGGCTCGCGGCCGCGAGCGCGTCCTTGTTCCCGGTGCGAGTGAAGGTTTCCACGGCTGTGTCGGCGAACTTGATGACGTGTTCGTCTCCCTGGTCGACCGCCAGTGCCATGGCGTCCTCGGTCGTCGCGACGCCGTTGGTGTGGACGGTGAGATCCGCCCGGTCGGCGGCGAGCTGGGGGGTGCACGCGGCGGTCAGGGCCGCGGTCGCCTGCCAGGCGGCGTCCAGGCTGGGAACCCACAGCCGCCGCGGTAGGGCGGGTAGCACGCGGAGGACCGCGGTGGGTGCCGTCGAGGCGTGGACCAGCATGACCGCGTGACCGTGGCCGTAGCTCAGGTAGCGGAACACCGTGGCGTCGATCAGCTGGGACAGCAACGCGGGTACTTGCTCGGGATCGTCCACGGTCCGCAGCGCGCCCAGCGCCGATTGCCACCCGTCGGTGGTCGGGAGCTGGCTGAGCCGGTAGGGGACGCCTTTCTGCTGGTCGGCGACCGTCGGCACGTTGGCAAGGGCGTCGGCCGGGCGTAGCGACCCGAGCCGCCGGGAAGGGTCGCCCGTCACCGGTGTCCAGCACGCGGCCCAGTAGCCCAGTGCGTCGGCGAGCTCGGTCACGTACGGGTTTTCGATGCTGTCGACGGATCCTGCCCGTGCTTCGGCCGTCAGCATCGAGTGGACCACGTGCCCGACTCGGATCGCGCCGTGAGCCGTACCGCCGGCGATGCCGGGTACCAGCCGCGGCCACCACGTCGCCAGTACTTCCCGCCAGGGACGTTCGGTGACCTCGCGGTGGAACAGGGTGGTCCAGTCCGCTACCCGTTTCAGGTCACCGAGTGCCTCTCGCCAGTCGTTTTCGGTGACGGGGTCGATCCCGCGTGGTGGTTCTTCCAGACGTTGCGTGTAGTTGTCGATCCAGTGGTGCACGGAGCCGGCGTGTCCGTGCCGGATCATGGCCTCCACGGCCATGGGGCCGTGGTTGCTGAGATGGTGGCCGCCCCATTCCGGTCCCGTCTGGTGGAACCGCTGGTAGGCCTCCAACAGGACCGATTCGTTGTCCTTCACCCGGGTCCTCCAAGCTGGCCGCCGGACTCTTTGCCCGAACCCTTTTCCGGACAGTAGGTCTGGCGCGCGGCCGCGCACTATCCCCGACGTTGACAGTGGCATCAGGTGCGTACGTAGCCGCTTTACCAAGGCGGGGGATGGTCAGTACCAGGGCAAGGTCGTTCAATGGTGCCGTCCCCGGGTGCGATTTGCCCGAATGGTGATCCGTTACCCCCTTAGAGGAGCTATGTCCGTTCTTGTTATCGGTGCGTACGGCAATGTGGGCAACCACGTCGTGGATGGACTTCTGTCCGCTGGAATGTCGGTCCGGGGAACCAGTCGAGCACCGCGAACCGGTGAGCTACCGGACGCCGTCGAGATGGTCCGCCTCGACCTGAGCGAACCGGAGACCCTGCCGGCCGCGCTGGAGGGCGTCAAGAAGGTCTTTCTCTACGCCAACCAAGATGGCGTCTCCGAGTTCGTCAGCGCGGCGAGGGCGGCGGGGGTGGAACACGTCGTCTTGCTGTCCTCGTCTTCCGTGGTGCAACCCGCGACCCGGTACAGCCGGAGCGCGCAGCTGCACTCGATGGTGGAGGAGGCGCTGCGGGAGTCCGGAATGGCGTGGACGTTCCTCCGCCCGACCACGTTCGCCGCGCTCCAGCTCCGCTTCGCTCCGGTGATCCGGTCCGGGGAGGAGGTGGTGCGGATTCCGTTCCCGCGGTTGCGCACCGCGGCGATTCACGAGCGCGACATCGCCGACGTGGCGGTCCGGGCCCTGACCGGCGCCGGGCACGAGGGGAAGGCGTACTGGCTGACCGGACCGGAGGCTTTGACACAGCAGGAATGCATCGAGGTGATCTGTGCGGTGCTGGGGCGGCCGGTCGAGGTCGTCGAGCTGCCTCCTGAGGACGCCGAACCGAAGATGCCGGAATCCTTCGTCCGTACCATGACCGAGCTCATGAAGGCTCCGTGTGCCGTGACCTCCGCGGTCGAGGAGGTCACCGGGGCGCCGGCTCGTCCGTTCCGGCAGTGGGCCGAGGAGCACATCAAAGACTTCAGCTGACCGCCGCCCCGAGAGCGAACGTGGCGGGGCCGGGTCGGTCGTGAGTGGCGATTCGGCGTCCGGTGCTCATGTCGCGAAAGCCACTTTCGGGACATCTGGTGTCCCGAAAGTGGTTTTCGCGACACGCCACCTTTGACTTACCTCCGCCGCGCAGTCCCGGCGAACCCGCGTCGACGACTCACATCGACGTGGTGATGTCCTGCCCGACCAGCTGCTTCCACATGACCGCGAGCTCGATGCGCGACTTCGCCCCGACCTTCTGGAAGATCTTGCGGAGATGGAAGGCGACGGTGTGGCGAGACAGGAACATCTTGCCGGCGACCTCGGCGTTCGTGAGTCCGCCCGCCACCAGTTCGGCCACCGCGTACTCGGTGTCGGTCAGCATGGGGATCCGGCTGCTTGGCCAGAACCTCGCCGCGGCCTTGGACGTGTCGTGGCGCCGCAACTTGCTGCGGACCCGGGACGAGTCGCGCGGTGAGCCGGCGTCCGCGTAGGAGTGCATGGCCGTGTCGTAATGCGTGCATGCCTGCCGGAACTCTCCGTAGTTCGCGGACAGGAGGTCGCCGATGTCCTCGTTCATCGAGGCGCGGGTCCACGCGTCGCGGCTGGCGGTGGCCGCTTGCTGAAGCAGGCTGACGTCCTCCTCGACCAGCGCGTCGAGGTGCAGGGCGGCGGCCGTGATGGCGCGGATGTCCGGGTTGTCCGCGGAGAGCGCCGCCGCGCAACGACGGCCGCGCTGGGCGGTTTCCCGGTCGCCCGCCCGCAGCAGGATCCGGACGAGGAACGACGCAGCCGCGGGCTCGGACAGCAGGAGACCACGGGCCGACGATTCGGATTCGAAGAGTCCTCGGGCGAGTGGTACGGCGACCTCCCAGCCCTTCTCCGCTTCGAGGATCTGGACGACGAGCCAGGCGGGCGAGTCCCAAGGAAAGGTATCCCGCCTGCCGAAAAGCACGTCCCTGCCGAACAGCACGTCATCCTTGAGCTGGTTGGCATGATGGATCATCGCGGCGAGTTCGCCACGCCGCATCGCGGTGATCGCGCGGACCGTGTTCCCGATCGAGGCCCACGACGCGAGACGCGGGTCGTTCGCCACGACCATGCCGGCGTCACACAGCTCGACCGCCTCGTCGATGTCGCCTTCGCAGAGTGCGATCTTGGCTCTGACCAGCGCCGTTACCGCGTCGATGGCAGGGTCGTCGACCGCCGCGTTGGCTTGACGGACCGCGCGCTTGGCTTCGTCGATACACCGGAGATTGGTCAGCAGCAGCGCGAGTTGCAGGCTCGCCAGCGCCGTGCAGTGCGCGCTGCCCCGACGGCACCTGGCCGTCGCCGCGGCCTCGGCCAGGGAGATGGCGGAGACGACGTCGCCCTCGAGCCAGACCGAACCGGCTGTGTGCAGGATTTCGAGATTGATGCAGTCATGAGAGGAGAGAATTGACGCGTTTAGTCCCAGAATGCCCAATCGAACCCCCGAAGTTTCCATGCACATTTAAGGAAGTCTCCAAGCCCATTTATGGTGAAGAGCACGACTCGATCTTTGGACAGCACGATTTAAGCCCAATCTCTCTTCGGCGGAGAGATTGCGTCAAATTGCTATACTTACCCCAGTTGTTATGAGCACCCCAGACCTGGCCGACGATACCTGATCGCTGCGCTATGTCAAGGTCACACGGAGTAGTGACGACGGCTATGATTTTCCGCCAGCGCTGCCGGAGTGCGCCCGATGGAAGCCTGTGAGTCATTGGCCTTTCGTCGTCGAAACCGCCAACCGGTTGAATACCGAGAATGCGGAAAAACTGACTGGTTCTGTCCGAATTGTCGGTTCCCCGGAGGGCTCGGGCATGCGTGGCTCAGCGGACCGCGGCGAGACAGGAGTCGGACACTGTCAGGCTGGGTAGTTGCCGTCAGTGCGGCGGGATGGGCACGATGGTGGTCAAGGTCGGCGCTGTCCGCATCGGCACTTCGAGAGGTGGCCTATGTCCGCGTTGCCGCTGGTGGACCGATCCTCGGAACTTCTCGGGGGCGGGAACGGGAGGTTCGTCGTGGGACGAGCCGGTGACTTCGTCGCGGTGCTGGACGGCGACGAGGTGGCCGCGGCGGGCTGAAGGTGATCGCTCCTCCGGGGCGTGAGTGAGGCCTGTCCGATCCGGACAGGGGGCGCGCATCGGCTCTCGATGAGCCCTCGATTGTCGATCCGGGTGACCTGATGGGTCGCGGCGGTGGGGGCCAGGCTTTTCTGGTCTCCGAAAAGCGAAGGAAAGTAATGGGCTTCCGTCTCAGAGGCATTCTTCGTCGGTGGGTCAGGAACACCGCAATGCTTGGCTCGAATTCCCCGTATCCGGCGGCGCAATTCGCATGCTGCGCCTTGCCCGCGGAGTTCTACCTGTTCACCATGTCGGTTCCCCCGGATGCCGACCTGCACCAGAGGGTCCTTTTCTCTCCGTGTATCGAGGTGGACATCGACGGTCTGTGGCTGCGCGACGACACCGTCGAATAGCAGCGCGGACCGAACAGGTGACCAACGTGATCGGCGTCCGGCCGGAGGCAGGACGCCGATAAACTCGTTTCCGATTATGAGCGTGCCTGGACCACGGCCGAGCGCCCGTGTCGTGTGACCTCGCTCGTCTCCCGCCGCCGCGGCCCGCGCGGCCCTGGTCGCGCCGGAGAAAACCGGTCGGTGCAAGCGGCTTTCTCCGTCTCGCCAGGAACCCCGTGGATCCACGGCGGACCCCGCCGAACAGGTTATTGAGGGCCAAGGCAGACGGAACTCGCGTGTTCAGACTCCACACCCCCGAGTGCGGCATCCAGGCACGTGAGGCACGTCCCCACGCACGCGAGTCACGCCTTGCCGAAGTACATGAAGGCCCCCTTCCTTGCGCTAGACGCAAGGAAGGGGGCCTTCATGTACTTCACGACCAGACGCAGGAGCGACACTGGCCCCACGCCGCGACACGTTTGACTTTCCGCTCAAGGAACTCAAGCTAGTTGCGGTACCGGAAGACGATCCGGCCGCGCGACAGGTCGTACGGCGTGAGCTCCACCAGCACCCGGTCTTCCAGGTAGATCTTGATGAAGTTCTGGCGGATCTTGCCGCTGATGTGCGCGAGCACCCGGTGGCCGTTGTCGAGCTCCACGGTGAACATGCCGGCCCGCAGCGCCTCGACGACCTTGCCCTCGACTTCGATGCCTTTTCTAGTCTTCATCGCACCAGCTCCAGGTTGCTGTTCATCGGCCGGGCGCCGATGCCTTCGAACAGGGCAGAGGCCGCGTGATTGAGCTCTTGGACTTCGGCCGAGGCTTCGGCGAATCCGGCGCGGTGCAGCGTCCCCAGCGCGTGGGCCAGCAGCGCACGCGCGATGCCGCGGCGCCGCTCGACGGTGCGGACCGCGAGCAGTCCGATGCGCGGCCGGTTCACCGTCACTACGCGGATCAGGCCGAGGTAGCGGTCCGGTGTCGCGGCGACCGCGTACTTCGACGGGTCGATGATGGTGTCGCCTTCGGGGCGGGGGATCACTTCGGCAGGCATCGACTGCCACCCGACGGTCGCCTCGACTTCGTCACGGATCGCGCGGTCCACCGCCCGCAGCAGACCCTCGTCCGCCTGGCCGGCGGGCACGATCGTCACACCGGAAGGTGGCAGGGTTTCTTCGAGTCCCGTGGTCCGCGGGTCGGTCGGCACGGCGTATTCCCACTCGCGGCGCCGGATCGTGAAACCGGCTCGTTGCCAGCAAGCCGTCAGCTCGACGTCGGCTTCGTCGACCACCGTGTACAGCGGCTCCGGGAGTTCGGCCACCATCGCCTCGGCGAGCCGGTCGAACGTGGCCTCGCGCCAGGCGTCGACGCAAACGAACAACCGGCCATCGGGCCGGTGCTCCGCATATCCGCGGCCGACCACCCTGTCGTCGTCGAGTGCGTGCCAATGCCTGTCCGCGACGCGCGTGATCACCACCGCGTTCTCGCTCAGGCCGGATGTCAAAGGCTTCGTGTTGATCGGAGACTCCTTCCAGGAGTGCCTCGGTCTCAGGCGCTCCTGGCGGCAGCGAACCTCAGCCGCCGGACCGTAAAGGGCTCAGGGAGCACCCATGGGTGTTTACGTTCACGGGTCTCACCTCCTCCGACGAATTCACGGTCTCAAACGACGTTAGCAGCGGATCGCTGACTCACGCAATCCTTCCGGCGCGCTTCCATCGCCGGGCGGCCGGGCTATCAGGCTGAGGGATGCCGGAGGGGGTGCAGCCGCTTTTAGCCTGCTGAACGCGGGCCGAAAAAGTTTCGTCCGGGTACTCCGCCACGCGCACGCACCGGAGCTGATCCGAGCCGCGGGACCGCGGGGTCCGCCCCGCCCGCGATCGGGGGCGGCCTCCGTGCCCGATGGCGTCCGCTCTACGAAAGGACAGGGTTTCCCCCATGACCGACAAGGCGTTCAAGTTCGCCGTGATTGCGGAGCCAACGGACGAGAAGCAGTGGCTGGGCATAGCCAGGCAGGCCGAAGACCTGGGATACACCAGCCTGCTCTCGGCCGACGTCCTGACCGCACCGTCACCGTTCCCCGCCCTCGCCATCGCGGCCGGGGCGACCACGACCCTGCGGGTGGGAACGTGGGTGGCCGCCAGCCCCCTGCGCGCGCCGCGCATGGCGGCCTGGGATTCCCACACCCTGTCACTGCTGAGTGGCGGGCGATTCGACCTGGGTATCGGGACGGGCAGGCCGTTCGTCCTGGATGACGCGGTGAAGCTGCTGGGCATCACGCCGTCTTCGCCCGCGGAACGCCTGGCGCAGGTGGAGCAGACGATCGACGAACTGCGTGCCCTCGACGGGGACGCGCACACCCCGGTGCTCATCGCCGCCGGCGGTCCCAAGGCCCGTGCCCTGGCCGCCGCGAAGGCGGACAGGATCACCGTCGCCGCGAGCCCGATCGCGACCCGGGAGGAAATCGCGGCGCTGGTCGCGGGGATGCGTGCGCAGGCCGGGGACCGGGGCGACCAGATCGAGTTCGTCTCCCCGATCTTCGTCATCGGCGAAGTGGCGCCGCCGTGGGTCCCGCGGCTGCTGAAGACCGACATGAAGACGCTCATCGAGCACGACTCGCTGGGCATCCTCCGCGGCAGCCCGCGGGTGATGGCCGACGAACTGCTGCGGCGGCGCGAGACGCTCGGCATCAACTGCTTCACCTTGAACGCCGTGTTCGCCGAGCAGTTCGCCCCGGTGCTCGAACTTCTCGCCTGATCACGCGGACCACCACGGCTTCCGCCGGACCGCCGAGAACGCGTCGGCGCTTTCGGCGGGAGCGTGGTGGTCCCGGACGCCGGTTGCGGAGGACCAGCGTCACGGCCCTCTCGAAAGGCGACACCTATGCATTCTCTGCGGTTCCTTGCCGAATCTTCGTCGAACGGCATGGTCGAACGCGACTTCGTCGTGGGTGAGGTCCCCGGCGTTCTCTGGTCGCCTGCCGCCGGCGAGCGGGCGCCTCTGGTGCTGATGGGCCACGGTGGGGGCAACCACAAAAAGCATCCGGCGATGGCGGGCCGGGCACAGCGCTTCGTGACTCAAGGCGGCTTTCACGTCGCCGTCGTCGACGCGCCCGGTCACGGTGACCGGCCGCGCTCGGCGCGCGACGAGCAGGAGGTCGCCGCGCTGTTGGCGGCGAAGGCCGCGGGCGAGTCGGAAGGCCCGGTCGCCCGGCGCTACAGCGCGTATCTGGCGGAGCTGGCCGTGCCGGAGTGGCGGGCGACCCTGGATGCCCTTCAAGGGCTCGCGGAGATCGGCGCCGATGGGCCGGTGGGTTACTTCGGTATCAACCTCGGCACCGCGATCGGGGTGCCGCTGGTGGCGATCGAGCCCAGGATCACGGCCGCGGTCTTCGGCCAGCACTGGCCCGATGTCCTCGCGGAGAAGGCGAAGGGGATCACCATCCCGATCGAGTTCGACATGCAGTGGGACGACGAGGAAATCTCGCGAGAGGCCAGCCTGACGCTGTTCGACGCCTTCGCCTCGAAGGAGAAGACGTTGCACGCCAACGCGGGCAAGCACCATGAAGTGCCGAGGTTCGAGGTCGACAGCGCGGTCCGGTTCTTCGCCCGGCATCTGGACCGGGCGCTCACCTCACCGGCCTGAGGCGAGCGCGGCGGCGTCCGGCCCGATCCGTCGGCACCGCCAACCGTCAGGACGGGGGATAGGGATCCCTCCCAGCGCGGCCTATTACTGGAAGCATGGCACTGAAGATCGGTTACAAGGCGTCGGCCGAGCAGTTCGCCCCGCGCGAGCTCGTCGAGTACGCGGTCAGCGCGGAAGCCCACGGCCTGGACAGCGTTTGGATCAGCGACCACCTGCAGCCATGGCGGCACGAGGGCGGCCACTCGCCGTTCTCCCTGTCCTGGCTCAGCGCGGTCGGGGAGCGCACCGAGCGGGTCCAGCTCGGCACCAGCGTGCTGACCGCCACGTTCCGGTACAACCCGGCCGTGGTGGCGCACGCGTTCGGCACCCTCGGGGTGCTGTACCCCGGCCGGGTCGCGCTGGGCATCGGCAGCGGCGAGGCGCTCAACGAAGTCGCGGTCGCGCGCATCACCTGGCCGGATTTCAAGGAGCGGTTCGCCCGCTTGCGTGAGGCCGTGGACCTGATCCGCCGTCTGTGGACGGAAGACCGCGTCACGTTCGAGGGGCAGTACTACCAGACCACCGCCGTGTCCATTTACGACCGGCCCGAGGTACCGGTCCCCATCTACCTCGCCGCCGGCGGTCCCGTCATGGCCAAATTTGTCGGCCGCAAGGGTGACGGCTTCATCTGCACCAGTGGCAAGGGCATGGAGCTGTACACCGAGAAACTCCTGCCTGCCGTGGAAGCGGGCGCGGGGCAGGAAGGCCGCGACCACGACGCGATCGACAAGATGATCGAGATCAAGCTCTCCTACGACCCGGACCCGGACCAGGCACTGGAGAACTGCCGGTTCTGGGCGCCGTTGTCACTGTCTCCCGAGCAGAAAGCGGGCTTCGAGGACCCGGTCGAGATGGAGAAGGCCGCCGACGAACTGCCCATCGAGCAGATCGCCAAACGCTGGATCGTCGCCTCCACCCCGGACGAGGCGATCGGTCAGATCAAGCAGTACGTCGACGCCGGGTTCGACCACTTGGTCTTCCACGGCCCCGGACATGACCAAGAGCGGTTCCTCAAGCACTTCGCCGAGCAGGTCCTCCCCGGACTGCGTCAGCTCGGCTGACCACTCGTGGCCACCCCACCGAGCGGTTCACCTCGGCGGGGGTGTCCAATCAGGACGAATTGCGCCGGTAGCCGGGGCAAGACCGAGTGACGATGAGCGTGCCGGCACCGCCACGACGCGGTGGCCGGCACGCCCGCCCGGTCAGCTGAAGTCTTTGGCGTGGTCCTCGGCCCATTGCCGGAAGGAGCGGGCCGGCACTCCGGTGATCTCCTCGACGGCGGGCGTCACGACGCACGGTTCCTTCATGAGCTGCTTCATGGTCTGGATGAGGAACTCCGGCCACTTCGGCTCGGTGTCCTCGACGACGTCGATCGACTGCCCGATCACCGCGGCGATCGTGTCCATGTGTTCCTGCTGCGTCAAGGCTTCCGGCCCGGTCAGCCAGTACCCCTGCCCCTCGTGTCCGGCGTCGGTCAGTGTCCGGACCGCCACGTCGGCGATGTCGCGTTCGTGGATGGACGCGGCACGCCCGTGCAGGAAGGGAATCCGCAGCTGTTCCCCGGCCCGGATCGCCGGAGCCCAGCTGAGCTGCTTGGTGGCGAACGTGGTCGGGCGGAGGAAGGTCCACGCGATTCCGGACTCCTGCAGCGCCTTCTCCACCGCGGAGTGCTCTTTCGCGCTGCGACTGTTCTGCAGGGTGGGTTCCACCACGGAAGCCGACGACAGCAACACGACGTGTTCCACTCCGGCCGCCCGCGCCGCGGCGGCGAAGTCGGCGGCACTGCCCGGATTGGCGTAGAGAAAGACCTTTTTGACGCCCTCGAGCGCGGCCGGAAGACTCTCCGGCTCATCGAGGTCGAGGCGGACCATCTCGACGGCGTCCGGCAATTCGCCCGGTTTCGGTTTCCTGCTGGCTCCCCGGACTGACGCTCCGGCGGACAGAAGCCCAGTCACCACGTGACTGCCCACACTGCCGTACGCGCCGATGACAAGGACGGACATGGCTCCTCCAAAAGGGTTGACAGGTCGACGTTCGACCGAATCCCAGCCAACTTACCGCATCTGTTTCGGCGCGAGTTTCCTCGGCGACCGCGAGGACGTTGAAGGTCAAGCAAATTCCCGATGCCGTGGCGCGGGCAACTGTCATACCGAGGGATAGGGATCCCTCCGCGAGCGCCCTAGCATCAGCCGGGTACCCGAGACGGCAGACTCGACAGAAGGTGGGTGGCAGATTTCGTGGTGGATCCGACCGAAGTCATACCGAAGAATGGTGACCGGCAGGCGACATTCAGCGCGAAACGGGCACTGACTCGTGAACAGCTGGAAGAGTTCGCCGAGCGCGGTTACCTCGTGATTCCGGATGTCGTGCCGCCGGATCTGATCGCCGCCGCCAACGCGGTGGTCGACGAGCAGCTGCGCGCGCGCCCGCCGGCGGAAGGCCACGTCGGGGTGGTCTACCGGTTCCAGGAATTGGCGGATTCACCGGTGCTCGCGGCGTTGTTGCGTGACACCGCCGCCTTCTCGCTCGCCGAAAACCTCACGGGCGAAGGAGAGTTGGAGGTGCCGGAGTCGGTGCAGATCGCACTGACTTACCCGCCCTTCAAGGACGCCAGGGAAAAGCCGCATATCGACGGCGGCAAGGGACGGAAACCCGATGACCCCCCATGGACGTTCACCATGCTCGCCGGGTTCTTCCTGACCGACCAGTCGAGCGATGACACGGGAAACCTCTTCGTCTGGCCGGGAACACACCGTGCGCACGCACAATTGTTCCGCGAGCGCGGCCCCGAGGCCTTCACGACCTACCCGAATGTCAAGCTGCCGGAGCGGGAGATGGTGCGCGGTCGTCCGGGCGACCTGCTGTTGAAGCACTACCTGCTCGGCCACAATGGTGGCAACAACACCGGCGACTCCATTCGGCGCACGGTTTACTTCAGGCTCCGGCATCGGGAGCACGAAGCGAAGTGGCGTGAAGCGCTGCAGGATCCTTGGCACGATCTCGCGCCGTTGCGAGGGCTGATTCCGTAGTCCGGTGAAATCGCCTCCGCAGGGTCGGCGGCCGTGAGATCTCGTTGGTTCCGCGGCTGTCCGCTCTTGTCGGGGCGGCGACGAAACGTGTACGACGCCGGTGAGCGCGCCACCGCCACCGGCGAGCAAAGCTCGATGAAGCCGTAAATGGGACTAAAAATCAAGGGTGGAGACTATGATGCCTGACGTCAGCGATCTCGTGGACGTGGCGACCGGCGACGTCATTCTGGCCGAGACCGATGTCACGCTGCCCGGCGTCTTGCCCCTCGTGCTCGAGCGTGCCCACAGGTCGTCCGCTCGCACCGGCCGATGGTTCGGACGGTCCTGGACGTCGAGCCTCGACCAGTGCCTGCGGGTGACCGGAGACCGGATCGACGCGAGGTTCGCCGGCGGGGAGATCCTGACCTGGACACATCCGGGCGGCGCCGGCGATCCCCGCTCCATCCCGGTGACCGGTCCCGCCTGGCCGTTGTTGCTGAACCCGGACGGCTCCTACGCCATCAGCGATCCGCAACGCGGCCTCGTCTGGCGATACGAACGCCGGCCCGGATTCGAAGGCGACGAACTGCCCCTGGTCTCGGTCACGGACCGCGCGGGCCACGAGATCACCTTCAGCCACGACGAGGCCGGCCGCCCGCTCAGCATCGTCCACTCCGGTGGCTACCGCGTCCTGGTGACGGTCACCGGCGAGCACGTCACCGCGCTGACCCTCGCCCGCCCCGACGGCCAGGACGAAATCCCCTTGCGCCGCTTCGAATACGACGACTCCGGCAACCTGTCCGGCGTCGTCAACTCCTCCGGCCTGCCGCGACGCTTCACTTACGACGGCGAGGGCAGGCTGACCAGCTGGACCGACCGCAACGGCTACTCCTACCACTACACCTTCGATCCCGAAGGCCGTTGCGTACGCGGGGAAGGCCCTGAGGGTTTCCTGTCCGGCACCTTTGCCTACGAGCACGGCATCACCCGGTGGACCGGCATCGACGGAGATGTCACCATCCACACGATCACCGAGTCCGCCCAAGTCGCCGCGATCACCGACCCGATCGGGAAAACGGCGCGGACGGACTACGACGAACGTGGCCGGGTCACCGTCCGCACCGACGCCCTCGGCAGGGTCACGCGATATGCCTACGACGATCGCGGCAACCTGGTCTCGGTGACCAATCCGGACGGCCGCGTCACCAACGTCGAAGTCGACGAGGCCTGCCTCCCGGTACGGATAACCGGGCCGGACGGAGGTGTCTGGCTACAGGCCTTCGACAAGAGCGGCAATCTCACCGAACTGACCGCGCCCGACGGCTCGGTGCTCAAGAACGGGTATGACAGCCGCGGGCACCTCGCCGAGGTGATCGGCGCGGATGGCGCGGTCACCACGATGGAATGCGATCCCGCCGGGATGCCCGTGATGGTCACCGCACCCACCGGCGAAACCACCCGGTACGAGCGCGACCTGCTGGGACGAGTCGTACGCGTCACGAGTTCCGGCGGCGGGGCGACCGCCTATACGTGGACGACGGATGGCCTCCCTGCCTCCCGTACCCTGCCGGACGGTTCGACCGAGTCCTGGGACTGGGACGGCGAAGAGAATCTGCTGCGACGCGTCTCCGCCACGGGATCGGTCACGTCCTACGCTTACGGGCCATTCGGGCGGCTCGTGTCGATCGACTGGCCGGGCGGTACCCGCAGCGAGCTCGACTTCGACCACAACTGCCGCCTCGTCTCGGTGACCCACGGCGGGCTGACGTGGCAATACGAGTTGGACTCCGCCGGCCGGATGAGCGCGCAGACCGATTACAACGGCGCCACCACCCAGTATTGGTACGACGCCGTGGGCCAGCTCGTGCACCGGGTGAACGCCAGCGGCCACGAGGCCTCGTTCGCGTATGACCCGCTCGGCAAGCTGGCGACTCATCACGCCGCGGAGGGCACCGTGACGAAGTTCGACCACGATCCGGAAGGCCGCTTCCTTCGCGCGAAAAACGACGACATGGATTTGGTCTTCGTCCGGGACTCGCTCGGACGGGTGATCACCGAAACCTGCAACGGCCGCACCGTCACCAAGACCTACGACGCCGCTGGAAGGGTAACGAGCCGCATCACTCCATCCGGGGCCCGTACCGCCTGGGTCTACAACGCCGCCGGACTGCCTTCGGCACTCACCGCCGACGGCAGGGAACTGCGGTTCGCCCATGACGAAGCCGGACGGGAAATCCGGCGGGAGCTACCCGGCGGAACCGTCCTCGCCCAGGAATGGGACCTGCTCGGTCGTCTCGTGACTCAAACCCTCACCGGCCGGGCCGCTTCCTCCGGTCCGGAGGGATCCATCGTCGCTGGGCAACCGCTCCAACGGCGCGCGTATACCTACGGCCCGGACGGATTCGTCGCGGACTTGGAAGATCTGCTCACCGGCGGCCGGGCGTTCCGGCTCGATTCCGAAGGGCGGGTCACCGCCGTGACCGGCCGGGGTGACGAATGGTCGGAGCACTATGACTACGACCCCGTCGGCAACATCGTGAACGCCGTCTGGCCCGCTTCGGCCACTTTCCCCGCTTCCGGAACTCCGGAGACCTCATCGCAAGGACCCCGCGAGGTGAACGGAACCTTCACCACCCGGGCCGGGAACGTCCGTTACGGGTACGACGCCGCCGGGCGAGTCGTGACGCGGACGCGGACACGGATATCCGGCGATCCGGAGACTTGGCGCTTCGCGTGGGACGCGGACAGCCGGCTTTTCTCCGCCACCCTTCCCGACGGGAGCAAGTGGCACTATCACTACGATCCCCTCGGCCGCCGCATCGGCAAGCGTCATCTTTCCGCCGACGGTGAACTGCTGGAGCAGACCCGGTTCTCGTGGGACGGGGGAGTTCTCGCCGAGCAAGAGGACATTCAAGGCGATCGGCGGAAGATCACCACATGGAATTACCGGAACGACTCGTTCATTCCGGTCACGCAGACCTCGCGAACCGTTGTCCGTGCAGGATCCGAAGACGAGAAGGTCGACGAAGAATTCCACTCCGTGGTCACGGACCCGAGTGGTGCGCCGACCGAGCTGGTCTCCGCTGACGGCGTCATCGCCGGAAATCAGCAGCGCACACTGTGGGGGCAATCCCACTGGCAACGTGATACCGCGACGTCCCCGCTGCGATTCGCCGGTCAGTATCACGACCAGGAAACGGGATTGCACTACCACGATCACCGCTATTTCGATCCCGATACCGGCGCGTACCTCTCCCCGGATCCGCTTGGCCTGGCGGCTGCGCCGAACCCCCATGCGTACGTCCCGAATCCCCCTGCCGCCGACGATCCTCTCGGGTTCCTGAGTCGTGCTGAAGCGGCGCGGGCGGAAACGGCAGGCAACTGGGTGGGTTCTCTGCTTCGCCACCATCATCATCATCTGCTGCTTTTCGCCGACCTTGACGGGTTCGACGCGCGTCTGTTCGCGGGCGGAGGGCCGGTCGGGATGGAGTCGGCGCGTGCCCGAAACGCCCGCGGTCCGCAATGATGCCGTGAGTGGCCGAAGCGGTACCGCCCCGAACGGCGGGAATCCCTCATGGACCGTTACGAAACGAATGCGAGTGTGGTGAGTTGCGGATTCTCGGCATTTCCGGATCGCTTCGCAAGGAGTCGTTCAACACCCGGCTGCTGGCGGCCGTTCGGCAGCTGGCCCCGGAGGGGATGACGATCGATGTCTTCGACGGACTCGGCGATCTGCCGCTGTACAACGGAGATCTCGATTCCCGGGAGGGCGGCCCGGCTCCGGTCGAGCGGTGGCGTGAGGCCGTCCGCGAGGCGGACGGTCTGCTCGTCGTCACACCGGAGTACAACAGCTCGATTCCGGGCGTGCTCAAGAACGCGGTCGACTGGGTGTCCCGGCCCATGGTGGGCGCCGCGTTGCACGGCAAATGCGTGGTGACCATGGTGGCCACCCCCGGGCGTGGCCTCGGCCGCAACGTGCTGACCGATCTCGGCCGGGTATTGCACGACTGTCACGCGCACGTGGTCAGCGGACCATGGGTGGTGCTCACCGAGGCGGAAGGCAAGCTCGCCGACGTCGAAGACGAGCAGGGTCAGTTCGTGCCCACCCTTTCCGACCCGGTATCCGTGCGCATCGCCACGGTCCAGTTGAACGCGCTGGCCGCCGCGGTCGAGGCTGGCGCCGGCGAGCACGCCGTGGCTCCGCTGCGGGCCTACTTCGCCGCCGGCCGAGCGCGGAACAGTTCTTGAGGGGTAAGGCAAACGTGTCTGGTCCGGTCACGGCGGCCGGACAGCCGTAGAGGTGAGAAAGCCTCCTCGCTCCACGTTTGCCTTACCCTCAATAGCCGACCGCCTCCCGCGTGAGACGAACGGGGCTCACCACGTCACCTGCAACGCGCGCACGCCGTAGACGAGGCTGAACGCGCGGAATTCCACTCGCTCGTCGGGACCGGCCAAGGCGAGACGGGGGAAACGCCGCAGCAGCGCCGGGAGAGCGATGCGCAGCTCCATCCGCGCCAGTGGTGCCCCGAGGCAATGGTGCGCGCCATGTCCGAAGGCGACGTGGCCGGTCGTTCCCCGGGTGATGTCGAGGGTCTCGGGGGCGTCGATCAGGGCGGGGTCGCGGTTGGCTGCCGGAATCGAGCAGATCACGAGCGATCCCGCGGGGACGCGGTGCCCGCCGATCTCCACGTCCGTCGTGGTCGTCCGCGGCGGCAGCGACTGGACGACGGACAGCCAGCGCAGCAGCTCCTCGACGGCGGGCTCGATCAGCTCGGGATCCTCGCGGAGTAACGCCAGCTGGTCCGGATGCCACAGCAGCGCCAGCGTGCCGAGGCCGAGCATGTTCGCGGTCGTCTCGTGTCCGGCGAGCAGCAGAAGTCCCGCGATGCCGGTCAGCTCGTCCGAAGTGAGATCGTCGCCGTGCTCGCGCACGAGCATGCCCAGCATGTCCTCGCCCGGATCCGCCCGGGCGCGGGCCACCAGTCCGGCCATGTAGTCGTGGTCCTCCCGTTGCGCCGCGACCCGCTGGTCCACCGGCAACGAGGTGTCGAGAATCCGCGCGGCGCGCTCGTGGAACTCGCCGCGGTCGGCATACGGGACGCCCAGCAGTTCGCAGATCACCAGCGACGGCACCGGCAACGCGAAGTGCGCGACCAGATCGGCGGGTTTACCGGCTCGCTCCAGGTTGTCCAGGGCCGTTTGGACGATCTCGGTGATCCGCGGTTCGAGCCTGTTCATCCGCCGCACGGTGAATTCCGGGGTGAGCAGCCGTCGCAAGCGCGTGTGGTCGGGCGGGTCGAGCCTGATCAGCTGTCCCGCCGTGACGTCGTCTTGTCCGGCTCCCGGCAACGGCGTGGCGCTGCTGAACCGGGCCGGATCCGCCAGCACTTGGCGGACATCTTCCTTACGGCAGACCAGATACGCGGGTAGGCCGAACGGCGTCTCGACTCGTACGATCCCCTCGCCGTCGCGAGCCCGCGCCAGTTCCTCGATCGGGTCGAGACCGTTCCTTCGCATGTGAAGCGGCATGGTTTCGGTCATTTTCTGCCTTCCGTTCAGGACTGGGCGTCGAGCCACTCTTGGAACGTGGGGCCCGCGAGCTTGGCGTGCGGGCTGGGCAGGAAGCCGCCGGCGGCGACGATGTCGGCGTCGGGCATGCCCGAGCCGTCGACGCCGACGACTTCGATGCCCCGGCGGGCGCCGAGGATGCGGGCCGCGTCCGCCATGATTTCCTTGCGGGGCCCCGCGATTTCGGGGATGGGCGGTCCAGGGTCGCTCGGGTCCATGGCGAGGTCGACCAGTTCCTCCGCGACGGTGCGGCAGGCCACGAGCTGCGTGGGCAGGGCCGGCAGGTGCACGACGTCGCTTTGCTGCCAGTCCAGGAGCTGGCCGACGAACTCGTGGAACTGTGCGGCCCGCAGGAGGCGGACGGGGAGAGGGCCCGCCAGAAGGAGTTCCTCGTGCACCTTCTTGGCGGCGATGAAACCGGCGGTGGCCTTGTCGGTGCCGATGATGGACGCCGCGGCGATCCGGGCGACCCCCGCCTGACGGCCCGTTTCCTGCAGGTTGCGGGCCGCTGTGCGGAAGAACTCCGTCGCCGCCTCCTGCTCGGAGCCGTGCCATGAGGCGACGTCGATGACGACCTCGACGCCGGTGAGCGCCTCGGCGAGTCCCTCACCGGTGATGATGTCCACGCCGGTGGCGCGGGACATCGGCACGACGTGGTGTCCTCGTTCGGCGAGGACGTCGACGACGTGCTGTCCCAGCCGTCCGGTCGCTCCGGCCACTGCGAACTTGCTCATGATTCAGAACCTTTCTCGAGCGTGGGGAAGTCAGTCGGTGTAGTTGAGGCCGGGCGGCATTCCGGGAATCGGCTTGGCGATGAGCGCGGCGGGGGCGAAGAAGCCGATATGCGCGATCGCCATGACGAGCGTCCAGAGCGCCTTGGCGTCGTAGCACTCGGATGCCTTGGCGTACAACGAGTCGGGGACACGTTCGCCGGCCGGATTCGGCGTGAGGACCGCCTCCACGAGCTCCAGCGCGACGCGTTCGGGGTCGGTGAAGCAGGTGGCGTCCTGCCAGGTCGCCACCGCGGTGATGCGTTCCTCGGGCTCCCCGGCTTGGCGGAGATCGCCGGTTTCGCGAATCGTGAAGTACGTGCTGCCGAGCAGCTGTCCGGCGCGCAGTTGCAGCAGGCTGATGGTCGTCGAGGGGATCGCGCCGTTCTTGAGGACCTTGTGCAGGCCGCCGGCGACTTCGGCCATCTCGGGTACGAAGGGGATCGGGTTGGGCATGCGTGACCGCGGGGGCATGGCGGGCTTCCTTTCTCTTCGGCGTTGCGACCAAGAGATCCCGGCGACGCGATCCCCGTGACAGATCGGCCTTGTGACGCAGGCCACCGTCACAAAAGGAGGAGGGCCGGGGTCGTATGGGCACGCTCGAGAAAGGCAGGAACCGGTGACGATCGAACGAGACACCGCCATGGAGTCGGCCACCGAGGCGTTCGTGGCCCACCGCAACCTGCTTTTCACCGTGGCCTACGAGATGCTCGGTTCGGCCACCGACGCCGAGGACGTCCTGCAGGAGACCTGGATCCGGTGGGTGGGCGTGGACTTCGCGACGGTGCTGGCCCCTCGTGCGTTCCTGGTCCGGATCACCACCCGGCAGGCGCTCAAACGGCTGCGGACACTCGGCAGGCGCAAGGAGTCCTACGTCGGCCCGTGGCTACCCGAGCCGCTGCTGACCGCGCCGGACGTGGCCGAGGACGTGGAGCTGGCCGACAGCGTCTCGATGGCCATGTTGCTGGTGCTCGAGACGCTCGCGCCGACCGAGCGAGCGGTGTTCGTGCTGCGCGAGGTCTTCGCACTCGACTACGACGAGATCGCCGAAGCGGTCGGCAAAACCTCGAGCACCGTGCGCCAGATCGCGCATCGGGCGCGGGCGCACGTCGCCGCGCGCAGGCCCCGCGGCGCCGGCTCTCCCGCCGAACACCGGGCGGCGCTCCTGGCCTTCCAGGCAGCGGTCGAAACCGGCGATCTCCAGGGCCTGCTCGACGTCCTCGCTCCGGACGTCGTCGCCCTCAGCGACGGCGGCGGGGTCAAACACGCCCTGCTGCGGCCGGTCGTCGGCGTGGACAACGTGGCGCGTCTGCTGGCCGCCGGCTGGTGGAAACGGGACGCGGAAAGGTCGGTCGAACCGGTTCAGATCAACGGTGGGCCGGGGTTGCTCATCCGGGTCGACGGGGAGATCGACGGCGTGCTGGCGGTGCGGGTCGAGAACGGCTTGGTCACCGGTGCCTACCACGTGCGCAATCCGGAGAAGCTGGCGAATGTGGGGCGGGAGATCACCGTCAGCCGGTGTTCAGGCGCCGAGGCGGTGGTAGATCCGGCTGGCCAGGGTGGCGGCCAGCTGGTTCAAGGCGCTCCAAGGTTCATCGAGCGCGAACCGGCCGAGTAGTTCCGCCGCGGCGTAGGCCTCGGCCTCGGAAAGCAGTGGCGCGCGCCGGTCCTGGAGCCCCTTCTCGACCAGCCGTGACAACGCTTCGGCGTATTCCTCCAGGTCACGAACCATGGCCAGGCCGTACCGCTCGTCGAGCGAATCCCCGGCGAGGTCGTCACTCATGGTCGTCTCCCCTTCTGCGTTCACCCGTCCGACGCGCTTCAGAAAATCTATGCTGGCCGAGGTAGACATTCAACGCCGGGTGTGTGTAATGTTCTCCTCGTACCGAGAAAGACAACGTCAAGCAGGCGCGGGAGATGACGTAACTACCCGCGAGGTGAGACAAGCCGGTCAGGCGGCACGGGGCCGATCAAGGAACAGGTCCCGGACGGTGATCGGGAGCAGGATCTCAGGGCCGGGTTGTGAAGAAGGTTCGACCAGGTAGTGCCGGCCCTGCAAGGAAAGTGCAGGACGCGGGCGGAGCGGTCGCGCCCGTGAAGAACAGGTAGTTGCAGTAGGTCAGTAGATAAGTAAGTCAGTAGATAAGCAGTGCAGTTGCAGGACCGGTCAGGTGGCCGGGGCCGATCAGGGAACAGGGCTCCGGGCAGTGACCAGCGGCGTCAGCGTGCTGGGACCGATCAGTGAAAGGGTTCCGGCGGTGTCGCTCGCGGCAGGTGAAGTAGCAGTACCCAGCAAGGTGAAAACACAGGAAAGAAGGGAACGGCGACATCATTGGATCGCCCGCAGCGGCAAGGTAGCGCCGCGCGGGTGCCGTAGTTCCATCGAGTACGGAGGTGGTTCGCGGTCACGAATCAGCGATCCCCGCGCAATCCGGTCGTTCACCGGACGCGGGTGCAGGAAGCCGGCGGTCGCGCCGGTGGACAATGGTGAAACCAACCCTGAGGACCCCGGGTGCCGTTTTGGCACCCGGGGTCCTTTGTGATGTGGAGGTGGAATGATCCCTGACCAAGAAGGACCGGCCACGCCCAGCGGGGCCGACAGGTTCGACGACGAGCACTACCCCGCCTACACGATGGGCCGTGCCGCCGACATGCTCGGCGCCACTCAAGGCTTCCTTCGCAGTCTCGACGAGGCCGGCCTGATCATCCCGCAGCGTTCCGCCGGCGGCCATCGCCGTTACTCCCGGTATCAGCTTCGCCTGGCCGCGCGAGTGCGGGAACTGGTCGATCAGGGCACCGCCGTCGATGCCGCCTGCCGCATCGTCACCCTTGAGGATCAGCTCCACGAAGCCCAGCGCGTGAACGCCGAACTCCGCGCCGAGGACTGAAACCCCGCCGAGAACGCCCTTGTCCGGACAGGACGAGGGCGTTCGAGCGTGGATGTCGAGACGGACGGCACGGCTCCGACCCCCTCCTGAAGCGCCGGACAGCGGCGCCCCAGGAGCGAAGGAGGCCTTGCGATGAGCAAGGTGGTGCTGGACGTGTCGATGTCGCTGGACGGATTCACCGCCGGACCGAACGTGCGGGCCGACGAGCCCATGGGTGACGGCGGCGAACGACTGCACGAATGGATGGCCGGTGCAGGGCCCGACGCCCGCGTTCGCGACGAAGTGAACGCGATGGTCGGTGCGACCGTCATCGGAAGACACACCTTCGACCTCGGTCTGCGGCCGTGGGGCGGAACGCCGTGGCCCGGCGTCCCGAGCTTCGTGGTCACCCACCGGACCAGGGAAGACCTGCCCGGCGACAACGGCGGCACGTTCGCCTTCGACGGGCTGGAGGCCGCGGTCCGCCGTGCCAAGGAAGCCGCGGGGGACAAGGACGTACTCGTGCTGGGCGCCGACGTCGCCGGGCAGCTGCTCGCCTCGGGCCTGCTCGACGAGGTCTACCTCCACCTCTCCCCAGTGGTGCTGGGGCAGGGGACCGCCGTGTTCGCCGGGCACCTTGGCGAGCTGGTCCCGCAGGGCGAACCCATCGCCGGGACCGCTACCCACCTGCGCTATCGCGTCGGGCGGCTACCACGGGAAGGCCGCACGGAGAACCGCTGAGACCGATTCGAGGTCGGTGACCATACGGTCGAGTTCGCCGGGGCTCAAGGCGTTGTACGGCGCTTCCGCGAGCTTGTCGGTCAGCGCTTCGACTCGTTCCTTCGTGGCCAGGCCGTCGGCGGTGAGCCAGCCGTCGGTTCCGACCAGGCCGCGGTCGCGCATACCGTCGACGACCGCGGTGAGCTGCGCGGCGGGGAGGGGGCCGACCCGGCCGAACTCCTTCGCGGGCATGTCGATGGACAGGGCGTGCAGCACGTGGGCCTCGGTCCCGCCGATGCCCTCGGTCACCAAAGCGACGGTGTGGCCGTCGCCGCGGTGCTCGCGCAGCAGGGTGGCCGCGTGCCACAGCCTGGCCACCGGCTCGCGCGGGACCGGGAGCGTGCGGACAGCGGCGTAGAGGGCGCGTCCCTCGATCGGTGCGCTGGTCGCCGCTTTCATCAGGAGGTCGCCGGCGCGCGTGACACGGGGGTCGTCGGCGAGGTCGCCGAGGATCCGCCGGATTCCGGCGACACATCCCCGCTCGCGGGCGGCCAGCGCCGCCTCCGGTGTGGTCAGCTCCCAGACCTTCGGGAGGTGGCGTGCCACCTCGCCGGGCGCGAAGTTGTAGAAGATCGCGTGGATCACCTCGGCCGGAACCGACCGGCCGAACGGCGCGGCCCGCCCGGCGAAGTAGGCGTCCCACTGATTGCGCAGGCCCAGCGCCATCAGGGCCTCGTCCGACTCGTCGGCGAAATAGGGCACCAGGCCGATGGGCTCGACCAGGTCGTACATGCGGCGGGCGACGGGTTCCGGGTGCGACATTCTCATCCCCTGTGGTCGTGGCGGCGCCCTCGTGGCGGCCGCTCACTTACTCCACGAACTGCTCATCCGGGATTCGACATCGGGCCGCGGCGGATCACCGGCACCGCCGCGCCCTCCTTTCCTTCGTCGGCCCTTCGGGATCAACGGGACCCCTCAGCCGAGTACCGAAAGCCCGTCCGCCACGACGACGCCGTCGTGCAGGACCGTGCGGTCCTTGCCGCGGTCCATCACCGCGCTCGTCGGGGTCTCGCCGTCCACCAGCACCAGGTCGGCGCGGTCGCCGGCGGCCACCCCGGGCCGGTCGGCGATACCCGCGAGCCGCGGGACGTCGTGGCTCATGATCGACGCGCCGCCCATCGTGGCGACGGCCAGCGCCAGCTCGATCAGGTCGTCGCGGCGGAAGCCGTTCGTGAAGGCCAGTTGCCAGGTGCGGTCGAGCAGGTCGCAGTTGCCGTACGGGCTCCAGTAGTCCCGCTGGCCGTCCTCGCCGAGGCCGACGCGCACACCCGCGGTCGTGAGGTCCGCGAGGGACAGCTGGCCGTCGACGGACGGCGCGACGGTGGCCATCGCGATGTCCAGCTCCGCGAAGGTGTCGATCAGGCGGCGGCTCACCGACTCCGAGATCGAACCCAGTTCGTACGCGTGCGACATCGTCACCTTGCCGCGCATGTCCAGCGCGCGGACCCGTTCGATCACCAGGTCGGTCGAGAAGACGCCGAGGTGACCCGGTTCGTGCAGGTGGATGTCCACCTCGACGCCGTACTTCTCGGCGAGGCCGAACACGACGTCGAGATGTCCCTTGGGGTCCTTGTCCAGTGAGCACGGGTCGATCCCGCCGACGACCGTGGCGCCCGACCGCAGCGAGGCCTCCAGCACGTCCACGGTGCCGGGTTCGCGCAGGATCCCGGCCTGCGGGAACGCCATGATCTCGACGTCCGCGTGCTTGGCGAAGCGCTCCTTCGCGGCGAGTACGGCGTCGAGCTTCTCGAGCCGGCAGTCGACGTCCACCTGCGCGTACGTGCGCACGCGGGTGGTGCCGTTGGCGATCATCCGCTCCAGCGTCCCGGCGACGCGTTCGGGCAGCGGGACCTCGGCGTCGCGCCAGTTCTCGCGGTCGTTCAGCATCATCGCCCAGACGCCCGGCGCACCCGTATGCGGCCGGAACGGCAGGCCGATCCGGGTCGAGTCCAGGTGGACGTGCACGTCGCTGAACGACGGGAACAGCAGCCGCCCGCGCCCGTCGACCGTGTCGGGTGCCGTCGTGGCGGCCGGATCGTGCGGCCGTACCGCGGTGATCCGGCCATCGGCCACTTCGACGTCGCTGTGCTGTCCACCCCACGGGCGGACGTCACGGATCAACACGGTGAACACCCTTCTCGACGCGGTCCCTTTGGTATACCAAAGTGGGTTCGCGGGAGCAACGTCAGGTGACTCACTTGGTGTGCCGGTACGGGCGGGTGTGCCCGGTTTCCGCGTTGTGCTTGGTGATGTCGTCGATCCCCATCTTCTCGAGCCTCGGGTACTCGGTCACGTCGAACACGTTGTCCTCGCGGCGATGCGGGTAGACGTCGTGTCCCTTGCCCGGCCAGTAGGGGAAGACCACGTGCGTGTCCTTGTTGGAGTTCTTGGCGAAGGTTTCGGAGACGTAGTCCCATTTCTCCTGGACGAGCGGCTTCCGCGGGTCGTTGGGATCGTTGATCCACCCGGGCATCTTGACGTTGTTGTCCTTGAGGGTCCCTTCGAGCGTGTTGCCACCGTTCTGCTTCGCGATCTTGGTGGCCTTCTCCTCGACGGAGCCGAGGTACTCGTCATCTTCGCCGCGTTTGCGTTTCTTGGTGCCGCCGGACCAGAAGAAGTGCTTGTCCGCCTTCAAGATCTCGTCGAGTTTCGGCTTGAACTTGTCGAATTCCTCCTTCGACATCTTGTCGACGTTGATGGGAGGTTTCCTCGGGCTCCTTCGCAGCGGCGGCGGCTGCGCACTGGGGCCTGCCGGCTGGGGCCGCTGCTGACTGCCCGGCCCGGTCTTGCCGCAGGAACCGGCCAGGCCGAGCGGGTCGCCGATGAGCAGCGGCTGCTCGACATAGCCGACAGGGTTGGCCGCGGCGGCGAGCCCGAGCGGATCCTGGCTGAGGTATCGCGAGGTTCGCGGGTCGTAGTACCGGAAAACGTTGTAGTGCAGCCCGGTTTCCTCGTCGCGGTGCTGGCCGGGGAACGCCAGCGGCATCGCCGCGGTGTCCGCGTCGGGCAACGGCACGCCCCAGAAACTGCTGCGGTCCTGCCAGACCAGCGCGCCGTGCTCGTCGAGCAACTCGGTCGGCGTTCCGGCCGGTGACGTGATCACGGCACGGAACACGGCGTCTTCGAGGGCGCCGGTGCGCTCGATCTGGACGACGGGACGGTCGTCGTCGTAGCGCTCCCAGGTGAAGAGCCGATAGGACTCGTCGGCGGGGTCGTAATCCATCCGCTCGACGACGTTCATCCCGCTCCACAGGAACCGGACGTCGAAGGTGAGCTCGGCTTCCCCTTCCGGCCCCAGCAGCCAGCGGCGTTTGGCGAACCGCCGCCCGAGCGGGTCGTAGTGGTAGGTCCAGAGCGCGCCGTCGGGTGTGCGCGCGGAACGCAGCCGATCGAGGTGGTCCCATTCGTAGGCGCACGACCGATCGGCGGTGACCCTGCCCCGCTCGTCATCGCTGTAGTGGGTCTCGTCGACGGCGAGGTTGCCCGCCGCGTCGTGGGTGAACCGTTCGACTCCGGCGGGCCCGCGTGCCTCGCTGACCCGGCCCGTGGGGTCGAAGGAGAGCTGCCATGGCCGGATCGCGTCGTCGACGGCGGCGAGCCTGCCGTCCGGGCGGTAGCGGTAGACACGCCGCCCGACACCCGCGATGTCCTCTTCGGCGAGCCGGTCTTCCGCGTCGAATCGCCGCCGGAGCACCACGGCGCCGTCGACGCTGCGCGTGATCTCCCGTCCGGCGGCGTCGTAGGCGAAGCCGACCTCGTGACCGGCGATCCGCAGGGAACTCGGCAGTCCCGCTTCGGTGAAGCGCCACTCACTGTCCACACCGGACGATGTGCGGCGGACGAGCGTTTCGCCGTCGTGGCGCAGGCACACGCCGAGCCCGTTGATCGTGTCGGTGACCACCTGATCGCCGTCGTGGACGAGTTCGACCCGCGACTCGGCGTTCTCTGCGACGGTCATCCTGCCGAGCGCGTCGTATTCGTACGACGTGACGTCGTCCGGGGTACGCCGGGCGACGATGTTGCCCTGAAGGTCGTAGTCGTACTCGGTCGCGTCACCCGTGCCGTTGGTCATGCGGAGCAGCCGGCCCGCCGCGTCGTAGGCGTAGCCGATTCGGCGGCCGTCGTAGTCGACCTCCTCGACGAGCCTGCCGGCGGCGTCGCGGACGTACCGCCAGACGAGGCCGTTCGGGTTGGTCACCGAGGTGAGCCGCAGCTCGCCGTCGTAGGTGTACAGCGTGCGCGCCCCCGCGGCGTCGGTCTCCTCCATGACGAGACCGAACGGGCCGTACTTGCGGCGCCGCGCGGCACCCGTCGCGTCACGGTGCTCGACGACGTGACCTTCCGCGTCGTGCACCCACGTCTCGCGACCGCCGTGCGGGCCGAGCCGCCAGGCACGGCGGCCGTCGGCCGTCCAGCCGAGCCTCGCTTCGCCGCCGGAAGCCGTGTACGTGAGACGTGGGCGGCCGAACAGGTCGCGGTCGCCGGGGCGGTCCGTCACGGGTTCGTCGTCGAGCGGATTCGGCGCGTCCGGGATGTGCACCGGCAAGCCGGTGCCCGCCAGGGTCGTGGCCGGATCGAATTCGGGGACCACCCGCTGGACATCGCCCGCGGACAGCCGGACCTCGCCGCCGGCGGCGGGTGTCAGCCGCACGGTGGAGCCCGCGGGGCGGTGGACGGCCACCAGTTCGCCGTCGTCGCCGTACTCGTAGCCGGTCTCGCGGCCGAGTTCGTCCACTTGGGACAGAAGCTCGTCGCGCCGGTTCCAGCTGTAGCGCCGGGAGTTGCCCAGCGGGTCGACCCGTTCGATCAGCTGCTTGGCGTCATTGAGGCGATACGTCCACGTGTGGCCGAGCGCGTCGGTGTGCCGGGTCGTGCCGGGCTCGTAGACGAACGTCGCGTTGTAGTAGCCGTTCGCGCCCACGGCGCGGACGCAGCGGCCGGCGTCGTCGTAGACGTACCGGTACCAGGTGCCCGTGCGGTCACGCCAGCCGACGAGGCGGTGGCCGAAGTCGTAGTCGAGTGCCATGGGGCGACCGGCGTAGTCGGTGACCGTGCTCAGCTGGCCGAGCCGGTTGTACGAGAAACTCACCAACGGCGGCTGCCCCGGAGCCCCGAGCGCGACGATCCGCCCGTTCGCGGTGCCGATCGCGAGTTCGACGCCGTCGTCACGGCGGATGCTCGCGGGCGTGCTGTCGGCCGCGTAGCCGAACTCGGTGCGGCTTCCGTTCTGTTCGATGGCCCTGAGCGGCAGGACGCCGCGGTCGCCGGCGAAGAGCAGCTCGCGATCGCCGATCGACAGCCGGTAGCCGTCCGGAGCGCGGCGCAGCCGGTGGCGCGGACCTTGCCGCGGCAAAACGGGTTCGTGGGCAGGGATGGGGTAATCCAGCACCATCCCGTCTTCGGCGTAGAACCGGATCCGGTCGCCCGCGAAGACCAACCGCTGGTCCATTGTGGACGTCCAAGATGGACCGAACCATCGGCCGGCGCCGTAGGACGACAGATGCGTGCGGGAAAGCTCCAGATCCGCCGCGTCGCCGGGCAGCGTTACGTCGACCTGGGTCATGACGACCTCACCGGTCGCGACGTCGACGGGGTCACCGCAGTAGTTCTTGGAATCCGACGACGTCGACCGGTCGCCGTTGCCGTCCTTCTTCGTGGAGTCGTTGTTGCCGCCCCGGTCGCGGGTGCCGCCGTTGCCGGTGCCGCTGGTGTTCGTCTGGTCGTTGTCGTTCTTGGTGTTGTTGCCCTTGTCGTTGGTGTTGCTGTCGCCGCCCTTGTCGCGGCCGCCACCGCCGTCGGCGCTGGAGCTGGTGGTGCTCTCGTCGTCCTTGTCCTTCTTGGGATCGATCCCGCGATCGTTCCCACCCTTGGTCTTGGGCGGCGGCGGGGCGTCCACCTTGCCGCCTTGGAGCTTGCGCAGGGCCTTGGCGGCGTCGTCGAAGAGCGTGTCGGCCTTCTTGAGCAGCGGCATCAGGCCCTTGAGCGCCTTGACGAGTTTGGTGGTGAGATCGGCGATCTTCGAGGCCGTCTTGGCGACCGCGGTCACGACCTGCGGCACCACCCACGTCAGGCCGATGCCGAGGGTGAACAGCACCTGCAGCGCCCAGCTGATGAGGTGGCCGACGAGTTCGGCGATGATGTCGCGGACGAGCGTGCGGACAGCGGCGACGACCTCGCCCGCGGTCTTGACTCCGCTCGAGGCGCCTTCGCAGCCCTTCTGCGCGGCGGTGAGCACGGTGACCGTGTCCTGGGATCGTTCGCGGTAACGGTCGGCGGCATCGCCCGCCCACGTCTGCAAGTCGGCCTTGACCAGATCGGACAGATCCGTGCCGATGGCGCCGAGTTCCTTGGCGATGTTGGACCAGGTTTCGGCCTGCGCCTTGATCTGATCCGCGTCGCCGGTCAGGGCGTCGAGCGCGTCGGAGAGCGGGCCGACGTGTTCCAGCAGCCAGCCGACGCCCGCGGCGAGGATCGAGCCGAACGGATCCATGGCCATCGACAGCGCGTCGAGAGCCGTCCCGACGGCACCCATCGCGACCGCGGCCCAGTCGCCCTTCTCGATGCCCTCTTTAAGGTCGATCGCCGATTCCAGCAGCGGGACACCGGAGTGGCCCTTGGTGGAGTCCTGACGTTCAGCGACCAGCGGATTCGCCATGTGTGCCGTCTTTCTGCCTCGGGACCCTCGCCGACTGGGCAGCTGATTTCTACCACCGCCGCGGTCCGGTGCCCCCGTGCGGAAAGGATCTTTGTCCGCCCGCCGGGAGGACGACCCCTATGGGCAGGGTCTTGCAAGTTCTGCGATGTGGAAGTTAACCTCCGCAGATTGAAATTTCCCGCATCGCTCGCTTCGACGGAGAGGCGGATCCATGGTGAAGAGGACGCAGGCCGAACCGGCGGCAGGCGGCAGGCCCGAGGACGAACGGCTCGGGATCGGCAAGAGTTTCACTTACGGCATCCAGCACGTCCTGACGATGTACGGCGGGATCATCGCGCCGCCCCTGATCATCGGCGGCGCCGCGGGCGTTTCGACGGCCGAGATCGGGCTGCTCGTCGCGTCGTGCCTGTTCATCGGCGGCTTGGCGACGATCCTGCAGTCGTTCGGCGTCCCCTTCTTCGGCTCCCGGCTGCCGCTGGTCCAGGGCACCTCCTTCGCGGGCGTGGCGACGATGACCGCGATCGTGGCCGACGGCGGGCTGCCCGCTGTGTTCGGCTCCGTGATCGCGTCCGCGCTGCTCGGCCTGCTCATCACGCCGGTGTTCTCCCGGCTGGTGAAGTACTTCCCGCCGGTCGTCACCGGGACGGTGATCACCGTGATCGGGCTCAGCCTGATGCCGGTCGCGGCCCAGTGGGCGATGGGCAACAACACCAAGTCGCCGGAGTTCGGCTCGGTCTCCAACATCGGGCTGGCCGCGATGACGCTGGCGATCGTGCTGCTGCTCAGCAAGGTCGCCGTCCCGGCCATCTCCCGGCTCTCGATCCTCCTGTCGATCGTGGTGGGCACCGTGCTGGCCGCCGTACTGGGCAAGGCCGACTTCTCCCGGGTCTGGGACGGCCCGATCTTCGCGGTGCCGGCCCCGTTCGGTTTCGGCGCGCCGACCTTCGACGTCGCCGCGATCGTGTCGATGTTCATCGTCGTGCTCGTGACCCTCACCGAGACCACGGCCGACATGCTCGCGGTGGGGGAGATCGTCGGCACGCGGGTCGGCAAACGCCGGATCGGCGACGGGCTGCGCGCCGACATGGCGTCCTCGGCGATCGCGCCGGTCTTCAACGGGTTCATGCAGAGCGCGTTCGCCCAGAACGTCGGTCTCGTCGCGATCACCGGCGTCAGGAGCCGGTTCGTGGTGACCGCGGGCGGCGTGATCCTGCTGGTCCTCGGCATGCTCCCGGTACTCGGCAGGGTGGTCGCCGCGATCCCGTACCCGGTGCTGGGCGGGGCGGGCCTCGTGCTGTTCGGCACGGTCGCGGCGTCCGGGATCAGGACACTGTCCAAAGTGGACTACAACGGGAACATGAACCTGGTGATCGTCGCGGCTTCGGTCGGGCTGGGCATGGTCCCGATCGCGGCGCCGGAGTTCTACCACCACTTCCCGGCGTGGGTCGGCACCATCTTCCACTCGGGGATCAGCTCCGCCGCGCTCATGGCCGTCGTGCTGAACCTGCTGTTCAATCACCTGAAGCCGGGCAAGGGCAGCGACCCGTCGGTGTTCGCGACGGCGACCAGGGTGATCGACTACTCCGATCTCAAGGCCTTCTCGCGGCTCAAGGACGGCGACCGGATCGTCGACGGCAAGATCGTGGACGCCGACGGCAATCCGGTTCCGGTGCGGGACGCGGACGGCAAGCCCGTGCCCTACCGGATCGGCTCCGAACCCGAAGGGCACTGACGCGACCGGGCACGGTGGGCGAGTTCGCCGTCGCCTGCCGCCCCGTTACGGCTCGACTGGTGCCCCCAATGTGGCATTGGGGACGCTCGGTGTCCCCAATGCCACATTGGGGGCACCCTGGCCCGGCCGGTCGAAGCGGAGCCGGTGGTGGGATGTGTCGGATATCACTCGCTACTCCCCGCGGGCGAACCGCGCGACCTTTCGCCGTCGTCCGACCGGAACCCTCCGAGCGCGGCTCCGCCCCTGACGCAGGGTCACGGTCAAGCCCGAAGACGTCGAAAATCGGCGATCCGACCCGCCCGGCGACCCGCCGAGGGTGCCGTTGACCAGGCGATCTGTATTAATTTGGGACGGCGACGTGTGCATCGCGGCAAGACCTGCGACAATAGACGGCGAGATCGGGGCATCGAATGGGCTCAGACTCGCTATGAAGAGCAGGTAGAAAAGTATGGCTCAGGGCAGCGTTAAGTGGTTCAACGGCGAAAAGGGCTTCGGCTTCATCGCTCAGGACGACGGCGGACCGGACGTTTTCGTGCACTACTCGGAGATCCAGGGCAGCGGTTTCAAGTCCCTGGACGAAGGGCAGCGCGTCGAGTTCGAGATCGGCCAAGGTCAGAAGGGCCCGCAGGCCCAGCGCGTCGTCGCCATCTGACTTTCTTCACACCGAAGGCCCCCATCCGTACCGGGTGGGGGCCTTCGGGCGTTTCGGGTACCGATATCGTCCAAGCATGCTTGTGATCGTTCGTGAGCAGTCGTGCGGCCGGACGCGGTGAGCCGCACCGCCCTGGAGCCCGAGCAGGTCGGGCGGAAGGTGCGGTTGCGCGAGGTCGGTCTCCGCGACCGCCGGGTCCTGATGGGGTTCGACCGTGACATGGCCCGTGAGGCGACGCCGCTGGTCGGCGGCGGACACCGGCACTGGGCCTCACACCGTTCGGGATCCTCGGGCGACGACATCCACTTCGGGATCGAGACGGTGCGCGGCCGGATGCTGGTCGGGTCGGTCTGCACCATCGGCGCCGACCCGGTGACCGGCCGGTTCGGCTACGGCATCGGGATCGCCCCTCGTCACCAGCGCTGCGGCTACGCCACGGACGCCATCACCGTCCTTTTGGCGCATATGTTCGGCCGGCGCGGTTTCCGCAAATGCGAGGTCACCGTGTACGGCGGCAATCTCGCGTCGCTTTCGCTGCACGGCGGGCTCGGCTTCCGCGAGGAAGGCAGGCTGCGCGACACCGAGGTGGTGCGCGGCGAGATCAAGTACCTCGTGCGGATGGGCATCACCGCCGAGGAGTTCGCCGCCCGCCCTTCGGACGACCTGAGTGAACTCGGCAGGCGCGGCCAGCACCGGCGGCCCCGTCGCGGCAAGCACTGGCGCACGCCCGCCGCGGTCAGCGGCTGATCATCCCGGACTCGTAGGCGAAGACGACGGCCTGGACGCGGTCGCGGAGGCCGAGTTTCGTGAGGATCCGGCCGACGTGCGTCTTCACCGTCCCCGGCGAGAGGTACAGCAATCCGGCGATCTCGGCGTTGGACAGGCCGCGCGCCAGCTGCTGGAGCACCTCGTGTTCGCGTCCGGTGAGCAGCGCGAGCCTGTCGTCCGGTGGCGACGTGGGCAGGCCGGTGACGACGCGGTCGAGCAGCCGCCGGGTGACGGTGGGCGCGAGGGTGGCCTCGCCGTCGGCGACCACGCGGACGCCGGCGAGCAGATCCGGTGCCAGCGAGTCCTTGAGCAGGAAGCCGCTCGCGCCCGCCTGGAGCGCGGCGTAGACGTATTCGTCCAGGTCGAAGGTGGTCAGCACCAGTACACGGGTGCGATAGGCCGCGGCGATCGCGGCGGTGGCCTCGACGCCGTCCATTTCGGGCATCCGGATGTCCATGAGCACGACGTCGGGATCGAGCTCAGCCACCAGCGCGACGGCCTCCGCGCCGTCACCCGCCTCGCCGACGACGTCGATGTCGTCCGCGTTGTCCAGGATCATCCGCAGGCCGGTGCGCACGAGCGCCTGGTCGTCGGCGATGACCACCCGGATCGTCATGACGGCAGGGACGCGCGGACGGCGAAGCCGCGGCCAGGCCGTGGTCCCGCTTCGAAGGTGCCGCCCAGTACGTTCACTCGCTCCCGCATCCCTTCGAGGCCGTGCCCGGTGCCGGACGGCGCTTCCGCCGCGACGCCGTCGTCGGTCACCTCGATCTCCAGTGTCCCGGGCTCGTACCGCATCACGATAGTCACCGCCGCGTCCGGACCGGCGTGTTTCAGCACGTTCGTCAGCGACTCCTGCACGATCCGGTAGACCGCCAGGTCCACTGTGGACGAAAGTGGCCGGGGTTCCCCTTCGACGCGGAACCCGACCGGCGTGCCCGCGGACCGGATGTCGGCGGCCAGCCGCGGCAGGCGTTCCGCACCGGGCCGGGGTTCCCAGTCCGGCTCGTCCTGGCCGAGCGCGCCGAGCAGCCGCCGGATCTCGCTCAACGCGGTCCGCCCGGTGTCGACGATGGCGTCCAGCGCCTCCCGCGATCGCTCGGGCCGCCGGTCCAGTTCCGCCTGGGCGCCCTGCGCCTGCAGGACCACCACGGAAAGCGCGTGCGCGACGACGTCGTGCAGTTCGCGGCTGATCCGGCCGCGTTCGGCGGCCACGGCCAGCGCGGCCTGGGTGTCGCGCTCGCGTTCGAGATCGGCGGCCCGCTGTTCCAGCACCGACAGCCGGATCCGGCGCTGCCGCGTGTTCAGCCCGGCCAGCCACGCCACTCCGAGCGACAGGCCGATAGCCGGAAAACCGCCCCAATCCTGCACTTGGTCGTCGTCGGCATCGGTGGCGACCGGCGCCAGCGGATCGATGATGATGATCCGCGGCGGCGTCGGGACCGGTGTCCGCGTGTTCGCTTCGGCAGCATAGAAAGACCACGCTCCAGCGACGAACAGTCCGGCCGCCAGCAGCCCCAGCGAACGCCGGCGCGATCCCCAGGCCGCGACGGAGAAGAGGCCGATCAGCGCCACGACGTCGACGGGTTTGAGATCGTTGCCCATCGCCAGATGCAGCAGCGAGACCGTGCCCCCGGCCGCGAAGGTGATTGTGGGATTCCGGTGCCGGACGAGCAAAGAAGCCAAGGCCACCAAGGAGGCAACCCACCACTCGAAGCCCTCCGGGTCATCGGCTGTGACCACAGTGGACAGTCCGATGAGGAGGGTCAGGCCGCGGTCGACGGCTCTCGGGTGATTCCTGAGGAAGGCCGGCACCAGTCGAGCGTAATCCCGTATCGGGCGGCGCGGATCCCTCTTACGGCAGACCCCGGGATACACCTTACGACAGACGCGAGAATACGTCGGCGGGCTCCAGGATGGATGAAGGAAGATCCTCGACAGAAACGGAACCCTCATGAGAAGGCTTCTCGTCGCACTGCTCGCCCTCGCCGGCATGGCGGCCATGGCGAGTCCGGCCGCGGCGGCCCCGCGACTGACGTTGCCACCGCCGACCGGCTCGCATCCCCTCGGTTCCACCGACCTGCACCTCGTCGACACTTCGCGCAAGGATCCGTGGGTGCCGTCCGGGCCGCGCGAGCTGATGGTGTCGATGTTCTATCCGGCGCTGCTGCCGATCGGCCCGAAGCGGCCGTACCTCACCTTCGCCGAGGCCAAGGCGTTCCTGACCGAATCGGGTCTGCCCGACATCGACCCCGGCCTGGTCTCCGGGATCCGGACCAGTGCCAGGGTCGACGCCCCGGCCCGGCCGGGAAAGCGCGCGCTCGTCGTCCTGTCGCCGGGATTCGGCAAACCGCGCACGACGCTCACCGGGCTCGCGGAAGAGCTGGCGAGCAAGGGGTTCGTCGTCGCGCTGATCGGTCACAACCACGAGTCCCACGGCACCGCTTTCCCGGACGGCCACGTCACCGAATGCGCGGCGTGCGGCTCGGACTCGAAACTGCTGCCGCCGATCCGTTCCGCGGACGTCTCGTTCGTCCTCGACACGCTGACCAGGCCTTCGTCACCCTGGTCGCGGCTGATCGACCGGACCCGCATCGGCATGGCGGGGCATTCCATCGGCGGGTACAGCACGCCGACCGCGATGGTCGACGACCGGCGGATCCGTGCGGGCGCCGACCTGGACGGCAGGCTGTGGTCGCCGATCCCCGCGTCCGGGATCGACCGGCCGTTCCTGCTGCTCGGCCGCGAGAGCGAGTACACCCCGGCCGGTCCGGACACGACGTGGGCGGGCAGCTGGCCGAACCTCACCGGTTGGAAGCGCTGGATCAGCGTCGCGGCGGCGGGGCACGCGTCCTTCACCGACGTCGGCGTGCTCGGTGAGCAGCTCGGCCTCAGCCAGCCCGGTCTGCTCGGTGGCGAGCGCGGCATGGAGCTGACCAGGGCGTACGTCTCCGCGTTCTTCGACAAGAACTTGCGCGGCGGGCATCAGCCGCTGCTCGACGGGCCGGTGGCGGGCAACCCCGAGATCAAGTTCTGGAACTAGGCCGTGTGGTTTTCGGAGAGCTCCCAGAGCCGCGCGGCCTCACCGGCATCGATCGCATACGGGCGCACGCCTACCAACTCGCCCTCTTCGGCGGCGACTTCGGCGACGTCGCAGTCCTCGCAGTAGAGCCCGCCCATCCCGTCGAGCAGCGGTGACGTCGCCGCCCAGACCTGCGTGGCCGCGCCCTGCTCCGGCGACTTGAAGCTCGGGTCGGCAAGGTCGCCGTGCTCGTCGATCCAGCCGCGCTCGACCATCTCCTCCTGTCGCAGATGCCGTTGCAAGGGAGTGAGGATGGCACCCGGATGCAGGCTGAACGCGCGGATCCCGTATTCGGCGCCGAGCGTGTCCAGCCGCACCGCGAACAGCACGTTCGCCGTCTTGGCCTGGCCGTAGGCGAGCCACCGGTCGTAGCCGCGCTCGAACTGGACGTCGTCCCAGCGCATCGGCGAGGAATGGTGACCGGCGGAGGACACCGTGACGACGCGCGCGCCGTCCGCCGCCTTCAGCGCGGGCCAAAGCCGGTTCACCAGGGCGTGATGACCAAGGTGGCAGATCGCGAAATGCGACTCCCAGCCGGAGCCGACCCGCCGTTCCGGCGCGGCCATGATCCCGGCGTTCGCGATCAGCAGATCGATCGGGCGCCGGGTGCCGAGGAACCCGCGGGCGAAGGCCTCGACGCTGGTCAGGTCGGCGAGGTCGAGCTCGCCGACCTCGGTGCCGGGGATCCCGGCGAGCGCGGCCTCGGCGTCGGCCGGACGACGGGCGGGGACGACCACGTGCGCGCCCGCGTTCGCCAAGGCACGCGTGGTTTCCAGCCCCAGCCCCGAATATCCGCCGGTGACGACGGCGACCTTGCCCGAAAGGTCGATCCCGCTCAGTACTTCCCCGGCGGTGCTGCGCGCGCCGAAGCCGGACCCGATCTTGTGCTGTGAGGTGCTCATGGGGCGGACGCTAGGAGCTAGAGGGCGCTCTAGGACAAGCGCTATCGTCGGCGAGGTGACGGAACTCGCGATCGGCAAGGTCACCGACCGGACGGGCCTCAGCGTGCACGCGCTTCGCTTCTACGAGAAGGAAGGACTGCTCGCGGCGCCGGTGAAACGGGATGCGAACGGCCGCCGCGTGTACACCGAACACGACGTCGAATGGCTGCTGAACTGCACGAAATTCCGGGCGTCCGGAATGCCGCTCGCCACCATTCGCGCCTTCGCCGAACTCGTCCGGCAGGGGCCGGGAAACGAGGAAAAGCGGCTGGAGCTGCTCCGGGACCATCAGAACACCGTCCGCGACCGGATCGCCGAGCTGGCCGACTGCCTGGAACTGATCAGCCGAAAGGTCGAGATCTACGAGGAACATGTCGCGCGCGGGACGGCGAACGAGCTCTGGCGTTAGCCGTCACGTTTCGTGCGGCGGCTCCGTCCCAGGGGTATGACGACGCAGCTCACCAGGTTCACCGACCAGAAGACAATCCTGCTGAAGACCTTCAAACGGGACGGGACGCCCATCGGGACGCCGGTCAACATCGCCGTCGAAGGGGATCACGCGTACATCCGAACATATGACGCGGCGTGGAAGGCCAAGCGACTGCGGAACGATCCGCGGATCGAGATCGCCCCTTCGACGTTCCGCGGCACCCCGACAGGGGAGGCCGTGCACGGGCGGGTTCGCCTGCTCGACGGTACCGAGGCCAGGCACGCGGCCGATCTCCTGGCCAGGAAGCACCGGCTCCTGCACGGCTTCCTCGTCCCGCTCGCGCACCGGCTGAAGAAGTACAAGACGCTTCATTACGAAGTCAGGCTCGACACTTAGCAGGGTCCACAATGGACAGACGTTGCCACCCGATCGGTGCAACGTTTCGCCTGGCGACGGGCAGGAGTGACCCCTAAGCTTTGCCGCTCGTGACCTGCGAGGTGAGGCGATGAGGTCCTTCGGCGCGATGGATCCGGTCAAGACGGCGATCGCCGGTCTCGCCACGATGGCCCTCGGGATGGCGGCGGCGCTGAACGCCGACGCCCTGCCGGTGATCGGTGGCGGCGTCACCTATTCCGCCGAATTCTCCGACGGGGGCGGGCTGCGCGTGGACAACGACGTCCGGATCGCCGGCGTGAAGGTCGGCAAGGTGTCCGAGATCGACCTCGAAGGCGATCGCGTGCTCATCTCCTTCCGGGTGAAGGACGCCTGGGTCGGCGACGCGACGAGCGCGTCCATTCAGATCAAGAACGTCCTGGGGCAGAAGTATTTGGCGCTCGATCCGCGCGGCGAAGCGGTCCTCGATCCGGGCGACCCGATCCCGCTGCGGCGGACCACCGCGCCGTACGACGTCCTTGAAGCATTTCGGGATCTGTCGAAAACCGTCGACGCGATCGACGTCGATCAGCTCGCGAAAAGCTTCGACACGATTTCGGCGACCTTCGCCGATACGCCGTCCGACGTCCGCGCCGCGCTCGACGGGATCTCGAAGCTCTCCGGCACCATCGCCTCCCGCGACCGGCAACTCCGGACGCTGGTCGCGAACACGCGGCAGGTCTCGCAGACCCTCGTCGACCGCGACGCCGAGGTCCAGCGGCTCGTCCAGGACGGCAACGCGCTGCTACGCGCGATCTCCACCCGGCAGCAGGCGATCAAGGACCTGCTCGACGGCTCGAAACGGCTCGCGACCGCGCTCGACGGCATCATCGCCGACAACGACGGACAACTCGGCCCGGTGCTCGAACAACTCGACCGGCTGACGTCGATGCTGCAGCGCAACCAGGATTCGCTGGCCAAGGGGATCGCGGCGTTCGCGCCGGCGATCCGGGTGCTGACCAACGTCGCGGGCAACGGGCGCTGGATCGACGGCTACCTGTGCGGGCTCGTCCTGCCCACCTTCGGCCCGCTCAACGAAAAGGGCTGTTTCGACAAGTGAGGGTTCGAGGGCTAAGTCGCGACTCGCGTGATCAGAGGCGCAACTCGCGTGATTGGAGCCGTAACTCTCGTGTTCGGCGTCCAATCACGCGAGATACGTGTTCGATCACGCGAGTTCGGTGTCGGGGCGCTGCTCAGGAGCCCCAGACCCGTCAGGGCTTCGTCCGCCGCAGCCAGAAGAGCCCGATCACCGGCAGCACCAGCGGGATGAAGAGGTAACCCTGTCCGTACACCGACCACACGGTGGCGTGCGGGAAGGCCTCGCGGTCGAAGAGGCTGAACGTGCCGACGGTCAGCACGCCGAGCAGTTCGACGCCGCAGGCGACCAGCGCGATCCGCCACCATCCCGCGCCGCGGCGGGCCAATGCCACGGTGGCCAGGAGGTAGACGACGGCCGCGAACGCGGAGAGCGTGTAGGCCAGCGGGGCCTCGTGGAATTTGGTGCTGATCTGCACGGCGGCACGTGAGGTCGCCGCCAGCGCGAAGATCGCGTACACGGCGACCAGGATCCGTCCAGGGCCGGAGGCCTTGGCCGCCGCGGTGTCCACAGTCTTCTCCTCGGTTTCTTCAGGCACTGGCGCCCGCCCAGACCTCGTGCAGCCGGAGCACCATCACCGGGATGGCGAGGCAGGTGATGCCGAGGATCGCGGTGCTCGACCGGGTGCGCTCGGCCAGCGCCCAGAAGGTCCCGAGCGGGAGCACGACCAGGCAGCCGATCAGATACGCGAGGTAGGTGGCCATGCTGCCGGGGCGGCCGCCGCCGATCAGCTGTACGACGCCGATCACGAGCTGCGCCACCAGGAGGAGCTCGACCACGGCGAGGCCGCCGAGCAGTGCGTTGTCCGGCAGCTTCTTGCGTGCGGACTGCACGAAACTCCATATCGCGACCAGCGTCGCGCAGATCGCGACGGTCACCGCGAAGCCTGTGATCACGTCCGCCTCCTTGACTGCTCCACCGGCGACAACGTACCTCCGGGCTGATCTCCGCCGTCGGGCGACCGGTGGCCCGCGTGGCGGGCGCCACGGGGCGCGACAGTGGTCCAGACCTCGGGTGAATAGATCACGAAGCGCGTTCGGTTGGCGGTCGGCCAATTCGGCGGCGGTTATTGTTTTCGCCGCTTCGACCAGGGATTACGACGTCGGTCCGTTCCTGTTACACACCGACCGGGTGGTTGAAATTCGAGTTGATCTCACGCTGGGTACCCCTACCATTCGGTAGGCTTCGAATTCACGACCCTGAACAGCCCATCCGAACCCCCGGTATGGCGGATTGGCCGTTCGCTATCCGGCGGGTGGAATATTCTCCATCGCGATGGTGCACATGGCCCATCCGATTGGTGCCAAGGAGGGGGCGCTCGATGGACGTCCGGTACGAAGCGTATTGCTTCGCCGATCCTCTGTTCTTCGATGAGCAGCGGGAAAACGGGGACGCCGCCGACGATTTCGCCTCCCTGTTGCCCGCTCCCGAGTCGGGTTGGCGCACCGGAGTGCGCGGAGTATGGCGGCTGCTGCACCCTGATGCTCGAAACCTTCCTTTGCAGGGCTGGAAAATCCACGTATCCGCAGGTTTGGGCAACGCCGAGCGCGTGCTCGTGAAGGTGCACGAGCATTGTGTCGAGCACGAGGTGGCCTACAAGCATCTGCGTTCGCGGGGCACCCTGCTGGCAAGGAATTCGAAATACGCTCCGCGTGACGGAAGCGGAAAGTTGCTCACTCTTTATCCAGCTGACAACAACGAGCTCGAGCGCGTTCTCGTCGAGTTGTCCGCGAAGCTCGACGGGGAACCCGGGGCGTACATTCTCAGTGATCTCCGGTATGGTGCCGGGCCGCTCTACGTCCGCTACGGCGGATTCGCCGAGCAATGGGTCGAACTCGACGGCAAGCGGGTCCTCGCGGTCCGTAAACCGGACGGCACGCTGGTGCCGGATAAGCGCGAACCGACCTTCTCCGTACCCGACTGGGTGACGATTCCGGAGTTCCTCGCCCCTCATCTCGCAGCTCGCAAGGGTGGCGGCGCGGATCGATTCCCCTATCAGGTGAAAAGCTCGCTGCACTTCTCCAACGGCGGCGGCGTGTACCTCGCCGACCGGAAGGCCGACGACGAGCGGGTGGTCCTCAAGGAGGCCAGGCCGTTCGCCGGCCTGGACCGCGACGAGGTCGACGCCGTCGAACGCCTCCGCCGCGAGCACGAGGTGCTGGACCGGCTGAAGGGCATCGACGGCATCCCCACCGCCTTCGACCGCTTCACCGTCTGGGAGCACCACTTCCTGGCGATGGAGTACATGCCGGGCGTCTCGCTCGGCAACTGGCTCGCCCGCAACTACCCGCTCACCCGGCGCGACACCACCGAGGCCGACATCGCCGCGTACACCGAACGCGCGTTGGCGCTGGTCCGGCGGGTGGAGGCGATGGTCGGCGAGGTGCACGGCCGAGGCATCGTCTTCGGCGACCTGCACTCCCAGAACATCCTGGTCGACGGCGGCGACGGCGAGGATGGGAAGGACGACTCCGTCTCGCTGATCGACTTCGAGATGGCGTCCGACGTCGAAGCCGGCACGCGGCCCGCCCTCGGTGCCCCCGGTTTCCGCGCCCCGCGGGACCGGAACGGGTTCGAGGTCGACGAGTACGCGCTCGCCGTCCTGAAGCTGTGGATCTTCTTGCCGCTCACGACGCTCCTCGAACTCGCCCCGGCGAAGCTGCGCGGGCTCGCGGACTTCGTTCAGCAGCGCTTCGACGTCCCGGAGGGCTACGCCGACTCGATCGTCGCCGAACTCGCGCCCCGGAACGGCCCTTCGCCCTCGAGCGCGACCGAGCTCGACCAGGACAAGCCGGACTGGGCACTGGTCCGCAAGCAGATCATCGAGGCGATCCTCGCCAGCGCGACCCCCGAACGCACCGACCGGCTCTTCCCCGGCGACATCGAACAGTTCCGCGTCGGCGGAGCGTGCTTCGGCTACGGCGCGGCCGGCGTCCTCCACGCCCTGAAAACGGTCGGCGGCGAGCGCCACCTGGAGCACGAACGCTGGCTGCTGGACTCGATCCGCCGCGAACCGCCGGGACGCCCGGGGTTCTACGACGGCTCCTACGGCATCGCTTACGTCCTCGACGAGCTCGGATACCGGGACGAGGCCACCAAACTGCTGTCGGCGTCGGCGACGCTGGTCGAGCAGACCACCGACCACGGCCTGGAAGGCGGCCTGTGCGGGATCGGGCTCACCCAGCTGCACTTCGCGGTGGCCCGCAAGGACAACGAGTTCGGCAGGCAGGCACTCGCCACCGCCGTCCGGCTCGCCGAAGCACTCGAAACCGCCGACCCGCCGGGCGGCTTCGCCAGGGCCGGGCTGCTCAACGGCTGGTCCGGTCCGGCGCTGCTGTTCATCCGGCTGTTCGAGCGCACTCGCGAACAGGGCTGGCTGTCCTTCGCCGACCAGGCGCTGGAGCGGGACATCGAGGAGTGCGCCGAGTCCGACGACGGCTCGCTGCAGGTCCGCGACGGCGAGACCCGGACGCTGCCCTACGCGGGTGTCGGCAGCGCCGGGATCCTCATGGTCGCCGAGGAACTCGCGAAGCACCGTCCCGGCGCGGAGGCGTTGAAGAGCCTTCCCGGCCTGCGTGAAGCGTGCCGCGGCGAGTTCGTCATCCACCCCGGTCTGCTGTTCGGACGGGGCGGGCTGATGACCGCGCTGGCCATGGGCGCCGAACCGGACCGGCGCGTCCGCGACGCCATCGACCTGCATCTTTCCCGGCTGGCCTGGTACGCGGTGCCGTACAAGGGCGGCCTGGCGTTCCCCGGCAACCAGCTGCTGCGGCTGTCGATGGACGTCGTCACCGGTGGCGCGGGCGTTCTGCTCGCCCTCGCCGCCACCCTGGACGGGAAGGCCGCGCTGCCCTTCCTGTCCTCCCGAACTGCTGTCCAGTGAGGACGGCGGACCAAGAGATAACTAGTGAAAGGGAACACCATGGAACTGGTTCTCGACCTGCAGGCTCTGGAAACCCCCGAGGTCCTCGAAGGCGGCGGCGGTGGCAGCCACGGCGGCGCGAGCAACCTCAGCCTGCTGGCCTCCTGCGCCAACAGCACGATCAGCCTGCTGACCTGCCACTGAGTCACGGCTGAGCACTGAGGGCGCGGGAGCGGCACAGGCCAAGTGCGCCGCTCCCGCGCCTTCATTTTGCCGTCTGGTTCGTCTCGTTGGGATCACGTTGTAAGGAGTGGGATGGCGGGTTCAGCCGATCGCCTGCTGGTCACCGTGACCCTGCTCGATCGCCCCCGCCTGATCGCGCTGATCCTCAGCGCGCTCGCCGGGACGGCGGCGGGACTGCTCCTGCCCGGCGCGCTGGCGGCGGCGGTCGACGCCGTCGTGGCGGGCCGCCCCAGCCTGCCCGAAGTCTCCTGGCTCATCGTCCTCGGTGTCACCGAGATCGCCGTCGGCCTGATCGGCGGGATCCTCACCGCGCGGATGACCTCGTCCGCGACGGCCTGGCTGCGCCGCAAGCTCACCGACGGCCACCTCGCGCTCGGCACCAGATCGACCTTCGCCGACGGCGACGCGATCAGCAGGCTCACCGGTGACTGCACCGGCGCGGGAATGATCGCCTCGGTCGTCGTCCAGCTCGGATCGACCACCCTGATCTCCGGCGGGGCCGTCGTCCTGCTCGCGCTGATGGACTGGCGGCTCGCGCTCGTCTTCCTCGGCAGCATCCCGTTCGGCCTGATGCTCGCGCGCACCCATCTGAGGAACACCGCCGACGATGTCCTCACCTATCAAGAGGTTTCCGGCGAGCTGGCGGCGAGAATGGTCGACGCGGTCGCCGGGCTCCGCACGATCGCCGCGTCGGGCACCGCCGACCGTGAGGCCGAACGGGTGCTGCGGCCGCTGCCGAAACTGAGCCTCGCCGGCCGCGGGATGTGGCGTACCCAGGCCAAGATGGTGTGGCGTTCCGGTCTGCTGCTGCCCGCGGCGGAACTCGCGGTGCTCGCCGCCGCCGGTTTCGGCGTGATGGAAGGCAGACTGTCCGTCGGACAGGTCCTCGCGGCGCTCGGCTACGTCGCGCTCGGCATGGGCCTGATCACCCAGATTCCTTTGCTCACCACACTTTCCCGCGCGCGTTCGTGTGCGCGGCGGATCAACGAGGTGCTCGATTCGCCGGTCCCCGAACCGGGTGACCTCGGTGTCGTCGTCGGGCAGGGCACGCTCGAACTGCGCGGTGTCACGGTCGAAGGGGCGTTGCGGGACGTCGACCTGGTCGTAGCGGGTGGCCGGTTCACCGCGGTCGTCGGCCGGTCCGGTTCGGGGAAGTCCGTGCTGGTCAACGTCCTCGGCGGACTGCTGGCCCCGGACGAGGGGACGGCGACGCTCGACGGCCGTCCCCTGGAACGGCTGCGGCCGCACGAACTCCGCGCGGTCGTCGGGTTCGCCTTCGAACGGCCGGCACTGCTCGGCGCGACCATCGGCGACGCCGTCGGCTACGGCTCGTGGGCGGGGGGGGCCGCCGTGCGCGCCGCCTGCCGGTCCGCCCAGGTCGACGACCTGATCGTCCGGCTGCCGGACGGATACCGGACGCCGCTTTCGAAGACCCCGCTTTCCGGCGGGGAGGCACAGCGGATCGGGCTGGCGCGCGCGATCGCGCACGCGCCGAAGGTGCTCATCCTCGACGACGCCACGGCCAGCCTCGACACGGTCACCGAAGCCGCCGTGGAAGGAGCGATCGAACGCACCCTGCCCGGCAGGACCCGGGTGGTGGTGACTCATCGCGCGGCCACCGCGTCGCGGGCGGACGCGGTGGTGTGGCTGGAAGACGGCCGGGTCCGCGCGGTCGGCACGCATGACGAGCTGTGGCGGAATCCGGCCTATCAAGCTGTTTTCACCGAGGCTGCGCAATGAGCGTCTTGGGGCTCTACCGCTCGGCGCTGGCCGGGCAGTGGAAGGGCGGCTTGGTCCTGCTGGCGTGCTCCGTACTGGAAAGCGCGCCCGCGTTCTTGTCCGGTCGCCTGGTCGAACTCGCGGTTGACGAGGGGTTTGCCGCGGATCGGCCGGGCACCGGACTGCGTTGGCTCGCGGTCTTCGGGCTGGTCGCCGTGATCGGCGCGCTGGGTTCACGGCTGGTGTGGCATCAGCTCGGCAAGGTCGTCGAGCCGTTGCGCGACGCGCTGGTGACCGCTGTCGTCCGCGGGGTCCTGCACGACCCCTCGCCACCGCGGAACCAGCCGGACGCCAGCGGTGTCGCCCGCATCACCCAGCACGTCGAAGTGGTCCGCGACGCCACGGCAGGGCTACTGGTGCAGGCACGCGGGATGATCGTGACGACGGTGGCGGCGCTGGCGGGGCTGTTCACCGTCGCCGGTTCGCTCGCGTTGATCGTCTCGATCCCGGTGGTGGTCGCGGTCGGAGTGTTCGCCTGCCTGCTCCCGTCACTGGCCCGCCGTCAGCGTGCGCTCGCGCTGGCCGACGAGCGGACCGCCGAGGTCGCGGGCGCGTCGCTGTCCGGTATGCGCGACGTCGTCGCGTGCGGCGCGGAACCCCTGGCAGCGCTCGAACTCTACGACGCCGTCGACACGCAGGCCGCTGCCGCCGTGCGGGTGGCGCGGTCCGGAGCGGCCAGGACGGTGGTGATCGCGACCGGCGGTTTCGTGCCGCTGCTCCTGGCGTTGCTGGTGGCGCCGGGCATGGTCAAGGACGGCACGCTCACCGCCGGTGCCGCGCTCGGCGCGCTCGTCTACCTGGCGACGACGATGCAGCCGGCGCTGCGCGGGCTGGCCGCGACCGCGAGCACCGTGGTGCTTCGGCTGATCGTCGCGTTGCGGCGGCTGGCGGAGACCGCGCAGGCCGAACCGGAACCCGACGGCACGGCCGAACCCGACGGGACCGCGATCTACGTGCGCGACCTGACCTTCAGCTGGGGAGCGGCGGCGCAACCTGTGGTGCGCGGCCTCGACCTGCACCTGCGGCCCGGCGAGCGGCTCGCGGTGGTGGGGCCGAGCGGGATCGGCAAGTCGACCTTGGCCGGGCTCCTGACCGGGATGCTCGAACCGCAGGCGGGCCGCGTGCTGCTCGGCGGGGCGCCGGTCCGGGAGATCCCGGCGGCGCTGCGGCACCGGATGGTCGCGTTGATCCCGCAGGAGGCCTACGTCTTCGCCGGGACCGTGCGGGACAACGTCGGCCTGTTCGCGCAGACCGCGACGGACGGCGAACTGGCCGCGGCGGTGGCCGCCGTCGGTGCGGAACCGCTGGTGACGCGGCTGGGCGGACTCGACGGCGAGATCGGGCACGGAATGCTGTCCGCCGGGGAGGCGCAGCTGATCGCGCTCGCGCGGGTGTACGCGAGCGACGCGGGCGTCGTCGTCCTCGACGAGGCGACCTCGCACCTCGACCCGCCCGCCGAAGCCCGCGCGGAGCGGGCGTTCGCCGAGCGGGGCGGGGTGCTGGTGGTGATCGCGCACCGGCTGTCGTCGGCGTTGCGCGCGGACCGGGTCCTGGTGATGGACGGGAAGGAAACCGCGCTGGGCACCCATCTCGAACTCATGGACCGGTCCACGCGCTACGCCCAGCTCATGCACGCGTGGGCGCCGCGGCTACCCCAGCCCAGTGCCCAGTTCTTCCAGCGCGCTCCTGAGTAGACCTTCGACGGGCACCGGGCGCCGGGACTCGCGATCGACGAAGACGTGCACGAAGTGCCCCTCCGCGATCATTGTCTCCTTCGAGTACATCCCGACCTCGTAGCGGACACTGGATCGGCCGAGATGCCCGACCCGCAGGCCGACTTCGAGCTCTCCGGGGAACGACACCGAAGCGTGGTACTTGCACTGCGATTCCACGCACAACCCGATGACCCCGCCGGTGTCGATGTCGAGACCGCCGCGTTCGATCAGCCAGGTATTGATCACGGTGTCCATCACCGAATAGTGGACGACGTTGTTGACGTGCCCGTAGACGTCGTTGTCCTTCCACCGCAGCGGAACCGTCTGCCAGTGCGGGTACTCGTCGTTCACCACAGCGTCACCGACTCACGCAGGATGACGGCGAGATCCGCTTCGGACGCCTCACGCGGCGCCGTCGCCAGCAGGCGTTGTTGTTTCACCGTGCCGGAAACCAGCGAGTCCACATCGGACTCGGTGTAGCCGACGGCGCCGATCCCGTTGGGGATCCCGATCTCCCGCATGATCTGCCGCAGCACCGCGGGCAGGTGGTCGGCCAGATCGCCCGGCCATTCGTAGTCCGGCGCGAGCAGCCGCGCCACCCGCAGGTGCCGGTCCGGGGCGGCGTCGAAGGTGAACCGGAACGCCGCCGGCGCCGTCAGCGAGACGGCCATCCCGTGCGGCACCATCGCTTCGTCACCCGGATACCCGGACGGATGGAACTCGCGGACCTGCCCGGCGATCGGATACGCGTTGGCGTGCGGGATGTGCACCCCGGCGTTGCCGAAGCCGAGGCCGGCGAACGTCGCCGCGAGCGCCATCGCTTCGCGTGCCTTCATGTCGGAGCCGTCCCGCACGGCCGCGGGCAGTGCCCACGACAGCAGCCGCAGCGACTGCTCGGCGAACATGTCGGCCAGCGGATTCGAGCCACAGTAAGGAACCCGGTCCTCCGGGCGCTTCCGGTCGAACTCGGTGTACGGCTTGGCCGTGTAACTTTCCGCGGCGTGGCAGAGGATGTCCATCCCGCTCGCGGCGGTGACCTCGGGCGGCTGCGAGACCGTCAGCCGCGGGTCGACCACGGCGAGGCTCGGCCGCATCCGGAGATGGCTGATGCCGCTCTTCACCCGCAGTGACAACACGTCCAGTACGCAGACGGTGGTGCTCTCCGAGCCGGTCCCGGTGGTGGTCGGCACCGCGACCAGCGGTTTCAGCGGCGAAGCGGGCGCGCGGCCGCCGCCGACCGGGGCGTTGACGTAGTCCATCAGGTCGCCGTCGTTGCTGGTCAACAGGTTCACCGCCTTCGCGGTGTCGATGGCCGAACCGCCGCCGACGGCGACGAAGGCGTCCCACTCGCCCTGTCCGCGGGCGAAGTCGACGGCCTTGCGCATGCTGACGTCGGTCGGCTCGACGTGCACGCCGTCGAAGACGACCGCTTCGATGCCATAGCTCTCGATGCCTTCGGCGATCCGTTGTGGCCAGCCCGTCGCGGCGACGCCCGCGTCGGTCAGGACGAGCACCCGCCGGGCGCCGTACTGGGTGAGGTCGTAGCCGATCTCATCGCTCGACCCGGCGCCGTATTTCAAGGCCGGTGCACCGTAAGTGAAAACAGTTTCACGTCCGGCGGTGGCTGAGGTCACGTTTTCGTGCTCCCTTGCTCGAACACGTTCCGAATTTCGGACATTCCACCGCTCCGGGGTCGCCGGAATCGGAAGATCGCTTGACGGCACCGATCACCGCCCGCCTAAGCTCTTCTCATTAGATACCAACCGGGAGCGTCCGTCGCCCAGACGGCCGTGAGGATCCTGACCGAGGCGCAGATCCATCGCGTGTACGCGGTGGTGGGTGAGTCCTTCCTGGATCTGCTCGACGCGCTGCAACGCGAGCGGTCGATCACCTTCGTTTCGGCGAGGCACGACTCCGGCGCGGCGTTCATGGCCGAGGCCGAAGGCAAGCTCACCGAGCACCCGGCGGTGCTGCTCGCCGGCCGCGGCCCGAGCGCGGCGAACCTCGCGATCGGCGTGTCCACGGCGTACCAGGACGAGAGCCCGATGGTCGTCCTCCTGGAGAACCCGCCGTCGGAACCCGGGCCGACGAGCGAGCTGCCCACCGCCGACCTGACCGACATGCTCGAACCCCTCGCCAAGTGGACCGGCCGCGCGGAATCCCCGGCCGAGGTGCCCGGCCTGCTGGTCGAGGCGCTGAACCGCTGTCGCGAAGGGCGGCCGGGGCCCACCATCGTCGCCGTCCCCGCCGACTTCTGGGGTGTCCCGTTCGATTCGGCCAAACCGGTCGCCTCCGTGCGCCCGCCCGCCACCGGCGCCCTCGGCCGGACCGCGGAGGCGGTCGCGCAGCTGGTCGACGAGGCCCGCTACCCGGTGGTGATCGTCGGCGGCCGGGCCCGTGCGGCACGCGACGAGCTGATCGCCGTCGCCGACGAACTCGCGCTCCCGGTGTACAACGCGTTCCGCCGTCAGGACGCCTTTCCCGAGAACCACGCGCGCTACGCGGGCCACCTCGGCATCGGCATCCCCGCACGGCAGCTCGACGCGCTGGAGCGCGCCGACCTCGTGCTCGCGCTGGGCACACAGCTCGACGAGGTCACCACGCAGTCCTTCCGCTATCCGACGCCGTCGCAGACGTTGGTGCTGGTCGGCACCGGGATCGAGCCCGCCCGCCGCGGCGGACTGACCTTCCGCGTCGACTCCGAGGTCGAGCCGTTCCTGCGCGAACTGCGCAACGTCGCCTCGCCACGGCAGCGGCGCGCGTCGGCCGCGAACGCCGCCGTGCACACCTTCATGACCCCGCCCGACACCAGCGGTGCCACCCGCATCCATCCCGCCGACGTCATCCGCGCGGTGCGCAAACTCGCGCCCGAAGACGCGATCGTGACCAGCGACGCGGGCAACTTCGCCCAGTTCATGCACCGATACTGGTGTTTCACCGCCCCGCGCAGCCAGCTCGGGCCGAGCAACGCGGCCATGGGCTACGCCGTTCCCGCGGCGGTCGCGGCGAAACTCGCCGAGCCGCGCCGGACGGTGATCGCGATGGTCGGCGACGGCGGCGCGTTGATGACCGGGCAGGAGATCGAGACCGCCGTTCGCTACCGGGTGCCGGTGACCGTCCTGGTGTTCCAGAACGGACTGCACGGCCCGCTCGCGGTGCATCAGGCGCGCAAACACGGACGGCTCACCGGGGTCACCGTCCCCGTCACCGACTTCGCGTCCTGGGCGCGAGGCCTCGGCGCCGCCGGATACACCGTGGACGACCCAGAGGAACTGGAGCCGATCATCGCGAGCGCGCTGGTCCGGCAACGGCCGTGCGTCATCGACATCAGGACGGATCCGGACGTGGTGGCCCCGGACATCCGGTTGACGAGCCTGCTGGGCGCCGCGAGGCCACAGCAGGGCGGCCAGTAGCGGCCGGGCGGTACTTTCTCAGGGGATACACAGAATCCCTTGTCGGACAGCCTTCACCTGCTCCAAAAGGTGGGAAAGCGGTGACGACTCGGCCGACTTTCGGTCGCGGAGACCGGATTTTGTCGGTCGGCCGTGGCACAATCGCCGCAACACCGAGAGTCCGATATGGACCGTAGCGATCACCGGTGGGGTTGTTGGCACGCAGTACTTAACGTCGTACTACGAGCGTTGTGTTGACACTGGGAGAAAACATGGCTGACGAGACGAAGCCACAGGACAAGTCCGTTTCCGGCGTGGTGCCGGTGCAGTTCAGCGCGGACGCGGAGACCCACGACATCGCTGTCGTGGCCACGAACCGGGAGGCGTTGCGCCGTTCACCGTTCGGCGCGGAGGCACCGCTGCGCGCGGCGAGTGGCGAATAGCCGCGAGGGCCGGGCGGTGAGGAGCGGGGCCGCGAGGGTAGTGTCGTCCTAGGGCCGAGTTGCCTGAAGAACACAGTTGTCCGAGGCCACAGTGCGGCCCGGCACACCCAGGTGATGAGCCTTGTCCGCCTGCATAGGGTGTGCTTTACTGATTCAGGTCTCGTTTTTTGTGTTCGTGTTGGTTCACGCTCGCAGAACTCAGCGGGCGTAGTGTCTCCTCGTGTTTCCGGGGAAGCAAACCGTCTGGTCATGACCCGGGCTGCCGACGTGGCTTCCTGTTTGTTTGTGTTGCATATGGAGATTTTATGACTCAGGGCACTGTGAAGTGGTTCAACTCCGAGAAGGGGTTCGGCTTCATCACTCCCGACAACGGCGGCGGCGACGTCTTCGTGCACTACAGCGAGATCAAGGGCAACGGCTTCCGTACCCTCGAGGAGAACGCCCGCGTGGAGTTCGAGATCGGGCAGGGCGCGAAGGGTCCGCAGGCCACCTCGGTCACCGTGATCTGATCCAGGTTTTCCAAGCAGGGCCGTCTTCCCTCGGGGAGGCGGCCCTGCTGCTTTTCCGGGGTGGCCCGGTCGTGAGTGGCGATTCGGGTTGGAACCAAGGGAGTCTCAGGTACCTACGTGGGTTCAGGCTGCGGTTGATGGCAGGCCCCGGTCCGTGAAGGACCCCTTCCCTCGGCTCAGCCGAGGAAACTCGACCTTCGCACCTTGCCCAAGTACGTGAAGGACTCCAGTCGGGCGTTCACGTGAGTGGTCGCCGGTTCGTGGGGATGTCGTGAAGGGCCCCTTTGAGACGGTGAAGGTCTCAAAGGGGCCCTTCACGACATGTCGGGCTGAGCTCAGTCCTGCGTGAGGCAGACCTGCTGCCGCGGGCGGGCAGGAACGCCATCTTGAGCCTCGGCGCTACAGCGACACGTACTTCAAAACCAGGCATCACGCACGAAGCGCCACAGGTCACGCAGTGGGTACCTAGGAGGAGGCTCGCCAGAACCCGGATCGCCACTCACGACCGGCGGGCACCCATCGTCCACGCTTTCCTGGTAAGGCGACTCTCAGGTGGGGGAGACGAGTCCCGCCTCGTAGGCGAGCACGATCGCCTGCGCCCGGTCCCGTAACCCGAGCTTCGCGAGTATCCGGCCCACATACGTCTTGATGGTCTGCGCCGAGAGCACCAGATCCGCGGCGATCTCCGGATTGGACCGTCCTTTCGCGATCAACCGCAGCACTTCCCGCTCGCGTTCGGTGAGCACGTCGAACCTCGCCGGCGACGGCCGCGGAACCGGCGCGCTCGCCACGAAGTTCGCGATGAGCCGCTTCGTGACGGCGGGGGAGAGCAGCGCGTCACCGGCGGCGACCACTTCGATGGCGTTGATCAGCTCAGCCGACGGCGCGTCCTTCAACAGGAACCCGCTCGCGCCCGCTCGCAGCGCCTCGTAGACGTACTCGTCCAGGTGGAAAGTCGTCAGGACGAGCACCTTCGGCTTCTCGCCGTCACCTTCGAGCAGCCGCCTGGTCGCTTCGAGACCGTCCATCACCGGCATCCGGATGTCCATCAGGACGACGTCCGGTGGCGTGGCCAAGGCGGAAAGGCCCGCGAGTGCCGCGATCCCGTCGCCTGCTTGGCCCACCACGTCCAGGCCCGGTTGCGCGTTCAGCAGGCCGGCGAAGCTCTCCCGCACCAATGCCTGGTCGTCGACGATGAAAACGGTCGTCACGCTTCGCCCACCCCCGGGAGATCCAGCTTGACGGCCACGCGGAAACCGCCGTCGGCCCGCGGCCCGGCCTCGTGGGAACCGCCGATCAGGGTAACGCGTTCGGCGATCCCGGCGAGGCCGGTGCCGTCGTTCAAGGCAGGCCCAGCAGGCCGTGCAGGCGGCCCGTTTTCGACGAGGATCTTGAGCCCGTCGGGTTCTCGCCGCAGCTCGACGTCCACTTTCGCCCCCGGGCTGTGCCGGGCCGCGTTGCTCAGCGCCTCCTGCAGGATCCGGTACGCGGCCAGCTCGACCAGGGCGGGAACGTCGTCGCGGGCGGAGATCTCCGCGCGGATCTCGATCCCGGACGCCCGGCAGCCGTCGATCAGCGACGGCACCTCCGCGAGCCCCGGCTGCGGTTCGTGCTCCGGTTCGGCCTCCGTGTCACGCAGCACGCCGACCAGCCGCCGGGCCTCGTCGAGCGCTTCCCTGGCCGCGACCCCGATGGCGCGGAACTCCTCCTCCGCGGCCTCGGACACGTCCGGGACGCGGTAGCGCGCGCTGTCGGTCCGCAGCGCGATCAGCGAAAGGTGATGGCCGATGATGTCGTGCAGTTCCCTGGCGATCAACGCGCGTTCCTGCAACGTGGCCCGTTTCGCCCGCTCCTCGACCGTCGTGCGCTCGGCCGCGTCGGCCTGCTCCAGGGCCCGGCGGCGTTGCTGCATCCCGTATCCGGCCACGATGGTCGCGGTCACCACGATCAACGACCACACCAGGGTCTTCGTGCCCGTCCGCGGTAGCTGGGCGATGCCGACCCCGACGGCCAGCGTCACGGCGATGATCGAGATCCCCCTGCCCTGCCCGGGTTTCGTGCGGGCGAGCGTCAGCGCGAGCACCGGGAGATACGGCAGGACGTGGATCTGCAACGGCCAGTCCGACGCCGTCCGGCCGAACAGCGCGTAGTCGGCGGGGAAGAGGACCGCGATGATCGCGCTGACCATTCCCGCCGCCGCCACCCGGACGGCGGTCAGCGGGAGTTTGACGACCAGCAACGGCGGCACGATCTGCAGGATCAGCAGGAAGAAGATCAGCGGCACACTGCCGCCCCCGAGGTAACGCGCCCAAGTGCCGTAGGTCAGGCCCATCAGCACCGCGAGCGCGGATCCGGCGAGGACGGCCTTGATCCAGACCGGGACGCGCCACCAGGCCGACGGTGGTTCCAGATCGGCGTCGCGTCCGGTGAGGAGCGCCCAGCCCAGGGAGCCGCCGTACGTGTCCATGGCTCGAACGCTAACGACGCCGCGGACCGGGCACATCCCCTCGTGGGGGACACCGGTAGGCCCCTGCGGGGTGACGCGGACTGCTCGCCCGGGCGGGATGTGCCGGACGGTGGCGCGCGGTCAGGCTCGGGTCATGAACGACATCAGAGGGCTGATCCGGCTGTCCGCGTTCGCGTGGCTGGCCGCGGGCCTGGTCATCGCGGTCTACGTGGAGATCGTCAACGCCGGCGCGGTCGATCCTCTCGCCACCACCTTCAGCGAGTACGTCCACGTCGGACAGGGCGCGCGGCTCGTCGGGGTCGCCATGCTGGCCACCGGCTTCGGCGCGCTGACCGTCGCGGGCGGCGTCCGGCTGTCCGGGGCGGTGTGGGCGGCCAGGCTCGTCGCCTTGTTCGGCGTCGGGCTGTGCGTGCTCGCGGTGTTCCCGCAGGAACCGATGGACCAGCCGCTGACCTGGCACGGCGCGATCCACCGGTATGTCGCGCTCGCCGCTTTCGCCGCGTTGCCGCTGGCAGGGCTGGTCCTCGGCGCGGCCCGGCGGCTGTCCTACGCCACGTTGGCCGCCCTGATGGTCTTCGTGGCGACGTTCCTGGTCGACGCCCGTGCGGTGACCGGAGTGGCCGAACGCGTCCTGCTGATCCTCGAACTCGCGCTGCTGGTCGCCTTCCTCCGCGGAGGTGGCTTTGTGATGCAACCTCGTGCAACTCTTTCTTTCACGGCCTCGACGTCGTTTCCTTGTAGGGACTTGGCGCGGCAGCGGAGGACATGTGGGCGAAGCGGTTGCGGGGATCGTGGCGAACCCCGCTTCGGAGCGTGATATCCAGAGCCTGCGTTCGGCACTGAGAGTGGCCGGGGTCGGCCGCGTGATGGTGTGGACCGAGGCGGGGAAGATCATCGGCACCGTCCGCCGGATGGTGGACGCGGGTGCGAGCGTGGTCATCTGCCTTGGCAACGACAGCATGATGCGGGCCGCCGCGGCCGCCTGCGGCGACGTCCCGCTGCTCATGCTGCCCGCCGGGAGCACCGACGAGTCCACCGTCGCCGGGCTCGCCGCCGGGCTGCTGGCCACCCATCAGGTGGACGCGGACCTGGTCACGAACCGCGCGACCGTGCTCGAGGTGGTGACGAAGGCACGCCGCGAGATCGCGCTGACCGACGTCAGCGTGTGCTCGGAAAGCCGCTGGGATCCCGCGTCGCTGACCGAGCTGTACTGCACGTTCGCCGTCCCGGACGGGGTCGGGTTGTCGAGTATCCCCGGACGGCTCTGCCCCAGTCCCAAGTCCACTGTGGACGGTGTCGCGGTCTCGCTCGGGCCGGTCGACGAGACGCCGTACGTCGTGCAGGCGCCGATCGCGCCCGGCGAGGTCCGCGCGGTGGGCGTACGGGGCTGGAGCGTGCTGTACGCCGGGGTCCGCGTCGACCTCGCCGCCGGCGGTGGCTCCATCGCGCTCGACGGGCAACCGCATTTCGTCCTGAAGCCGGGAGAGAGCGCTTTCGTCGAGCTGAAGCCCGACGGCCCGTGGTGCGTCGACGTCCGCGCCGTGATGGCCGAGGCCACCAGGACCGGCCTGCTCCTCGGCCGCAAGCCGACCGGGTCCTTTCCCGCGACCCACCTGGTGGACGCGCCCTTCAGCGGGTAAGCCCGCCCAGATCACAGAAGCCTTCCGCACGCCGGGGCCGCCGGGCACACTGGTCGAAACCGACCAAAGGAGTGGGCCAGGTGCGGCTGGAGGCGGCTTTGCCGGTCGGCGCGGATCCGCGCCGTCACGCGCGCGCCCTCGCCGAAGTGCACGAGGCCGCCCTCTCCGGTCGCGCGCTCCCGAGCCATCCGCGTGCGGTCATCGGCGCGTCCTGGCAGCGGATGCGCCGGCTCGGCCTGGACCCGGACCGCGGCGCGCCGGTTCCCGCGCTCGACCTGGAACAGCTGGAAGCGCGCCGTCGCGAGAGCGGTCTCGCCGCCGTCCTGCCCGCCCTGCGTGGCGGCCTGATCAGCCTCGCCGAACAGGCCGCGCACATCATGGTCGTCGTCGACGCGGACGGCCGCGTCCTGTGGCGTGACGGCAGCACCGCGGTCCGCCGTCGTGCCGACGGGCTCGGCCTCGTCGACGGCGTCGACTGGCGTGAGAACGCCGTCGGTACCAACGCCATGGGAACCGCGCTGGTAGTTCGGCATCCGGTGCAGGTCTACTCGGCCGAGCACTACGTCCGTAGCCAGCACGACTGGACCTGTGCCGCCGCGCCGCTGCACGATCCGAGGGACGGCAGGCTGCTCGGCGTCGTCGACCTCTCCGGCCCGGCCTCCACCGTGCATCCGACCACCCTCGCACTGGTCGACACCGTCGCGAAGCTCGCCGAAGCGCAGCTGCGCACCACCCATCTCTCGGAGCTCGAACGGCTGCGCGGGCTGGCGTCACCCCTGCTCACCAAGGTGAAGGGCCGGGCGGTGATCGCCGACCCGCACGGCTGGATCGCGGCTTCGGCGGGCCTCGTCCCGGTCGGCCGGATCGCGTTGCCGAACGACGCGACCGCGGGCCGGACCTGGCTGCCCACCTACGGGAACTGCCTGCTGGAGCCGCTGCCGGGGGGATGGCTCGTCCGGCTCACCGAGGAGGAGGACGTGCCACCGACGCGGGTCGTGCTCGATCTGAGGTCGGCGCGCGAGAGCACGCTGCGCGTCTCGGGCGAGGCCGGCACGTGGTCGCATCGGCTGAGCCCACGGCACGCGGAGATGCTGTACCTCCTCGCGCGTCATCGCGAGGGGAGGTCGGCGTCGGAACTGTCGAACGACCTGTTCGGCGACGCGGGCCGCACCGTCACCGTCCGCGCCGAGATGTCCCGGATGCGGCGGCACTTCGGCGGGATCCTCCTGGGGAGGCCGTACCGTTTCGCGGACGAGGTCGAGGTGCTCGTCGAACGGCCCGCCGACGGCGACGTCCTCCCGTATTCCGTCGCGCCCGCCGTCCGCGCCTGAACCTCCACCCCAGGTTCAACCCGGCGATGGTCCCGGTCCACCCCTCGGCGTGCCTAACGTCCGTGTCATGGGAAAGATGAACGCGAAAGGTCTGTTGGCGCTGGTCGTCGCGGGGGTCGTCGTCCTGCTGGGCTTCCTGGCCTACCGGCTGATCCTGGTCGAGATGATCACGCGGCTGGGCGAGCACTGAGGGGGGAGATGGGGAAGCGGGAGCGGCCGCTGCTGCCGGACACGATCGCGCCCAGCTGGCTGGTCGTCCAGCTACTCGGCACGGCCGCGGTCGTGGTGGTGCTGCTGACCGCGAGCGAGTCCAGCGCGTGGATCTGGACGGCTTACGGCGTTTGCGGGGCCTGCTGGCTGGGTTTCGTCGTGGCCTCCCCGCGGTTCCCCCGGGTGGCGACCGTCCTGCTCGCGGTGGCGAGCGTCGCGCCGTCGATCGCGCTCGGCTGGGCGGAGGACTCCTCCGCCATCGTGCTGGCGGTGGTCACGGTCAGCCGGTTCGCCACCCTGACCGAGCCGTCGGTGGCCGCCATCATGGGGGTGGTGGGGCTCGACGCGGGCCTCGCGGCGGTCACCGGCCTGGTCGCGGGCGCGTCCGGGCCGCTGGTGCTGGGCAACGTCGGCGTGCTGCTCGTGCTGATGCTGCTGGGGTTGAACCGGCGGCAGTACGAGGTGCAGGCGGCGCAGGCGGCCGCGCTGCTGGAGCAGACCAAGCTGGCGCAGACCGAACACGCGCGGGCGGCCGCGCTCGACGAGCGCACGCGGATCGCCAGGGAGATCCACGACGTCCTCGCGCATTCGCTGGGAGCGCTGGGAATCCACCTGGAGGTCGCCGAGGCACTGCTGGCCGAGAAGTCCGATGTGGACGGTGCGCTCGGCAGGGTCCGGTTGTCGCGGCGGCTGGCCGCGGACGGGCTCGCCGAGGCGCGGGACGCGGTCGCCGCCTTGCGCAGCGACATCCCGTCGCTGGCCGAAGCCTTGCGGCGGCTGGCGGACGCACACCACGACGGCGTGTCGTTCGAGGTCGAGGGGGAGCAACGCCCACTGCCGTCCGCCGAGGTGGTCTCGTTGGTGGGCGTCGCGCGGGAAGCGTTGACCAACGCGGCCAAGCACGCCGCCGGGCAGCCGGTGTCGCTCCGGCTGCGCTTCACTCCGGCGGAGGTCCGCTTGCGGGTGTGGAACGAACTCGGCGAAACCAGCCGATCGGCGGACGCCGGCGGATTCGGTCTCACCGGGATGAGGGAGCGGCTCGCGCTCGCCGGTGGCACGCTGACCGCGGGCCCTGCCGACGGGCGCTGGACGGTGGAGGCGGTGGTGCGGGCGTGATCCGAGTGGTCGTGGTCGATGACCAGCAGGTCATGCGCGAAGGGCTCGTCGCCCTGCTCGGGCTGATCGACGGGGTCGAAGTCGCAGGCTCGGCAGGTGACGGAAGGCAAGCGCTCGACCTGCTCGGCCACACCGCGGCCGACGTCGTGCTGATGGACCTGCGCATGCCCGTCCTGGATGGGGTGGCCGCCACCAGGCTGCTCAAACGCGATCACCCGGACGTCGCTGTCGTCGTCCTCACGACGTACGCGGACGACGCCTCGATCGCGGACGCGTTGCGCGCCGGAGCCCGCGGCTACCTGACCAAGGACGCCGGACGCGCCGAGATCGGAGCGGCCATCCGCTCCGCCGCCAACGGACAGGCGATCTTCGCCGCCGAAGTCTCCGACAGACTCGTCGCCGCGCTCGAAGCCAGAACGGTCACGCGCGCCAAGGTCGACCTCCCGGACGGGCTCACCGCCCGCGAAGCCGAAGTGCTCGGCCTCATCGCGCGCGGGTTGTCCAATCCGGAAATCGCCACCCAGCTGTACATCGGCGAGGCCACCGTGAAAAGCCACATCAACCACGCGTTCGCCAAGATCGGTGTGCGCAATCGTGCGCAGGCCGTGCGCTACGGACTGGAAAAGGGCCTCTGAGATCACGTGCAGATGACACACGCCGGTGTCACTGGCTGCGCTGATCCCGACTCGGATACCTTCTTTGCGGGTAGAACCAATGGGGAGGATCGGCGATGACGAGCACTGTGACCCGGCCGGGGCCGCCGGGGAGCCCCGCGCCGCCCCCTGCGCCGGAGGGCCGCAGCGGGATCGCCGGGCTGCTCGAACTGCCGGGGAACGGGATCCGCGCGATCATCCGGTCCGCGGCGACCACGCCGGGCAGGCTGTCGGTGATCGCGATCGGTCTCGTGCTGCTGTCGCTGGTCGCGGGACTGTTCGGCACGCTGGCCGCGCAGGACAAGAAGGACACGATCAACGGCCTGATCGACCACCGCGAACCGCTGGCCGCCGCCGCGCAGCAGGTCTACCGCGCGCTTTCGGACGCCGACGCGACCGCGGCCAGTTCGTTCCTCTCGATCGGCACCGAGCCGCTCCCGATGCGCCAGCGGTACGAACGCGACATCGCGGAAGCCGGGGCGGCGCTGGCGAAGGCGGCATCGGACTCCTCGGGCGTCGACGAAGCGGCCGAGCAGATCAACATCCTCGGCCGCGAGATCCCCGTCTACACAGGACTGATCGAGACCGCGCGTGTCTACAACCGGCAGGGTTATCCCGTCGGTGCCTCGTATCTGCGGGAGGCATCCGAGCTGATGCGGGCGAAAATCCTTCCCGCCGCACAGGATCTGTACCGCATCGACACCGACCGGCTCGCCGCCGAACAAGACGACGCGACCGGATTCCGTTGGCTGGCAACGGCTTTGGTGCTCGCACTGCTCGCCGCGCTGATCGTCACGCAAGTGCATCTGACGCGGAAGACCAACCGGCTGCTGAACGTCGGCCTCGTCGTCGCGACGGCGTCGGTGGTCGTCGCCCTGCTGTGGGGCGCGGTGGCGCTGATCGTGCAGAGCAGCCTCGTCGGCAGCGGCGAGGAAGACGGCTCGCACCAGGTGGACGTCCTCGTCCGTGCCCGCATCGCGGCGCTGCAGGCGCGAGCCGACGAAACGCTGACCCTCGTCGCCCGCGGCGACGGCGCGGCGTACGAAAAGGACTTCGGTGACCTCGCCGCGCAACTCGGCGGCACCGACGGGCAAGGCGGTCTGCTGGGCGAGGCACGCGGTCTCGCGGCGGGCGGCGCGGCCGCGGAGAAGGTCGACGCGGCGATCCAAGCGGCGTCGGCGTGGTTCAAGGCGCATGCCGAGGTGCGGCGCCAGGACGACGACGGCTTTTACCAGGACGCCGTCGGCACGGCCACCCGCGACGACAAGAAGGACGGCGCGGCCGGGGCGTTCCTGCGGCTCGACGAGAACCTGGTGGCCGCGATCAACGTGGGACGACAGGAATTCCTCGACGACACCCGCGGCGCCGAACGCGCGCTGACCCTGCTCCCGCCGGGGATCGCGGTGCTGGCGTTGCTCGCGGCGGCGGGGTCCGCGTTGGGAATCCGTGAACGGCTGAGGGAGTACCGGTGATACGGAACGGTCTGCGAGGGGCCGTGCTCGGCGCGGTCCTCGTGCTGGCGACGGCTTGCGGCAGCGCGGGGGCACCGGTCGACCCGGCGCCCGTCGGCGACGTCGCGCCGCCGTTGCCCGCGAACGTCGGCGGCGCCGACAACGCCGGCGGTGGCGGGACGACCGACACGAGCTGCAACCCGTTGGCCAGCCTGCGGCCGACCAACGGCACGTCGATCACCAGCGGCTCGACGATGGCGAAGATCAAGGAGAACGGCAAACTCGTCGCGGGCGTCGACCAGACGACGTTCCTGTTCGGTTTCCGAAATCCGACGTCGGGCCAGCTCGAAGGCTTCGACATCGACATGGTCAACGAGATCGCGAAGGCCATCTTCGGCAGCGCGGAAGGCCGCGTGCAGTTCCGGGCGATCCCGTCGAAACTGCGCGAAGAAGTGCTCGAGAAGAAGCAGGTCGACATCGTGGTGCGGACCTACAGCATCACCTGCAGCCGGCTGAAGAGGGTCAACTTCTCGACCGCGTATTACCAGGCGGGGCAACGGATCCTGGTCGAATCCGGGTCGAAGGTCACCCAGCTTTCGGACCTCGGCGGACGGCGGGTGTGCGCGACCAAGACGTCGACCTCGCTGACGAAGATCGCGTCGGATCCCTCGAAGCCGGTGCCGGTCTCGGTGGACAACTGGTCCGACTGCCTGGTGATGCTGCAGCAGAAGCAGGTCGAGGCCGTGTCCACGGACGACGTCATCCTCGCCGGGATGCTCGCGCAGGACCCGACGCTGAAGATCGTGGGGGACCGGTTCACCGAGGAGAACTACGGCATCGGTGTCCCGAAGGAGAACGAGGACATGGTGCGGTACGTGAACGCCGTGCTGGAGAACGTGCGCGGTGGCGCGTGGCAGTCGATCTACGCGAAATGGATCGGGAACAAACTCGAAGGCGGGACGCCGCCTTCGGCGGTGTACAAGTGAGAACGGGCCGTTCGGGATCCGCTCCCGAACGGCCCGCTTCTTCTTACGGGGACTTGTCGCCGATCACCGGCGGCACCGGCTTCATCTCGCCTTCGTAACCGCCGAACAAGACGTCGGCGTCTTCCTCCTGCAGGTAGTTCGGGGCCTTCTTTTCCTTGTCCTCTTCCTTCTGCCCCTTGCCACCGGGAGCGCCCGCGCCCATGGCGCCCGGCCCGCCGCTCTTACCCGCGGCGGCCGCACCTCCGCGCGTGACGCGCTCCTCCGGCAGCTTGCCCGCCCCGGACCCGCCGCCCTTGCCCGCGAGCTTTTCGGCGTCACCGGCGGAAACCTTGCCGCCCGCGAGCCGCTCGGCGACATTGCCCGACCCGCCGTTGCGCCCGAACCCGCCACTGGTCAATCGGTTCGCCGCACTGCCACCGGGCCCACTCGGCGTCCGGCCGGGCTTCCCGCGATACTGCTCGCTGCCCAGCCGCCCGAGACCGGTGGGGCCAGGCCCGTTCATCGCGGCCAGCCCCGGCGTCGGCCCCGGCCGGAGCGACCCCTGCGACCCACCGAACGGCTGATTCGGCCCGGACACCCCGGTGTGCCCGCCGCCCGTGGTGATCCCCGGCCCCGGCGTCGGCCCGCTCGGCCCACCACCCGGCCCCGGCGTCCCAGGCCCAGGACCACTGTTGGGCCCCGGCCCACCACTGAAGCCCTTGGCCTCGGTACCCCCGGAAAACCCGGACGCAGCCGTCGAATCACCCATCTCCGGCGGCGGAGCGAACGTGGGCTGCTTGGAATTGACGTCGAAGAGCGACTGGTCGTAGGTGTGCATTACCTGCGCGGCCTGCTGATGCGCCTGGAACGACTGCTCCTGCTTGGCCGAGATGTTGCCGACCGTGTCCACCGCACCCGCGTAATTCCCCGACGCGAGCTGGCCGAGGGCGTTCTTGTACTCGGTGTTGCGGTCGAAAGGGACCTCTTCGGGCATGGAGTTCTTCGCGGTGGTGGCCGCGGCCGCAGACTGGGAGAACCGGTTGGACGCGAGATACGCGCCGTCACCCGCGGTGTCGGCCCACTTGCTGACGTTGGTGAAGAAGTCGGTGACCGACTTGGCACCGTCCCCCTGCCAGTGCTCGCCCTCTTTGCCGATCGCGTCACGGACGGCGTTGCTGAAGGTGTTCAGGGAGTTGCCCTGGTTGTTCCAGAGCTGCCCCTTCCGGTCGATGTCGTCGGCTTCGAGATTTTCCGTCACCATCTGTTTGAGGTTGCCATGTGGGATGGCTTCGTAACGCTGTTCTGACGGCGAGAGGCCGGTACGGAACTGTTGCCCCTGAGTCAGCGATGCGGCTTGCTCTGCGGAGTACTGGCCCGCTTGCTGTTCGGCAGTCAGTCTCGCAGTGAGGGAGTTGCCACCGGGACCGGCATTGACCTCGTTGTAGGCGTCCGAATAACGCTTGGCCTCGTACGTCCGGCCGGGGCTACCCATTGCCGAGAACTTGCTGTCGAAGTCGTCTTGCCCGACGTTGACCATGGTCTCTCTCGTTCCGTAGTCAGTTGCCTCTAGGCAGTTTCGGTTCAGCGGCTTCTGCGATCTCCCGCGAGAGCGCGCAGGCTTCTTCGTTCGTACCCTCGTTCAGGCCGGTAGAAGCCGTCAGGCGGGAGCCTTGGGTAACCGCGATCGCCACAGTGCAGGACTGAGTGCCAGCGTCACCTGGGATTTCGACGGCATCTCGGCCACCGATCTTCGTCGGGTTCTTGGTCCCTTGGCCAGCGGACAGCTGTTCGATTCCCGCCTCCGCTACGAGATAGAGCCGTGCCGATCCGTAACGCCTCTTGCGCGTCGCGCAGCCGTTGTCACTCTCGGCTTGCTCGACTGTCGGAGGGTCAAAGCCCTTTGCGGTGGTCGTCGGTTCCAAGAGGTCGCAGGCTTTGAGGTCACCGAAAACGTTCCCTGAGGTGGAACCGGAGGGTGACGAGCTCGGATTCGTGGACGGACTCGGCGCCGGTGTCGCCACACCCGAGCGCTCCGGTGAACAACCGACTGTCGCGAGAATCAGCGTCGCAGCCAAGGCGATGAAACGTTTCTTGATGACCATCAAATGTCTCGTCAGTCCTCGTGAAGTTGCTTGAACTGGTCGGCGCCCACCGTGTCTTGCTCGCGGTATTTCTTCTTCGCGGTCTCGATGGCTTGTTTGGCACGGTTCAGAACGTCGCGCAAGGCGTCCAGCTGTGTCTTGGCGGACAGCTCGTCGCCGTCTGCGACGAGGACGGCATGGTCGCCGACTTGCTGTGCGTAGGGGCTGTTCCCCAACTTCGGTTTTTCGGCGAGCCGCTGAAATTCCGGTTGGTTGAAAGTCCAGTCGTCGAGGTAGTCGTCGATGGCGGTCTTCAACGCCTCCCCGGCCTCTTCGCTGACCTTGAAGCGCCCTTCCTTCGCCGCCGTCACCATCGCGTCGGCCTGCGCCGAGAAGTCGCCCAGGATGTCCGAGAAGTTGCCCGGCGGTCCGCCCGCTCCGTCAGTCATGGTCTCTCCCCTGCACCAGTCCTGGTTACTCGTTGCGCTCGCCAGATCACGATATCAGCGGAATCACGAGTGTCGAGGCGGTCGTGGATCCATCGTGCCAGGTGGCAACGCGTCGTCAGACAGACTTGTGATGCTCGTTTCCTTCGCTGTGACCTGGACACGGCTGTTGAAGATGTCGAGTCGTCCCTCCTCGGGAGTCAGTTCCCTCGAGGTAGTTCCGGCTCGGCGGCTGTTGCGATTTCCCTTGAGAGTGCGCAGGCTTCCTCGTTGGTTCCCTTGTTCAGGGAGGTCGAGGCCGTCATCCGGGATCCCTTTGTCACGGCGATCGCCACGGTGCACGCTTGCTTCCCCGCATCGCCGGGAATTTCGACCGCTTCTCGGCTGCCGACCCTCGTGGGAATCTTGCTCCCCTGCCCCGGTGACAGCTGGTCGATGCCTGCCTCCGGGACAAGATAGATGCTCACGGAGCCGAACCCATGCTTCTGTGAGGCGCAGCCGTTGTCACTTTTCGTAGGTCTCCACAACCGGTGTGTCGAAACCCTTCGGAGTGGTCGTTGGCTCCAAGAAGTCGCAGGCCTTCAGCCCTTCGAATACGTCCGTGGGAGTCGGCGAAGCAGACGTGGGTTCCCCCTGCGAAGGAACCGGTGTGGCGTTGCCGGGTCTCTCTGAGGAACAGCCTGAAAGTACGAGGGTCAGTGCGATCGGCAACGCGACGAAACTCGTGAGCCGTGACTTCGTGATCGTGTCGGCCCTTCCGGCGAGGATCACGCGCTGCCGACGCGGGCGGCTTCGACCAGGTCGTGGACCCATCGTGCCAGGTGAGAGCCGCTCGTCGGGGTGAACGTGCGGCGGACTTCGCCGTCGGGGAAGCGGTCGGTGGTGAGCATGAAGCGGCCCTGGACGCTGTCGAACCACTGGACGCTCTTCTGCTGCGGTTTGCCCCGGTCGTCGCGCAGGGTGAGGCTGATCGTGCCCAGTCGCGCGAGCGGGTGTTCGAAGAAGCGGCCGGCGGCGCCGAGGCGGAGGTTGTCCGGGTCCTCGTCGAACGGGTCGTCCGGTCGTTTGGACGGCGGGAGAGTGCTGGACGTCGTCACCCGTCCGGGGAGCGGCTGGAGTGACGGCAGATAACCGAGCAGGGTCGCGACGACCTGTTCGGGGTAGACCGGCTCGAAGAGGATGTCGAATCCGCGTTGCTGGCTCACGACGCCGAGACTGCTGTTCCAAGCGCCCCGGTAGAGGTATTCGGCGTCCTGCTCGACTTCGTGTGCCTCCATGGTGACGACGAAATCCGCGGTGGCCCAGAGCCGGAGCGTCTGTTCGTAGTCGCGTAGCAGTGCGCGGTCGCGGGCGAAGCCTCGATCGGCCAGCTCGGCCCAGATTTCTTCGCAGTGCCGCTCGCGTTCCGTGATGGTGGTTCCGACGGTCGGGATTTCGTAGGGCAGCACGAATCTGCCGAGCCCGAGTTCTTCGAGTACGACGTCGAGCTGGGCCATCGACATCGAAAATGACGCAGGCACCGGTCCCTCCCCCTCATCACCTGCTGAATCGGTTCTCTCTCGCACCGTAGCGGGTTCGACCCGGCGCGGGCACGACCTGCCTGCTCACGTCTAGGATCAGAGACGACGCTGTCGCGGGGATTTCGGGAGGTACCAGTGTCGGAAGAGCCGCGCCGTCCTCGGCACGCAGCGCCGGACGACGCCACGCCGGATCGTGAGGCGGAGTCCGCCTCCTGGACGCCGCCGGCGCCGGTCCGCTGGGAAACGCCCGAACCGTCCATTTCCGGCAGGCTCGATCTCAACGAGCCTCCGCGGCCGAAGCAGCAGCCCGAGCCGGAGAAGGACGCCGAGCGCACGATCTATCACGCGCCGGTCCAGCGTCCGCAGACCCCGCCGCGCGGCCAGCAGCGGCCGATCCCCGGCGCCGAGGATCCGACGCGTCCGCCGGGTGACATGGCCCCGGTGAGCCCGCAGACCCAGGTCGTCCGCCCGGCGTGGCAGGCGCCCGCCGACGCGCCGCAGCCGACCAGCGTGCTCTCCTCGCCGACGCCGGAGACGCAGAGCATCATGCCGCCGACGCCGCGCGTCGACAACGGTCCGGGACCGCTGCCGGACCCGGGTACGGAAAGCGTCCTCCCCGAACGGTCCAGCGAAAGCAGGGGAACCGGCACCGGCACCGGATCGGGCAGCCGGGGCACCGGAACCGGCACGGGAACGGGCACGGGTTCGTTCCCCGGCACCGCGCGCCGGACGTCGTCCCGCACCTCGCGTCGCGGCCGTCTCGGCGCCGGGCTCGTCGACGTCCCGCAGGTGCCGTATCGCGACCCGGCGTCCGCGGTCCTCGAGAACCCGATGGTGTCGGAGGAGAAACGCTTCTGCGGCAACTGCAGTGCCAAGGTCGGCCGCGGCAAGGACGGTGAACCCGGTTCACCAGAGGGCAACTGCGAGAAGTGCGGCAATCCGTTCTCCTTCGTCCCGAAGCTGCGGCCGAACGAGATCGTCGGCGGCCAGTACGAGGTGCTCGGCGCGCTCGCGTACGGCGGGCTCGGCTGGATCTACCTCGCGCAGGACCACAACGTCAGCGACCGCTGGGTGGTGCTCAAGGGCCTCATCGACACCGGTGACGCCACCGCGATGGCGGCCGCCGCGAACGAGCAGCGGTTCCTCGCCGAGGTCGAGCACCCCAACATCGTCAAGATCCACAACTTCGTGCAGCATCCGGACGGCGACACCGGCAACTCGGTCGGTTACATCGTCATGGAGTACGTCGGCGGCCAGTCGCTGAGGCAGCTCGCGCTCGCGCACCACCGCGAGACGAAGCGCCCGGAGCCGTTGCCGATCGGCCAGGTGATCGCCTACGGGCTGGAGATCCTGCCCGCCATGGGCTACCTGCACAGCCAGAACCTCCTGTACTGCGACCTCAAGCCCGACAACGTCATCCAGACGCACGAGCAGCTCAAGCTGATCGACCTCGGCGCGGTCCGCCGCGTCGACGACTACGAGAGCCCGCTGTTCTTCACCACCGGCTACAGCGCGCCCGAACTGGCGACCCATGGCGCTTCGGTGGCATCGGACCTGTACACGGTCGGCCGCACGCTCGCCGTCCTCAGCTTCGAATTCTCGGGCTACACCAGCAAGTACAAGACGACCTTGCCCGGTCCGGACGTCGTCCCGTTGTTCGCGCTCTTCGGTTCGTACTACCGCTTCCTGAAGCGCGCCACGCATTCCGACCCGGACCGCCGGTTCATCGCGGCCGAGGAGATGGCCGACCAGCTGACCGGTGTGCTCCGCGAGATCATGGCGCTGGGCACGGGGAAACCGCGCCCCGGTGCTTCGACCGTATTCGGCCCGGAGACCCGCACGTTCGGCGTCGACATGGTCGTTCCGGAGCACGGCGGGAGCGTGCCGCTGCCGGATCCGGGCGAGGTGGTCTCGGGTCTGCCGATCCCGCAGGTCGACACGGACGACCCGGCGGCGGGCGTGCTCGCGTCGACCGTCGCCCTCGATCCCAAGGGCGCGATCGAATCGCTGGCCGGGGCACCGCGTGAGTCGATCGAGGTCCGGTTGCGCATCGTCCGGGCCCGCATCGAGCTCGGTGAGCTGGTCGAGGCGCAGCGGCAGTTGCAGGCCGCGCAGTACCTCGCGATCAAGGCGGGTTTCCCGCACGACTGGCGGATCGACTGGTACCGCGGCCTGATCGAGCTCGCCGGCGGACGGTCCCGCGTCGCGCACGTCGCGTTCGAAGCGGTGTACGACGACCTTCCGGGCGAGATCGCGCCGAAGCTGGCCTTGGCCGTCAGCGCGGAAGGGGTCGGTGACTACTTCGGCGCCGCGCGCTACTACGAGCTGGTGTGGCGAACGGACCGGTCGTACGTCAGCGCCGCCTTCGGGCTCGCTCGCGTGTACCTCGCGCAGGGCGCCAGGGCCAGCGCGATCGAGGTGCTCGAGGCCGTCCCCGCGTCCTCGTCGCACTACGTCGCCGCGCAGGTGGCCGCGATCAAGATCAAGACCAGGATCAACGGCGGCGGCAAGGACCCGGTGATGGTGTCCGAGCGGGATCTCGTCGACGCCTCGACGCGACTGGAGCGTTTGCAGCTCGACGCCGAACGCCGCACGCGTTTGTCGGCGGAGGTCCTCGAAGCGGCGCACGGCTGGCTCAACTCGCAGAACCAGCCGACGCCGGGCGCGAAGGTGCTGGGCTGCGCGCTGGACGAACGAGACCTGCGGTTCGGGCTCGAGCGTTGCTACCGGACGTTGGCGCGGCTGGCCGGAACGGTCGACCAGCGTGTCGAACTCGTCGACAAGGCCAACGCCATCCGCCCCCGCACCCTCACCTAGCACGCAGACGAAACGCAACCAAGGCTCACAACCGAACCTTCGCAACCCAAGGCTCGCAACCGAACGGTCTCCCAAAGGGCGCGCCCCGCGCCCGACGGAGACTTCACCGTCGAGCGCGCTCTTTTGGCCGAAGGCCACGAAAACTCGATGGAGGGGCGCCTTCATCCACAACTTGAGGTGGATACGACACGACGCCCCTGCAGCGAGTTTTCGTCAGCGCTCGACAGATATCACGGGTTGATGTCCCACTCGCGGGCGCGCTGGGCCTTCTCGTGCGCGGCGGCGAGCTTTTGCAGCGCCTCGGGATCCCCGTGGGTGCTGAAGTGCTCGAACTCGACCCGGACGAACAACGCCCGCGCGCGCACCGCGACAGGGCCGTCTTCGGCGTCGAGCCGTCCGTCGGCGCTGACGTAGATCTTCCGGCCGGCGACGCCGTCCAGTTTCGTGGCGATGTACAGGGTCGAACCGACCGGGACCGGACGGAGGAAGTCCGTCTCCAGTTTCCCGGTGACGGCGGGGCGGCGCAGCAGGTTGCCGACGGTCGCGCCGAGCGCCTCGTCGAAGGCGCAGGCCAGCAGGCCGCCATGGGCGAGGCCGGGCGCACCCTGGTGGGCGGAGGTGACGGTGAACTTCGAGTACACCGTCGTCCCTTCGCCCACCGTCGAATGCAGGTGGAGCCCGGCCTCGATCTCGTCGCCGCACCCGAAGCATTCACCGTAGTGAATGCCGAGGTGGCTGCCCTGCTTCGGGGCTTCCGGGTGGACGGTCGCCGGTTCGACTTCGACCGGCGGCCACGGCTGCGAGATACGGCTCATGGACAGACGTTAACTCGCGGGTAGCTGGGAGGGATCGCCGGGAGTGACCGTTTCCGGCTTCCGGCGCCGCGCGATCCGCGAGTTCACGATGCCGCGCAGCGAGACCCCTGCGGTTTCCGGCAGCAGCAGGATCGGGATGGCCGCGATCGCCGCCGCGCCCATCAAGTAGTACGCCGGCCACAGGTTGTCGCCCGTATTGGTCACCAGGCTGCCGATGATGTACGACGCCGTGCCACCGAACGCCGCGGTGGAAACGCTGTAGCCGATGGAGAAACCGCTGTAGCGCTCCTGCGTCGGGAACATCGCCGGCAGCGTCGCCGCGAGCACGGCGAGGATCAGCACCAGCGGCACCGCGATCATCACCAGGCCGAGCATGAGCTGCCAGGCGTTCTGGTCGTCCGCGGCCGCGCCCATCAAGGAGAACGCCGGGATCGGCAACACCAGGAAGCTCGCGCAACACGTGATCAGGATGGGTTTTCGCCCGATGCGGTCGGACAACATGCCGACCGGCACGATCAGGATCAGCATCAACCCGATGGTCGCCAGGATGATCAGCAACGGCGTGTGCCCGCTGAACCCGACCACGTCCTTGAGGTAGGTCTCCAGATACGTGATCACGATGTAGTCGGCGACGTTCAGCATCACCACGATGCCGATCAGGTGCAGGATCGACGTCCAGTGCTTCTTGAGCAGCGCCCTCAGCGGCGACTTCTCGACCTGGTTCTTCTTCTCGATCTCCTGGAACAGCGGGGTGTCCTCCAGCTTGTTCCGCAGGTAGAGACCGACGATGCCGAGCGGGCCGGCGATCAGGAACGGCAGGCGCCAGCCCCATTCGCGCATGGCTTCGTCGCCGAGGACGACGGTGAAGATCGTGACGAACCCGGCGCCCATCGCGAAGCCGACGAGCGTGCCGAACTCGAGCCAGCTGCCCCAGAAACCCCGGCGCCGGGCGGGCGCGTACTCCGCGATGAACGTCGCCGCGCCACCGTACTCACCGCCCGCCGAGAAGCCTTGGATGGTGCGCAACAGGATCAGCAGGACCGCCGCGGCCGGGCCGATCGTCGCGTAGGACGGCAACAGGCCGATGATGAACGTCGACCCGGACATCAGGATGATCGTCAGCGCGAGGACCTTCTGGCGCCCGATCTTGTCCCCCAGCGGACCGAACACGAAGCTGCCGAACGGTCGCACGACGAAGGTGATCGCGAGGACCGCGAAGGTCGCCAGCGCGCCTTCGGAAGTGCTCGAAGCATTGAAGAAGACTTGCCCCAGGATGGCGGGCATGAAGCCGAATACACCGAAGTCGTACCACTCGATGCAGTTACCCATCGCCGCTCCGGCGACGGCCTTTCTGATCTGTTCAGGTGGGGCCTCCGCCGGTTCCCCTTTTTCCTGATGTGACGCGCTCAGCGCCTCTTCGGCCATGGGTTTGACCTCCCGACCCACCCGTTTACTTACCCATCGTCGAGGGTTTGTTCCCTCGACCGTAGGTGTTCAAACGTGCTGATTCAGCGCTTTGGATCGGTCGTGCGAGGGTCGTTCCCCCGAAACGGTGATGAACCACCAGGTGAAGCCGGGGTCGGAGAATTTCCGATTACTTTGGGTCACAACTCGGAAATCGGACGTTCCGGGCAGGAGATCAGCGGGTCGTGACCGCGGTCGGTGGCTCGCTCGGTTCCTTCGTCGGTGTCGGCCCACGAGGAGGGACGGCCGTCGTCGTGCGACCGGGCTGCGAGGACTTGGGGGTCGTGCGCGTCTGATCCTGCTTCGGGGGCGTCACCGGAGCGGACGACGGCTCCCCGGGAGTGACCGCCGGCCGAGGAGTCGCTTCGGAAGGCGCCGGTGAGACGGGCGCCGGGGCGATGGTCGACAGGCCGGGGCCCGCGGGCTGGACCGGCGCGGACCCCTCACCGCCGCGGCCACCGACGGCGATCGCGCCGAACACGATCACCGCGACCGTCGCCAGCGAACTGCCCGCCACGGCCAGCCGTTTGCGTCGTCGCCGGATCCGGCCACCCTTCTCGATGATGTCCGCCGCCCGGATACCCAGCGGGGGACCGCTCGCCCCGTGCGTAAGCACGCCCTTGATGTCCTCGTCCATCTCCTCACCTCCCATCGTCGTGCGCTCCGCTCAAGGCCAGTTCACTGAAATGCGGCCCGAGCCGCTTGCGCAGGGTCGCCAGACCCCGCGCGCTCTGACTCTTCACGTTCCCGGTGCTGCAGCCCAGCGTCGCGGCCGTCTCTTCGACGCTGAGATCTTCGAAATACCGCAGTACGAGTACGGCCCGCTGCTTCGGGGCGATGCCGGACAGGGCATGCCTGACCAGCAGCTCCTGCTCCGTGCCGCCCGCCTCGCCCGCGACGTCGGGGAGGTCGCCGGTGAGCTTCTCTCGTTTGCGCCAGACCCGCCGATGCTCGGAGAGGAACGTCCGCAGCACGATCTTGCGCGCGTAGCCGTCGAGCGCGTCGTGCCGGGAGAGCCTCGGCCAAGCCAGGTACAGCTTCAGCAGCGCGGCCTGGGTGATGTCCTCGGCCTGGTGCCAGTCCCCGCACAGGAGGTACGCCGTGGCACGCAGGCTGTGCGCGCGCTCGTCGAAGTACCGGGCGAACTCGCCGTCCCACGGCGAGCCCGTCCCGGTCTTCGACGAGCGGCTCGGCGACACCTAGTTACCGGCTCCTTCGGTGACGGCGGGGAGGTTCAGGTCGCCGGTCGGCCCGGCGGGAACGGCCTTGGGCACGCGGTGCTCGCCCGGCTTCACGACGGCGGCGCTGGTCTTCGGCGGGGCCGCCTCCGGACGCGCCGGGGCGGTGGTGGCCCGGGTCGGCTCGCCCGGTGCCGCGGTGGGCGCGTTGGTCGGCTGGGGCGCCTGGGTGGCCGTCGGCGACGGGGCGCTCTGATCGGCCGACGCGAGCGACGTGGTCGCGAAGGCGGCGCCGCCCGCCAGCAGCAGCGCGCCGAGGGAAAGAGCGATACGAGTACGCAAGAGAGTCTCCTCGATCCGGGCGCCGCTCATTGGCCGCGGCGCCTCACGTCGTTAGACATGCGTCCCGCCTCCGCACCGGTTGCATCGAGTTTTCGGAAGTTTCCAGTCAGCGCACGGCAACCAACACGAACGGCCGGAGACCGTGGAGGTCTCCGGCCGCCCGGTTCCAAGGAAGTACTTCAGCTCGCGAGAGCGGACAGCTTGGACCATTCGGCCCAGTCGTAGGTCCAGTCGCTGTAGTCGCGCGCCCGGTTGATCTTCACCGTGCTGCCCTCGATCTCGACGGGGTCCCCGACCAGCGCGCCGTCCATGTACGCCTTGGCGTTCGCCGGCGCCAGGTTCACGCAGCCGTGCGAGATGTTCTTCTTGCCCTGCGCCCAGATCGACGGCGCGTAGCCGTGGATGAATTCGCCGTTGGTCGAAAAGCGCACCGCGGACGGCACGACGATGTTCTCGTAGTTGTAGCGCTCGTTGGTCATCGAGTACGTGTCGTGCTTGGACATCACCACGTGCGTGCCGCTCGGCGTGACGCGGCCCGGGTCGGCGTCGAGGCCGTAGCTGGCCGCGTAGTCCGCGATCTGCTGGCCGTCACGGATCACCACGAGCCGGTGGGTCTGGGTGTTGCCCTTGACGATCTGCGAGCGGCCGATCGTGAAGCTCGCCGAGCGGTCTTCCTTGCCGTACACGCCTTCGCCGATTTTGACGCCGTAGATCTTGGCATTGAACTTCACCGTGGTGCCGGGCTGCCAGTAGGCCTTCGGCCGCCAGTGCACCGAGGTGTCGTCGTGGACCCACGCCCAGGACCCCTCGGTCTTCGGCGTGGTCTCGACCGAGAGCGCCTTCTCGACCGAGGCCTTGTCGGTGACCTTGCTCGGGAACGTCAGCGTGATCGGCATGGCGACGCCGTAGGTCTGGCCGTCGAAGACGTTGATGTTCGCGCCCACCTGCTTGCGCGGCTTGACCGTGGTGAACGCTCCGCCGATCTCGACGGGCTTGCCGTCGGTGCCGGTGGCCTTGCCGGACCACGTGTACGCCTTGCCGTAGCCGAGCTGTTCGGTGGTGGACCAGCTCTTCTTGTCCTCGGACGGCTGACCCGCGACCTGCTTGCCCTCGGGATTGGTCAGGACGACCTGGTCGAGGGTGCCGTCGGCGACGCTGACCTTGATGGGCTGACCCGGCGCGACGTCCTGCGCGCCCGCGGCGGGTTCGTACGTGAGTTCGGCGGGCGCGGGCGCCGAACTGGT